>JAKOWL010000091.1 GCA_029781535.1 Pseudomonadota bacterium
GGGTCTTAGGTTCAGGTCATTTGGGGTATGTAATTAATACAAACAGAAGATGCTCTGTATGAAATGGAAGGCTAATTTATAAATGAAGCTCAGAAAAAGTAAGCCATACCAAGGCTTGGCTATAGGTTCTTTGGCCTTTTTGATACTGACGAGCTGTCAAGCCGGACAGAATGACCGCGTGCGTAAACGTACGCATGAGCGTAAGCACGAGCAAAAACAGGTAGTGGAGTCTGTCACAGTTGAGCCAACGAACCAAGCTGTACAAGACGTAATTGCACCATCTGATTATGTAAAGCGTTTGGGCAAGGGGCTGGATGTGGATTGGGCGAAAACGCCTAAAGGCATGCAAACATACAGCTTGAAAATGGTACAAGATTTTAAACAGGCTGGTTTGCAGCATGTACGTATCCGTGTGACGCAAGATGTAAGTGAAGACTTGCTTGATACGATAGAAAAACAAATTGATGATTGTTTGAAAGTGGGTTTAATTCCGGTAGTAGCTTATCAGGCTGATGCGTTTAAAAATAAGCCCAACAGTGATGAATTGAAAAAAGCTGCTAATTGGTGGGGACAAGTGGCGGTGCGATTAAAAGATAAGTCCCCTTTGTTATCGTTTGATTTGATTATTGAAGTAACCGATGCGCTTAACAAAGACCAGGCGGCACTCAACCAGTATTTTGAAGAAGCTACTGTACAAATCCGTAAAACCAACCCGCAACGCATCGTTTTTGTGTCGCCTCGCGTACGCTCTGATCCGGAGAATTTGAGAGAAATTCGATTGCCAAGTCAGCACCAAGGCCAAATCATGGCTGAGTGGCATTTTTACGCCGCGGGGCCGTCGAAAAAGAACAGCCAAAAGTTATGGACGAGTGGAACTAATCAAGAAAAGCAAATTATCCGTAATAAAATACAAGCGGCTATAGATTGGCAAAAGAAAACTGGCGTGCCAACATGGGTGGGTGCCTGGATGGCAGGCAATTACAACGATGGCAACGATTACACGGTATCCGAGCAGGTAGCGTTTGCCAATTTTGTGGCCTGTGAGTTGGATCAGGCGGGAGTGCCGTTTGCAGTAAATTCGGACACTAAGTTTTATGACGCAGCCAAACAACGCTGGCTTGGCGAAATGCAGCCGGTGTTACAGGCTTTTTTAAAGCCTAACTGCACAAAGTGAGGGAGTTTATATGAGTAGGCTCAATTGGGGTATCCTCGGTGCGGCGCGGGTAAATGAGCGCTTACTGCCTGCGATCATAGAGGCACCGAATTCGCAGCTGGTGGCGATTGCCAGCCGTCGTGCGGGTGCGGCGCAGGCGACGTTGGATAAATATGCGCCCAACGCGAGCGGCGTGGCCTGTTATGACGATTTGGATAGCCTGATTGCCGATCCCGATGTGGAGGCGATTTATTGCCCGATGGCGAACGAGGAGCATGCCGAATGGGCGCTCAAGGCCATTGCGGCGGGCAAGCATATTCTGATTGAAAAGCCGATGGCGATTCGCGTGCAGGATATAGGTGCGATTGAAGCGGCGGCAAAAAAAGCCAACGTAAAGGTGATGGAAGGCTTTATGTATCGCTTTCATCCACAGCATGCCAAAGTGCGGGAGTTGATTGAAAGCGGCCTGATTGGTGATGTGCTGTCATGCCGTGCCAGTTTTTCTTTCCTGATGCCGCCTGCGCGCATGTATCGCATCAATCGCAGCATGGCGAATGGCGGTGGGGCGATGTGGGATATTGGGCCTTATGCGATTCACGCGCTGCGCTGGTGCTTTGGTGCTAATAAAGCGCCGCTTGAGCCAATCAGCGTTATCTCCCAAGCCAACCTGAACGAGCACGGTGCAGATACGGTGATGAGCGGCGTGCTGGATTTTGGGCAAGATTCACTTGGCCGCGCTCGTTACGGACATTTTGACATCAGCTTTGAGCGTGCCCGCAAAGCGGAGTATGAAATCATTGGCGACAGGGGTGCGATCAAATGCCACAATATGTGGGCGTACCCTGCCGATGATCCCGTGATTAGTTGGGAGGTGGGCGGTAGGTCGGAAATGATCATTTTGCCCAAAGCTAACCATTTCAATCTGGAGATCGAACACTTCAGTGATTGCGTGCTGAACGACAAGGCGCCACACCTTACTTTTACTGATGCCAGGAACAATTGCAAGGTGTTGGAAGCAGTTACTCGTGCAGTTGCCAAAAACATGATGGTAAATGTTGATTAAACACAAATAATCGTCACAAGCAGGCTTGCTGAAAAAGCCTATCTGCGTAATAATCTAAGCCTTGGCGGGAAGTTGGCGCATCGCGTCATTTTCACAGAATTCACAATAAGGTGTTTTACAAAAAAACACCGCACAACCTAATCATTTGGGAGATTAAAATGGCAACTCGTACCGATCTGTGCAATGCCATCCGTGCCTTGAGCATGGACGCAGTGCAAAAGGCCAATTCCGGCCACCCAGGCGCGCCTATGGGCATGGCGGAAATCGCTGAAGTGCTTTGGAACCATAACATGAGCCACAACCCGAACAATCCGAAATGGGCTAACCGCGACCGTTTCGTATTGTCTAACGGCCATGGCTCCATGCTGATCTACTCCTTGCTGCACCTGACAGGCTATGACCTGAATATGGACGACATCAAGTCTTTCCGTCAATTGCATTCACGCTGTGCAGGTCACCCTGAATATGGCTATGCACCTGGCGTGGAAACAACGACTGGTCCATTGGGTCAAGGTATCGCCAACGGTGTTGGTTTTGCTATGGCTGAAAAATTACTGGCTGACCAATTTAATAAACCCGGCCACAACATTGTTGACCACTACACTTATGTGTTCTTGGGCGACGGTTGTATGATGGAAGGTGTTTCTCATGAAGCTTGCGCTTTGGCTGGCACTTGGGGCTTGGGTAAATTGATGGCGTTCTGGGACGACAATGGTATCTCTATTGACGGTCACATTGAAGGCTGGTATACAGACGACACCGCTAAGCGCTTTGAAGCTTATGGCTGGCATGTTCAATCAGTTGACGGCCACGACCAAGCGGCTATCCAAGCGGCTATTGACGCAGCAAAAAAAGTAACGGACAAACCATCATTGATTTGCTGTAAAACAATCATTGGTAAAGGTTCTCCAAACAAATCCGGTTCACACGATTGCCACGGTTCTGCATTAGGTGAAGACGAAGTTGCAGCAACACGTAAAGAAATAGGCTGGAACTATCCTCCATTCGAAATTCCAGCAGATGTATACGCTGGCTGGAACCAAAAAGACAAAGGTGCTGCACGCGAATCAGATTGGAACGCGAAATTTGATGCTTATGCGAAAGCATTCCCAGCTGAAGCTGCTGAATTCAAACGTCGCATGGCGAATGAACTGCCAGCTAACTGGAAAGCACAAACTGATGCAATCATTGCTGAAACTAACGAAAAGGCTGAGAAATTGGCTACTCGTCAAGCTTCACAAAAAGCAATCACTGCTTTGGCTCCAATTCTTCCAGAATTCTTGGGCGGTTCAGCTGACCTGACAGGTTCGAACTTGACAGCAGCTAAAGAGTTCAAACACGTAAGCGGCAAAGAGCCAGGCAACTATATCTCTTACGGTGTACGTGAATTTGGCATGTCAGCCATCATGAATGGTATGGCATTGCACGGTGGCCTGTTGCCATACGGCGGTACGTTCCATATGTTCTCTGACTATATGAAGAACGGTATGCGTATGTCTGCGTTGATGCATCAACGTGTGATTTACGTGTTGACCCATGACTCTATCGGTCAAGGTGAAGATGGTCCTACACACCAACCAGTTGAAAACACTTCAGGCTTGCGCATGATTCCCCGTATGGATGTATGGCGTCCAGCTGACTCTACAGAAACAACCGTTGCATGGGTTGCTGCAGTAGAGCGTACTGAAGGCCCAACCAGCTTGGTATTGAGCCGTCAAGCTGTTCCAGGCATCAAACATGATGCCAAAGACTTCGACTTGATCCGTAAAGGAGGTTATGTATTCTCAGATGCTGCAGGTAAAGCAGATGTGATTATCATTGCTAACGGTTCCGAGTTGGATTTGGCAATTCAAGCTGCTGCCGAGCTGACTGCAGCAGGCAAGAAAGTACGTGTGGTTTCAATGCCATCTACCAACGTATTTGACCGTCAAGACCAAGCTTACAAAGACAGCGTGTTGACTCCAGGCGTAAAACGCGTGGCGATCGAGGCTGCTCATCCTGACTTCTGGCGTAAGTATGTAGGTCTGGAAGGTGCAGTGGTTGGTATTGACACCTTCGGTGAGTCCGCTCCTGGTGGTGCATTGTTCAAACACTTCGGCTTTACTGTTGAAAATGTGGTGAACACGGTGAAATCCGTGCTGTAATCTTCTAAGCCGCCACGCAAGTGGCGCATTGCTTTTACTCTCAGGTTTCGCCGTCACCGCAGCAATGCGGTAGATGTCGAGACCTGAATTTTTTTGTGGTTGCAGTATAAAAGGGGAGTGGAAAATGGCTATACGAGTAGGGATTAACGGTTTTGGTCGTATCGGACGCATGGTATTGCGTGCAGCCATACAGGAAAAAGAATTCAGCGATATCGAAGTCGTTGCTGTCAACAGCTCATACGATATCGATTACATCATTTATCTGCTGAAATACGATTCAGTACATGGACGTTTTAATGCAAAGATGGAAGCGGTCAACGGTGGCTTGGTAGTGAACGGCAAGAAGATTCATCTGACGGCCGAGCGCGACCCGAATAACATTGACTGGAAGGCCGGCGGCGCAGATATCGTCGTGGAGTCAACCGGGGCATTCTTGACGCTGGACACTTGCCAGCCGCATATCAATAACGGTGCGAAAAAGGTCATTCAGTCCGCTCCAGGCAAAGATGATACACCGATGTTTGTCTATGGTGTGAACCACAGTGACTACAAAGGTCAGCCTATCATTTCCGCCGCTTCTTGTACTACCAACGGCTTGGCACCTATGGTCAAAGTGCTACATGACAGCTTTGGCATCAAACGCGGCTTGATGACGACTATCCATGCAGCAACAGCATCCCAATTGACGGTGGATGGACCTTCCAAGAAGGACTGGCGCGGCGGCCGCAGTGTGTTCGAGAACATCATTCCTTCCAGCACTGGCGCAGCCAAAGCTGTAGGCAAAGTGATTCCATCACTCAACAAGAAACTGACCGGTATGGCGATGCGGGTGCCATCTGCAGACGTCTCCGTGGTAGATTTGACCGTGGAGCTCAACAAAGAGACGACTTATGAAGCGATTTGCGATGCAATGAAAAAGGCTTCTGAAGGTGAATTGAAAGGTGTGCTGGGTTATACCGATGAGAAAGTGGTTTCCACTGACTTCCGTGGCAGTGCAGAAGCCGGGGTGTTTGATGCGGACGCAGGTATTATGCTGGACTCCACCTTTGTCAAAGTGGTAGGTTGGTATGACAATGAGTACGGCTATACCTGCAATTTGATGCGTTTGATTCAGCACGTTGCAAAATAGGAGGTTGCCATGAAATTTCTCAAAATGACAGATATGGACTTGGCGGGGAAGCGCGTCTTTATCCGCGCCGACCTGAATGTGCCTGTTGCTGATGGCAAAGTGACTTCGGATGCACGTATCACTGCGTCCATGCCGACGATTGAATATGCACTGAAGCAAGGTGCCAGGGTCATGGTGACATCTCACTTGGGACGCCCTGAAGAAGGGGTGTATTCGGAAGAGAACTCGCTAAAACCCGTAGCGGATGTCATATCAGCCAAGCTGGGTAAACCAGTGCGCCTGATCAAGGATTGGGTGAACGGCGGTTTCGACGTGACTTCCGGCGAGCTGGTGTTGCTGGAAAATTGCCGTTTCAACAAAGGTGAGAAAAAGAATGTGGATGAGACCGCTCAGAAATATGCGGCGCTATGCGATGTGTTCGTGATGGATGCTTTCGGTACTGCGCACCGTGCGGAGGCTTCTACCCACGGTATCGCCAAGTTCGCACCAGTTGCATGTGCGGGCATTTTGCTGACAGAAGAGCTGGATGCACTCAGTAAGGCATTATTGGCGCCGGCACGTCCGTTGGTGGCGATTGTTGCGGGTTCTAAAGTTTCGACCAAGCTGACGGTGCTGGAAAGCCTGTCCGATAAAGTGGATCAGTTGGTGGTTGGCGGCGGTATCGCCAATACTTTCCTGAAAGCGGCCGGCCATGAGATTGGCAAATCCCTATGCGAGGATGACTTGGTGCCCACTGCTAAAGCGTTAACCGAGAAAATGCGCCAACGCGGTGCAGAAGTGCCTATCGCGGTGGATGTAGTGTGCGGCAAGAAATTCGATGCCAATGAGCCGGCAGTCAAGAAAGATGTAGGGTCGGTGCAACCTGACGACATGATTTTCGATATTGGCGCGAAATCTGCCAGTGCCTTGGTGGATATCATCAACAAGGCAGGTACCGTAGTGTGGAATGGCCCGGTTGGGGTGTTCGAATTCGACCAGTTTGGGGAAGGCACCAAGACCATCGCTAACGCCATAGCCAATACCAAAGCCTTTACGCTGGCAGGAGGAGGCGACACGATTGCTGCGATTCAGAAGTATGGTATCTACGATAAAGTGTCCTATATTTCAACAGCCGGTGGTGCGTTTCTGGAATTCCTGGAGGGCAAAACATTGCCGGCCGTGGAAATTCTGGAACAACGAAGCCGATAATCGCAACCTTTTCTTTAAGGCCTCTACGGAGGCTTTTTTGTTGCTGTGGATTTCTAGCATCAAAGTTGCTTGATTTTAAGTAATTGTAATTAACAGGAGGCTGGAAATGAGTATCCGAGTTGGTATCAACGGCTTTGGCCGTATAGGCAGAACATTGCTGCGAGCCGCATTAAATCAGGCCGAATTCAAAGATATCGAGGTGGTTGCCATCAACGGTATCGAAACGCCTGACTATATGTTGTACATGCTGAAGTACGATTCGGTGCACGGCAGATTCAAGTTCGATGCACAATTAGAGGGCGATTTTTTAGTAATTGAGGGTAAAAAGATTCGTCTGACATCGCATAGTAATCCTTCAGATATAGATTGGGCCTCAGCGGGCGTGGACGTCGTTGCGGAATGCACTGGCGTATTTCTGACAACAGAGGCTTGTCGTGCACATATCGATCAAGGTGCAAGAAAGGTCATACAATCGGCACCGGCTAAAGATGATACGCCAATGTATGTGTATGGCGTCAATCACTGGGATTATCAGGACGAAGCTATTGTGTCGGCTGCATCCTGTACAACGAATGGACTTGCCCCGATAGTGAAAGTGCTACAAGATAATTTTGGTGTTAAGCGCGGATTGATGACGACGATCCATGCGGCAACCGCATCCCAAAAGACTGTAGACGGTACAAGCAATAAGGATTGGCGTGGTGGACGTGGAGTATTCGAAAATATCATCCCATCCAGTACCGGTGCGGCCAAAGCGGTGGGCAAGGTGATTCCGGCGTTAAATAAAAAACTCACCGGCATGTCTATGCGCATTCCTAGTGCAGATGTCTCTGCTGTAGATTTAACTGTGGAATTGGAATCTGAAACAAGTTATGAGCTTATCTGTAATGCGATAAAATTAGCGTCTGATACCTACCTTAAGAACGTGTTGGCCTATACGGATGAGCCATTGGTTTCGACCGACTTCAGAGGATTCCCGGCAGCAAGCATTTTTGATGCCGGGGCAGGGATCATGCTGGATTCCACCTTTGTTAAAATCATAGGGTGGTACGATAACGAATATGGTTACACATGCAACCTGATTCGGATGTTGAAATATATAGCGCAATATCAGTATGTCGATGAACGCGAAGAGTTGGTGGAATCTGAGGCAGCAGAGATTATTTAATGATTTGTAAATTAAAGAATAGAACTTTGCTGAAAGACAGAATTTAAGCAAAATTTAAGGTAAAAAATTGATACAACGTAAAACAAAAATTGTGGCGACATTGGGGCCATCATCAACGAGTGAAGAAATGATTGCGCGGCTAATTGTCGCAGGTGTCAATGTGGTGCGTCTGAATTTCTCGCACGGTACTGCCGAAGAACATATTCAGCGTGCCGAAATCGTGCGCAAGATTGCCGCACAGTTGAATCGGCCGATTGGTGTGCTGTGTGATTTACAGGGTCCTAAGATCCGTATCGGCAAATTCGAGCAAGGCAAAATCACTTTGAAAATGGGTGATATTTTCATTCTAGATGCGGATTGTCCATTAGGCAGGCAGGAAAAGGTCGGTCTGGATTACAAGTCGTTGCCGCAGGAAGTCAGTGCAGGACAGAAACTGCTGCTGGATGATGGCCGGATCGTGATGGAAATCAATCGGGTACAAGGCAATAAAATCCACTGTGTCGTCATTACCGGCGGTGTGCTTTCCAACAACAAAGGAATCAACCTGCAGGGTGGCGGCCTGGCAGCCGATGCGCTGACACAGAAGGACCGTGAAGATATCAAGACGGCTGTAGCTTTGGAAGCTGACTATATCGCGATTTCATTTCCAAAAAATGCCGCAGATATCGAATATGCAAAATCACTAATACGCAAGGCTGGCGGAACCGCCAGCTTGGTCGCGAAGATCGAGCGTGCAGAAGCGATTGATCATCTTGAAGTCATGATAGATGCCAGCGATGCCATCATGGTGGCGCGTGGTGATTTGGGTGTCGAAGTTGGGGATGCGGCAGTGCCTGGACTGCAAAAGCGCATGATTCGTATGGCGCGTGCACAGAACAAGTTGGTCATTACAGCCACGCAAATGATGGAATCCATGATTACCAGTCCGATACCGACTCGGGCCGAAGTTTCGGATGTCGCCAATGCTGTTCTGGATGGAACGGACGCTGTAATGTTATCCGCCGAGACGGCGTCTGGACAATATCCGCTGGAAACCGTGCAAGCGATGCACCGTGTTTGTGTAGAGGCTGAAAAAGATTACTTTAGCCAGGCAGAGTTCAGTGCGCCGGACAACGTGTTTTTACATACGGATGAATCAGTCGCGATGGCGGCGATTTATACCGCGCAGCATTTGAATGTCAAGGCCATCGCCACGTTGACGCAATCTGGCAATACGGCGCAATGGCTGTCGCGTGCGGATAACGAGGTACCGATCTATGCTCTATCGCCAGATAAAGTCGCACGTCGCAAATTGACACTCTATCGAGGTGTTTACCCATACCCGATTGACCAGGCTGGCAAGTCCCGTGACGAGATTTTGCGCGAAATGGAAGGTGTGCTTTTGCAAAATGGGGTAGTGGAAAAAGATGATCTGGTGATCTTCACTTTCGGCGAGCCTATCGGTAGTCCAGGGGGCACCAATACATTCAAAATCATTAAAATCGGTGAGCACCGGGTGACATAAATCATTCAAAGCATGGTTATAATCTCCCTGAATGGAGGGAGTATGAGACCAAACAACAAACTGAGCGTGATGGGGCAGAAAGGCGTCGAGTACGTCGAGGAACTGCTGCTGATTTTTATCGCGATAGCCACGGTCTATGCCACTTGTCACGAGATTTACAAAATGTGGCTGGCATGGGTTGTCACTGTTGCAGACTTGCTCCTGCTCTTCTTGTATTTGGAAGTGCTGTCCATGGTCAAGCACTATATCGGTTCCGGCAAATTGCCGGTGCGCTATCCTTTGTATATCGGTATCGTTGCATTAGCGCGCTATATGGTGCTGGAGATCAAGGAGCTGGATGCATACCGGATATTGGCGGTGGCAGGTGCAGTGTTGATTATGGCACTGGCAGTGTTGACCGTACGCTACGGACACACACGTTACCCTTATGAGGATAGTACAGACAACAAATAATGCTGTTGCTATTGATTCAGGCAATGGTTGTTTATTGCTCAGCTGATGTGAGCTGCTTCGTTTGAGTGAGTGTTGTCTGTATCTTGCTGTTTGATCATCTTGATATTGTTCGCAGCAGCATAATCAAGCACGTTTTGTGTGTATGGGGCCCGCTGATGTTCTGGTAATGTGTTGATGTAATTGATTGCCAGGTCTATTTTCTGCTCAGGACTAAGTTGGTCATGATTGCTTGATTGAGGATCCAAGAGATGTATTTTTTGTGCGCTTTCTAATGCCTTTTTCTCTTCTTCGCCAACTGCAGGGATTCCGTTCTTGCCGGCAGAAAAAGTCATCGAACTTTGATGATAGCGGCCATCACGTTCTATAAAATTCAGGTTGATGGATTTCATGGCAGGGGTTTCATAATGATCAATCACATATTGTTCAGCTGCCGGCCCGGTACTTTTATTCATTGCATCGACGGCCTCCGTGTATCCTGGCTCTCCCGGAGAGAGGTATTTGGCTTTGTAAGGTAGCTCGGATAGTGATTTATCCACCATTTTCTTTACATCAGATAACATGATGTAATGGCCGAGTTCATGAACAAACTGCTGTTCTGGCGGGGCGATGCCATATGCGGAATATTTCCCCCGTGTGGCGTTAAGCTCCGCTATTCCTTCGCTGGCTTGTTGATCAGTAAGTCCATGATATGCCTTCGCTTTTTCCAGAAAAGTAGGCTCGTGGGGCTTCTCGATTTCCTGTGCCCCTTTTGCAGGGTATTTTCCCCAAGTGTCAGGATTGAATTTAATAATAGGTTGGTCGCCAAGTCGCAAGTCAGAAGAGAACCCGCGCGCACCGGTCAAATTCTCCAAATCCCCTTTGGTTTTCCCCTCTTTTAGATCGATATAAATATCTTCACCGCTTAGCTTTTTAAATTGGTCGCGTAAGGCAACTGCGCTTGTTGCGTGTGATAAATCAGCCAGATTAGTTAATATCTGATCGAATTTTTTACGTTGTGATTCAGTCTCGCCTTGCAGTTTAATAACAGGTGGTTTCCCCAGAGTATTATCCCAATTCGGCCAAGCGTATGCGTTCTCGTTTTCTTGTGACATGTGGAATTCGCCTTGTAAAGTAGTAAGTCTCGGGTTATTTCGATAGTTCTATATTGAACGTACTAAATCCGTGTAAAGGGTTAACCCAAAAGAAAAATACTGATGTATATGGCGGATGGAGATTTTGGCTTTAATATTGCAAATGGTTTGAAAGGAAATCCCATTTTCAGGTTTACGGTAAATGCATGCGTTGGATATGCAGAATTGATGATGTCTGAAGCGAGGGCGCTATATCTATCGGGTATAATCACAACTCAACGTGACAACATAAGTGAGTATTTAGGTGGCATCTCCTCTTTTACAAACGGACATTAAAAGCCTGAAACTGGTACACCAAGGCAAGGTGCGGGATATCTATGATGTCGACGCAAATACCATGTTGCTGGTCAGTACCGACAGGCTCTCTGCTTTTGATGTGATTCTGCCAACCGGAATTCAGAACAAAGGTGCGATGCTCACGCAAATGGCGAACTTCTGGTTCGAGAAACTTGGCCACATCGTGCCTAACCATCTGACTGGCATTGCGCCTGAAAGCGTGGTTGCGTCAGATGAAATAGAGCAGGTAAAAGGCCGTGCCGTGGTGGTGAAAAAGCTCAAGGCGCTGCCATTGGAAGCGATTGTGCGCGGCTATCTGGTGGGCAGCGGCTGGAAGGAATATCAGGCCAAAGGTACCTTATGTGATATTGCTTTGCCTAAAGGCTTGCAACTGGCACAACAACTACCGGAACCGTTGTTTACGCCTTCTTCCAAAGCGGCTGTTGGCGAGCATGACGAGAACATCAGCGTAGCACAGGTAGAAGCGTTGATAGGCAAGGAGTTGACTTCCCAAGTGGCTAAAGCCGCTATTGCGCTATATTCCGAAGCGGCAAAATATGCGCTTACCAAAGGCATTATCATCGCTGATACCAAGTTCGAGTTCGGTCTGGATGTGAATGGGGTGCTGCATGTGATGGACGAAGTACTGACGCCGGATTCTTCACGCTTCTGGCCGGCAGAGAGTTATCAGGTCGGCAGCAATCCGCCAAGTTATGACAAGCAATATGTGCGCGATTGGCTGGAAGGTTGCGGATGGGATAAAAAACCGCCTGCGCCTGCATTGCCTGAAGATGTGGCTGCGCGCACCTCGGCCAAATATATGGAAGCCTTTGAGAAGCTGACAGGCCGCCAGCTAGTCGTTTAATCAGGATTAACGTGCTAGCCAAGCTCAAGGAGATTGCTGCCAAGCTCAAGTCGGAGCTTCTGTTCTATCAACGGCTTATGCGCCATCCGCAAACGCCACTTTTAGCCAAGGTTTTTTTGTGGCTAGCGATCAGTTATTTCCTGCTGCCGTTTGATCTGATCCCGGATTTTTTACCGGTCATTGGTCATTTGGATGACTTGGTGATTATTCCATTCCTGGTGTTTGCTGCCATTAAACTCACACCGGATAGTGTTTTGCAGGCATGCCGTAACGAGATATAAGCCATGTTGTTTTCCTTGCTGGTTGCGCATTTCGACCAAGGCTTGCATAGCTTGGTCATGCATCATGCTGGTTTGGCTTATGTGGTGATATTTGCGGTGGTGTTTTTGCAGATTGGCGTTCTGCCGTTTTTCTTTTTACCAAGTAATCCATTTTTGTTTGTGTGCGGCACTTTGTGTGCAGCCGGAGACCTTTCATTGACTGTTGTTCTTCCGTTATTGCTGCCGGCAGCGTGGTTGGGGAGTCTAAGCGGTTATGGTCTGGGGAAAACCGTTGGCTATGCTTTCTTTGTAAGATACTTGGGCTGGCCAAAAGCAGATCAGTTGGAAAGAACGCATCATTTTTATGATAAATACGGTGCTGTTGGTTTGTTGTTTTGCAACTATCTGCCCGTGATTCGCACGCTGGCACCTTTCCTGGCAGGCATGACGAGGATGCAGGTTGGCACATTTGCAAGATCTACTGGCTTAGGCTCGGTGATTTGGGTGTCTGGGTGCGTAATGACAGGGTATTTTTTCGGCAATATCCCCATCGTCCAAAGGCATCTGGGCTTGTTCGCGTTAGGCGGTCTTGCGTTGGTAATCGTTATTTTTTTAGCTAACCGCTTATTTCGGGTGCTTAAAAAGCACTAATAATTGTGCGTGTGCAACACCCTATTTACAACTTGGCTATATAATGTTGAATCTTCGTTATATTGAGCATCTGACATGTCTTTGAATCAAGTTCCAAGCGGCAAGGATTTGCCGAACGATTTTAACGTCATCATCGAAATTCCTGCCAATGGTGACCCTGTGAAATATGAAGTGGATAAAGAAAGCGGCGCGATTTTTGTAGACCGTTTCATGGGTACCTCCATGCAATATCCATGTAACTACGGGTATATCCCGCACACTTTGGCCGATGATGGGGATCCTGTCGATGTGCTGGTGATCACGCCGGTGCCATTGCTGCCAGGCGTGGTAGTGCGCTGCCGCCCTTTAGGCATGTTGAAAATGACAGATGAAGCCGGTGGCGATGCCAAAGTACTGGCGGTGCCGGTTGAAAAAGTGTGCGGCTTGTATGCTTATCAAAAAACCTATAAAGATGTTTCCCCTTGGCGTCTGGACATGATTGCCCACTTCTTTGAGCACTACAAAGATCTGGACAAAGGCAAATGGGTGAAGATTGAAGGCTGGGTGGGCATTGAAGAAGCGCACGGCGAAATCATGGATGGCGTGAAACGTTACAACGAGGCCGAAGTAAAACCCGCGTTCTAATACGTATTTACGTGCACCAAAAAGCCTTGGAATTCCAAGGCTTTTTTGTTTTTACAGTGTTTGCTTATTGATAGATAAACAGGGAGAAAGTTATGTTAGAACCTATTCACTTTTCTGATGGTTGTTATATTGCTTATATTTAGATGTCGCTATTGTTGTGTAATTTTTTTCTTTCATTATCTTCTTTATCTCTTGCTCTTGACTCCTCAGATGTGAGCACAAAAACAGAATTATTGATTTTGCCAACTCGCTCAGACATGGTCAGTTTGTCCCCATTGTCTATCCACATATGTTTATCATTACTGAACGCTGCACCCATCGCGTTATATACAACATCATTTTTTTTATAAGTAGGTTCGCCGAATTTATTTAAGAAAGCGTCCCTGATTTGCTCATAATAATCATGGTCGTAATAGCAAAATATTTCAATAACCCTTTCATTGGTAAGTTTTAATGTCATATTTACCTTTGCATTAGAAACCGTGAACTCGTTTATGGATTTGCATTCAGTAAGCTCAGGATGAAGCGTTGACTTGTTGCACTCAAAGTTGTTTTTGTTTATTTCTTCCAGACTAGTTCCAATCCCGATGTTTTTTATTTTTAGTGGTTCTTGAGCGATAGCAACGTGCGAAAATAATATGGCGCTAATAATTAAAAACTTGCTTTTCATTTTTTACCCTTATTTTTTGGGGAAGCTGTCAATTTTCATTAGCGATTTCGCTGCCCTGAAAGCTGCATCCCACTTGCCTTACAGGCCGATGATTTTGGTAATGAACGCGCGCATACGTAATTAAACCTTAACCCACCGCCACACCAAACAAGTGTCCGACAGCCGCTGTGGCCGCCATGGCCAGCACGCCCCAGAATGTGACGCGCCAGGCGCCTTGCCAGAGTTTTGCCCCACCGGCGTTGGCAGCCAGCCCGCCAAGCGCGGCCAGAAAGATAAGTGAAGTTGCCGCGATGTAATAAACCCCCTTGTCATAGGGGGCGAACCAGGCTACCAATAATGGCAATGCAGCGCCCACTGCGAATGTGGCGGCAGAGGCCAGTGCAGCCTGCACTGGACGGGCGCTGATGATTTCGCTGATTCCCAGCTCATCCCGCGCATGCGCCCCTAAAGCATCATGCTTAGTGAACTGTATCGCGACTTGGCGCGCGAGATCTGGCGTCAGGCCACGTTTGACATAGATGCCCGTCAGTTCGTCCAGCTCATGCTCCGGCTGGGTGGCGAGTTCTTCGGTCTCTCGGGCAATATCTGCTGTCTCGGTATCGGCTTGTGAGCTGACGGAAACATATTCGCCTGCCGCCATCGACATGGCGCCGGAGACCAAGCCTGCCAGGCCGGTGATGATGAGCGTTTGCTGGCTGGCACCGGCAGATGCCACGCCAATCAGCAAGCTTGCGGTGGAAACAATGCCATCATTGGCGCCCAGCACCGCAGCGCGTAGCCAGCCGATGCGGTGAGAGCGGTGAAACTCGAAGTGTCTCAAGATAAATATCCTTGTCAGCGATTTTAAGCATTATAACCATGCTTACTGAAAGGAATCATCCACTTCTTTTTTGCCGGTGATCATGGATTTGACCAGTTTTTCCTTGTCTACAATGCTGGAGAAGATAACGCCGCCAATATGCAGGAATACCAGAAATAAAGTCAGGTTTACAAATGTTTCGTGCAGTTCTTCCCAATATTCTTCGGCTTGCTTGTCTACCACATGTCCGTTTTTTGCGCCTTCAGCTTTTTCGTTGGCATCGTTATCTTCTTCGTCTTCCTCGGCTTTTGCGGCGCTGATGATGCTGGCCTTATCCATTTGCGTTTGCGCTTGCTGTGCTGTGATTGCAAATGGCCCTTCGTTTTCTTCCACTGCATACAGTTTCATGCCGGTAAACGTGGTGGCAGTCAGGCTGAGTAACAGGGCGATCACCATCGCGCCGCCTGCAGGGTTGTGGCCGATATAATGCTGCGGTTTGAGTGCCAGCAGGTTTTTAAGGTATGCAAATACCTTAGCTGGTGCATAGATGAAATCGCTGAATCGCGCATGTTTGGTGCCGACCAGACCCCAGACGATACGAATCAGGACGACTGCAGCCACTGTGTATCCAGCCCAGGTATGCACTTCCATTAAGTCATCCTCGGTAAAGTAGGCGGTGAAAAATGCTATCACCAACGTCCAGTGCCCGATGCGCACTAATGGGTCCCACACACTCACAATTTTTTTATCACTTGCCATGACAGTTCTCCATTTTGGTTGTCTGAGAAATTCAGTAGAGCGCATATTGCGCTAAACTTGCAACATTCACATCCGTCATACGACGTAAAGGCAAGCATCCATGAGTTTTTCAGAAGAAGATAATATCAACAGCAAACGGCTAAGCCAATGGGCGATCCTATTCAGCGTAGTAGTGTTTATTCTCATCGCAGTGGATGTGCTGGGGGATTACCGAGATGGCATCGCCTGGGCGCATTTGCTGATAGAGGTGCTGATCTTGTTGTGCTCGCTGGTGGGTATCGTCTATTTTGGCAGGCTTTACTATCTGTCTGCCAAGGCCAGAATTGACACACTCAAGCACCATCTAGTGCTTGCGAACCAGGAGGCGCAGCAATGGCGCGAGGCTAATCATGAACTTGTTGCAGGTTTGGCGGCACAGATCCAGAAGCAGTTCGATGCCTGGCAGCTGACTAGGGCGGAGGCGGAAGTGGGTATGCTGATGCTGAAAGGGTTGAGCCATGGCGAGATTGCAGATGTGCGTGATACGAGCGAGCGGACGATACGCGATCAGGCGCGTGCGATTTACCGCAAATCCGGTATGGCCGGGCGGGCGGAATTGTCGGCGTTCTTTCTGGAAGATTTGCTGCTGCCACGGCAAGAATAAGATGCTTAAACCCCGCGAGCGGAAAAGATGCACTGGAATAGAGGCTGCGTGCGGTTTCTGGGGCATCGTTGGGAATGATGGCTAGAATGGCAATAAAAAAGGCGACTTAAGTCGCCTTTTTTATTGCACGGAAATTTAGTGCAAAAGTGGTACGATTAACAGAGCTACGATGTTGATGATCTTGATCAACGGGTTCACAGCTGGGCCTGCAGTGTCTTTATATGGGTCGCCCACGGTATCACCAGTCACTGCCGCTTTGTGTGCGTCAGAACCTTTGCCGCCGTGATGACCATCTTCAATATATTTCTTGGCGTTGTCCCATGCGCCGCCACCGGTACACATGGAGATGGCCACGAACAGGCCTGTGACGATGGTACCCATCAGCATGCCGCCTAACGCGACAGGGCCAAGCAGTAGGCCAACCAGAATCGGTACGGCGACTGGCAACAGGGATGGCACCATCATTTCCTTGATGGCTGCTGTCGTCAGCATGTCGACTGCCTTGCCATATTGCGGTTTGGCGGTGCCTTCCATGATGCCTGAAATCTCACGGAACTGGCGGCGCACTTCTTCTACTACGCTGCCAGCTGCGCGGCCAACGGCTTCCATGGCCATCGCGGCGAACAGGAATGGGATTAGACCGCCGATGAACAGGCCGATGATGACCATCGGGTTGCTTAAGTCAAAGCTGGCAGTGATGCCTGCGGCTTCCAGTTTGTGTGTGTAGTCTGCAAACAATACCAACGCTGCCAAGCCGGCAGAACCAATCGCATAGCCTTTGGTCACGGCTTTGGTGGTGTTGCCCACAGCGTCCAGCGGGTCGGTCACGTCACGCACGCTGCTTGGCAGTTCAGCCATCTCTGCAATGCCGCCAGCGTTGTCAGTGATGGGGCCATATGCGTCGAGTGCCACGACGATGCCTGCCATGCTTAACATGGATGTTGCAGCGATCGCTACGCCATACAGGCCAGCCAGGTGGAATGAACCGTAAATGGCCAGACACACTGCAATCACTGGCAGGGCGGTAGATTTCATCGATACGCCGATACCTGCGATGATGTTGGTAGCATGGCCGGTGGTAGAAGCTTGTGCAACATGCTTCACCGGTGCATAGTCAGTACCGGTGTAGTATTCGGTGATCCACACCAATGCGGCAGTCAGCACTAGGCCGATCGCACAAGTACCGAACAACGCGTTGGAGGATACTGTGAGATCGCCATGCGTATAGCCTTCCGGGAAGAGGTATTGCACTACGAAGTAGAAGGCAATGAGTGATAGCACGCCTGCTACAGCCAGGCCTTTATACAAGGCAGGCATCACGTTTTTCATGCCAGGCGAGGCCTTGACGAAGAAACAGCCAATGATGGAGGCCACGATAGAAACTGCACCCAGCATCAGAGGCAGTAATACGCCGTTCGGACCGGCATCCGCCACCATCAGGTGGCCGAGTACCATGGTGGCAATCAATGTCACCGCATAGGTCTCGAACAAGTCAGCCGCCATACCCGCACAGTCGCCCACGTTGTCACCCACGTTGTCAGCAATCACGGCTGGGTTGCGTGGGTCGTCTTCCGGGATGCCGGCTTCCACTTTCCCGACCAGGTCTGCACCAACGTCAGCGCCTTTGGTGAAGATGCCGCCACCCAGACGAGCGAAGATGGAAATCAAGGAGGAGCCGAACGCCAGACCGATCAATGGATTCAGGTCCGCTGCATTTTCTGCGCCGAGGAAGGCGTAAAATCCGGCTACTCCGAGCAGGCCCAAACCAACTACCAGCATGCCAGTGATCGCGCCGCCTTTAAAGGCAACATCCAATGCGGCGCCGATTCCTTTGGTAGCTGCCTGTGCGGTTCGTACGTTGGATTTGACCGACACATTCATGCCGATGAAGCCGCAAGCACCGGACAGTAACGCACCCAGCACGAAGCCGATGGCAGTATTGATCCCTAGAAAATATCCGATCAGAATCGCCAGCACCACGCCAACTGTGGCGATAGTTTTGTATTGGCGGGCAAGATAAGCAGCCGCCCCTTGTTGAATCGCGCCCGCAATTTCCTGCATGCGCGCATTGCCTGCATCCAGTCCCGAAATCCACTTGCTCATAAATACGCCGTATAACACTGCGAGAACTGCTGCAGCGATGGCGATAGTGATTGCTACTGACATGACTTCTCCCTAATGATTATGCTTGAAACGATGAATCTGACCACGCAAAAGAGTTAGCAAAAATGTAATTTTTTTGTAACAGCCAGCGGATTATGGCACTAATCTTGTCAAGCGACAACCGGAAAAAGCATGGGTGTGAAAGACTTGGTAAACCGGGGCATTCAGGCTTGGGGAACGCCTTGCTTATGTGTTTTCGGCCAGATGCTGCAGTTGTCTGGCAAGTTCGGTGTCGCCCAAGCTTTTTGCCAGGGCTTTTAGGCTTGCGGCAGCCTTCAAAGGCACTCTGCGCCGAGATTTCGGCGCGGCGGGCAGGGAATATTTTACTTGCACTTTTACCGCAATTGCAGTAACTTTACACTCTTTGAAATTTGGGTCGGTTTTTTGCAAATTTTGTAATTGCGTCAGTAACCTAGCACTCAATAGTTTGATTTTAGTAGCGGCGCTCGCGCTGTATGCCAAAACGGTGAGTTTTTCTGAGGACAGCGTTTGAGCCGAGCTAAGGTGCGCCAACTCCTCGGGCACTACCTTTTGCCAGCACATCTGCAGCTTCTGATGCGCCTGTGCTTGCTGCGTCAACGCTTTCAAAGGCAGGTTCGAAAAAGCGCTGGCGCTTGAATTGTTTAATAGGCTGCTGAACTTGTCCACGATTTTAGTGACGGCAGAATTCTTAAATTAGGTCAGAATGAATATTATCTTAGTTTCTAACAAACTGGCAAAAGCGAAAAGCTTTTCCACCGCGCAGACAGTCGCGCTGGTATCTGGCTTGGTGCTGCTGCCTGTGCTGTTGACGTTGCTGTTTATCACTCCCCCAAGCAACATCAAGCAGCAAGGGGTGAAGGCAATGCTGCCTCCACAGTTGAAAAATTCCATCATTTCTTCGCAGGTGCATCTGGATGCCTATGCCAAGGAACTTGGCGAGCTGCAGGCGCGCATGATGCGCCTGGATGCGCAAAATGAGCGTTTGTCCAAATTGGCTGGCGATAAAGTCAAACCAGGCAAAGACGATGTGAATGATAAACCTGCTGGCACATCGGATATGCCCGGCCGCGGCGGTCCGCTCGTCTATGCCAAACCGTTGACCGAACCTGAGTTGCAGGGCGCGATTGCAGATCTGGCAAAAGCCATCGACGAGCGTGACGATTACCTGAGCGTACTGGAAGCGAAAGTGCTGCAGCAAAGCGTTTTGAAAGGGATGCTGCCAAACGCCAGCCCGATACAGGCTGCCTACAACTCATCCAGCTATGGCTGGCGTATCGATCCGTTCAATGGCAACAAGGCTTTTCATGAGGGCTTGGATTTCACGGCCAACACGGGCACCCCTATCTACGCAGCAGCAGATGGTATCGTAGTTGCCGCGGAGCAGACCCCTGACTATGGCAACCTAGTCAAGGTCGACCATGGTTCTGGCTTGGAGACACGCTATGCCCATGCCTCAAGACTGTTGGTCAAGGTTGGCGAACGTGTAGTGAAAGGCCAGAAAATCGCCGAAGTTGGCAGTACAGGGCGTTCTACAGGGCCGCATTTGCACTATGAAATCCGTTTGAACGGAAATGCGCTGGATCCCCGTAAATATTTGCACAAAAATATCAGTTAAGCGTATCAACTATCTATCGAATTCGGTCATAATAAGCCCCATTTTGAAATTTTCTAATTAAACTAAATCAAGAGGTTTCCGAGTTTTTTCGGAAAATCGGTGTTTTTCCATGTTATCAGCCCTATTTAAAAAACTCTTTGGCAGCCGTAATGAAAGGCTCGTCAAGGAATACGGTCAAATCGTCAAAAAGATCAATGCCCTGGAACCCAGCATTCAAGCGCTGAGCGATGAAGCGCTGCGTGCCAAGACAGATGAGTTCAAGCAACGCTATCAAGCTGGTGAAAAGCTGGAAGCGCTGTTGCCAGAAGCCTTTGCTGTTGTGCGGGAGGCTGGCAAGCGCGTGCTGGGTATGCGCCATTTTGACGTGCAGCTGATTGGCGGCATGGTGCTGAATGCAGGCAAGATCGCCGAAATGAGTACGGGTGAAGGTAAAACGCTGGTGGCTACATTGCCGACCTACCTGAACGCCTTGACCGGCAAAGGTGTGCATGTGGTGACTGTGAACGATTACCTGGCAAAGCGTGACGCCGAGTGGATGGGCAAGATTTACAATTTCCTGGGCATGACCGTCGGTATCAATCTGTCCCAGATGCCGCATGACGCCAAGCAGCAGGCCTATGCTGCAGATATCACCTACGGCACCAATAACGAATTCGGCTTCGACTATCTGCGTGACAACATGGTGTTCAGCCAGCAGGAACGCGTACAACGCGGCCTGCATTACGCGCTGGTGGACGAAGTGGACTCGATCCTGATCGATGAGGCGCGTACGCCATTGATCATTTCAGGACAGGCTGAAAGTACCGTGGATCTGTACAGGGCCATCGATGCGGTAGCCAAGCAGCTCGTCAAACAAGCGACAGAAGATGGCGCAGGCGATTACTGGGTGGATGAAAAAGGCCAGAACGTCACCATGAGCGAAGCGGGTCACGAGCGCGCTGAACAGATACTGGAAAGCTCCGGTTTGCTGCCAGCTGGTTCCAGTCTGTACGAGGCGGCCAATATCACGCTGGTGCATCACCTGTATGCTTCCCTGCGGGCGCGCAACCTGTTCCATCGCGACCAGCATTATGTGGTACAAAATGGCGAGATCGTGATCGTGGATGAATTCTCCGGCCGCAAGATGCCTGGCCGCCGCTGGTCCGATGGTCTGCATCAGGCCGTGGAAGCCAAAGAGGGTGTGGAGATTCAGAAAGAGAACCAGACACTGGCTTCCATCACCTTCCAGAACTATTTCCGTATGTACAAGAAACTGTCCGGTATGACAGGTACTGCGGACACCGAAGCGTATGAGTTCAACCAGATCTATGGACTGGAAACCGTGGTCATCCCAACGCATCGTCCAAAAATCCGCAAGGATGCGATGGACAAGGTGTATCGCACGACTGCGGAAAAATACAAAGCGGTGATTGATGACATCAAAGACTGCCAGACACGCCAGCAGCCAGTGCTGGTAGGCACGACCTCGATCGAGAACTCGGAGATCATTTCAGACCTGCTGAACAAGGCAAAACTGGAACACCAGTTATTGAACGCGAAACAGCATGAGCGCGAAGCGCATATCGTCGCGCAGGCTGGGCGTCCAGGCGTCATCACCATTGCAACCAACATGGCGGGCCGTGGTACGGACATTGTGCTGGGTGGCAGTCCTGAGCCGGAGATTCAGGCGGTAGAAGCAGACGAATCATTGTCTGCCGAGCAGAAACAGGAAAAGGTCGCACAGCTCAGGGCAGAGTGGCAACAGCGTCACGAGCTGGTGAAAGCCGCTGGCGGCCTGCACATCATCGGTACCGAGCGTCATGAGTCCCGCCGCGTGGATAACCAGCTGCGCGGCCGTTCCGGCCGTCAGGGCGACCCAGGTTCCAGCCGTTTCTATCTCTCGCTGCAGGACGATTTGCTGCGTATCTTCTCCGGCGACCGTGTGGCTGCCATCATGGAACGCCTGAAAATGCCGGAAGGCGAGGCGATTGAGCATGCCATGGTCACCCGCGCTATCGAGAACGCACAGCGCAAGGTGGAAGGCCGCAACTTCGATATCCGTAAACAGTTGCTGGAATACGATGATGTATCCAACGACCAGCGCAAAGTGATTTACGAACAGCGCAACGAGCTGCTGGAAGCCGTGGATATCGGCGATACCATCACTGCAATGCGCCATGACGTGCTGCTGGATATGTTCAGTAACGCCATCCCACCGGGCAGCGTGGAAGAACAATGGGATATCTCAGCGCTTGAAGAGTCCATCAAATCGGAAACTGGCCTGGAGATGCCAGTCGCGAAATGGCTGGAAGAGAATCCTGATTTGCATGAAGAGACGCTGCGCGAGCGTATCTTCGAGATTGCAGATAACAGCTACGTTGCCAAGGAGCAATTGGCCGGTGCAGAGACCATGCGCAATTTCGAGCGCACTGTCATGCTGCAAAGCCTGGATCACCACTGGCGTGAGCACTTGGCTGCGCTGGATCACCTGCGTCAGGGCATCCATCTGCGCTCCTATGCACAAAAGAACCCTAAACAGGAATACAAGCGCGAGGCTTTCCAGTTGTTTGAAGGTCTGCTGAACACCGTCAAGAGCGAAGTCACCAAGATCACCATGCTGGTACAGGTACGCACTCAGGAAGAGCTGGCAGAGCAAGAAGTGCAGCACGAAGAAGTCTCCAACGTGCAGTATCAGCACGCGGATTATGACGAAGCCTTGGCCAACCCGACCGATGCAGAAGAAACCCAGCTTGCCAGTGGTCAGCCGGTGATGCGCGAAGGCTCCAAAATAGGCCGTAACGATCCATGCCCATGCGGCTCCGGCAAGAAATACAAAAACTGCCATGGGGCATTGAGCTAATGGCTGCCGAACAGGAAATCGAATCACCTTGTATCGGCGTCTGCAGTATCGATGATGCGACAGGTTTTTGCCAGGGCTGCTACCGCACGCTGGATGAGATTCAGCAATGGTGGGACATGGATAACGCCGCTAAGGCAGCCGTGGTTAAAGCGGCAGAAGAGCGAGAAGCCGCAGTGTTTGATTGACAAGCGGGTTCAACACAAGCAAAAGCCAGCGCAAGCTGGCTTTTTTATTTGGTCTTTATTTTTCATTATGGACGCAATGCCTCTGGAATCCGCATCCAGATTGGCTTGCAGGGCAGGTGTTTTGGTAATGAATGCGCGTGCGCATAAAGGAATCATCCGTCATTCCGCGAAGGCGGGAATCCAGTTTGATTGAGAAAAGCTGTCGGTCTCGCCCGACTGTCGACCCTATTTCTTTTGCGCAGCCAAAAGAAATAGGGGAAAGAAAAGGCTGCCCCGCTGCCGCGTATTTCCTTCGGTCTTAGCGCAATGCTGGTACGGCTGCGGAACTCGCGCTTTCAGCGCTCAGACAGTCCTTGCCGTTTCGCCCAGCTTATGCTCAAGCCTCAGGCGCGGCAAGGGGTTTAGGGTGGATGTGCGTAGCTCAGTGAATTTAAGAAAGATTACCATAAGGCAGATTACACTTAGTTAATCCACCCTAAACTTACTAGGCGGGCTTGAATGATGGGTCAATTCCCATATAGAACCATCACTATGAGTAGAGAAAGCATTAGTAAGGCAATAGCAATCTTTTGAGCTAATAAAAAAAATCCTTTATTGTTTTGTCCTTCAAGGAATTTTCTAAGTGGGTGTTCAATAGGTAAAGTTTTTGTAAAGACGTGGTATGTACCTATTAGAACTCCAAGCGCTCCCAGTAGTGCTAGCCAATATAATAATTTACCAGCCATATACCCAGACATATACTTAACTCTAATCCAAAGTAACTATCGTAAATGACGGAAAGTTTTTCGTCAAAGGGGCTTTCTTACAGAGCAAGAAAAACTATGTTTTTGCTATTTTCTGGCTGCCAGTTATCGCGCCTTGTTGCAGCAAGTCTTGCAGAATTTGCTGGCCAAATTGTACGATTGCTTCTGGCTGTGGGTGGTTGAGGGTTTTGGCGATTTCCAGCAATGCCTGCTTGCCGTTGATGGTGTGTAGCTGGATTTGGTTGAGCAGTTGGTAGGTGATGGCGTTGAGTACGATGAATTTGATTTCAAACTGATCGTCGCGATATATCAGGATATGCGTAGATTCTGGCTCAGCCATTTTGTGTCGTTTGGAGAGCATGTGCACCGGATAGTCGTATTCAAGTAGTAAATGCGCCGGGTTGAGGATAGGGCGTTCGTTCAGCAAGTCAGGTTGCGCGCTTAAAGGTGGCGTTTCGGTATGCCCAGTGGTATTCCCACTCACATCCATAGTACTTACATGCAGTTCTGCCCATTCGTAATGGGCGAGTTGTTTCAGGTGTTCCGCAACGGGCTGTGTATCCAGATATTTCAGGAACTGTGCCGGAATCTCGCGAAAGTATGGCGTCTCTGAGCCATGTCCGGCAAAGAAACCGCGCACCAGCTTGCGCCAGGCGCGGGCGCCGAATATCTGCCGGCAAACCGGAAAGCAGGCTGAAACCGAGGCGAAGATGTTGTTGAATACGATTTCGCGATACACCCCCATGCGGCTATCCACTACGCGGGCGGGTTTTTTGTTTGCCTGTGGGTTGCGGATGTGAGCGGTGAATTCTGCCTGATATTTTTGGAATCCCAACATGGTCAGGCTGCTTCCTGAACGCGCTGATGACGCGCCTGATATTCCGCTATCTTGTTGATTTCTGGCAGCAGTTCGGTCAGTGGCGGAATGTTGGTATCACGCTCTAGCAGTGTGGGGAAGGTGCCAAATAGGCGGTAAGCTTCGTCCAGCAGCGCCCAAACTGGGTCTATGATATCTTCGCCATGCGTGTCCACCAGTAGGTCCGGCTTTACTTGCAGGTGCCCGGCGATATGCGCATAGACGATTTTGTCTTTGGGAATCTGCCGCAGGAACGCATGTGCATCAAAGTTGAAATTGACGCTGTTGACGTAGATGTTGTTGATGTCGAGATGCAGCAGGCAATCGGCTTCGTCCAGTACCGCTTTCAGAAAGGTGACCTCGTCCATCTCAGAAATAGGTGCGGCGGCATAGAACGATGCGTTCTCGATACCGATACGTCGTCCAAGTATATCCTGTGCCTGCCTAATGCGGGTAGCGACGTATTTCACCGCTTCTTCGGTGAACGGGATGGGTAGCAGGTCGTACAGATAGCCTTGTGTATCACCGCAATAACTTAGATGTTCGGTATATAGCGGGATGTTGTACATTTCCATGAACAATTTCACCTGCTCAAGGAAACTGGTGTTCAGAGGCTTGGGGCCGCCAAGGGAAAGGCAAAGGCCATGGCAGACAATCGGGTAGCGCTCAACGAACCAGGCCAGATCATGCGCACTTTTCCCGCCTGCGCCTATCCAGTTTTCTGGCGCAATTTCCAGAAAGTTGATATTGGCGATTTCCGGCGAGTTGTAGCGGCTTTGGATCTGGGGAATCAGCTCGCGCTTTAGCCCCAAACCCGCGCCTTTGATGTTTTTGATAGTAGCGTTCATGCTTGCGCAATCCGCTTACAGGTTACCTTGCAAGGTTATTTCTTGTCGTGGTTGCCTTCTTTCATTTTTTCGGCTGAACAGGAGCCTTCCTTCATTTTCTCTGCGCTGCAGTTGCCTTCCTTCATTTTTTCAGAGTTGCCCTCTTTCATTTTTTCGGCCGAGCAGTTGCCCTCTTTCATTTTCTCAGCGCTGCAGTTGCCTTCTTTTGCCTTTGCTTCGGCGGCTTTTTTCTTGTTGGCACCGCATTTGCCTGTGGCACATTTTCCGTCTTTCATTTTGGTGTCATTTTCAGCTACTTGGTAGCCGCTGGACAGTGATTTGATGGCGAACGGATTTTCACCGGCTGCAAAAGTGGCTGTGCTTGCGCCGAGTGCGAATGCGCCGCCAACTACTGCCAATACCAGGTTTTTTTGAGATGCTTTCATGTTAAGTTTCCTTTTCAGTCGTTAATTTTTGGTTGATTCAATCACATTAGCGATGCGTGCCCTGGCATCGGAAGGGAGTCTAACGTTCTCGTCGCTTTCGACGTTGACGCTCAGTTTTTTGAGCGCAGTCCGCAAGATTCTGATCTGTATTCCAAAGCGCTTGCAGTATTTGCAAATCAGCAGATGCAGTTGCAAAAAAAGTCGCTCTTTGGCAGACAGCTTACGATCTAGCGATTGCGAAAGGAGCTGGCTGGCTTGTTTGCAAGTTAGCATATCAACTCACCTATAACCAATTCATTTCCAAACATTTTCTCATTCCCATCCGGGCGCGGTACAACATCACCCAAGCATTGGTCGCAGTAATATTCAATTCCTTACAAATTTCTTCATTCTCATTTTCTTCTACATCACGCAGCATGAACAAGGCCTGCTGTTTGGCGGGCAATTTGTCGAGACATTTCTGCAATATGGCGAGGAATTGCTGCTGTTCCAGCGCGCTGTCAGGCATGCCCCATTCTTGCGGCAGATCCGACCAGTGGCCTTGGGCATCGAAAAATTCATCCATGTTCGCGTCTTCTTCAATCAACTCGCTGGCGGCGATTTCGCGGACGCTTTTGCGCTGCGTGTCGATGATCTTATGCTTGAGGATGCCGGTCAGCCATGTTCTGGCGCTGGATTGTTCTGCAAAGCTCGGGTTCTTGATAGCGGCCAGGAAAGTCTCTTGCACCGCATCTTCGGCCAGATGCGGGTCGCGCAGGCGAGCCAGCGCGAAGCGATACAGGTAATCGCCATGCTCACTCAGCCAGTGGTGAATGTTTTCCATGCCGTATTCAACCACGTCCGTCTGGCGGCGGCAAGCCTGCCTTTTTGGTAAGCAGCTGTAGATAATAGTTGTTGTCCAGCGGGGTCTGGTGGCGCTGCGCATGCCAGATCGTTTCACCCAGGCAATCCAGTATGGCATGCTGTGCTTCGTGTTCGTCCCCATACATGGCGCACAGCCGCTGATAGATGCCCGTGATGCCGATGGGCTGGTTGATGCTGATCTGTTCCAGGATGGACAGGTGCAGGCTCATGTGCAGGAAGGGATTGGTTTCTCCCAGTTCCGGAAAATACGCCTGCTGCAGATAGAGTTCCGGCTGGTTAAGGATGGCATGATATTCCGGATGCCGTTGCATGATCTGTATGGCCATTTTTTCCAGGTCTGTCAGCGTTTGGCTGGCATTGGACTTGCGCCAAGCTTCAAAAAAGAAGTTACGTACTTCGTCGCGGCTAGGATTGAATAGACTCATTTTAGGACTGATCGCAGGTGAATAACCCAAGCACGGCAGAATAATCCAGCAAGGTATTCCGCCCATGGATGGGGGCGATTTCACCGTTGCCATAAAAGCCGATGATAGGCAGCTTCGGAAACAACGTTTTGAGTAAGGCCAGGTCTTGGTCTAACCCATCGTAGAAATAAGGGCCTCTTCCCATGCATGAAAAAAATAGTGCGAAGTCTGGCGTCCTGTCTAACTGCTGTTTCAACTGACTAGCAGTTTTGACAATGTCCAGCTGGGCGCTGTCCTTGTCCCGTACTGCCCAACTTAGCCATTGTCCTGCGGCAAGCGGTTGTGCCAGTGTGACGGATTGTTCTGCCTCATTGCCGGAAATGATGGTGCAAGGCTGGTATTCTCCGCGTTCTATGCTGGCGGCCTTGTCGGCATAGACGGCTAATAACTGGTGATAAGGAATTTGCGTGGACTGCTTGTTGGCTTTTTCCCAGGCAGATTGCAGTGTCTGCAAAGCGGGGGTGTCCGCAACAGCCTTGATATCGTAGCCATGGCTGTCGGTGATGCGACGTGGGCTGGAAATGAGCCTTAATCCGTGTGATGCGGCTACTGCGCCATGTGTGTTGTGCAGAAGGATTTCACACAAGCCTTGAGTGTTGCCTTTGCCATTCTGCCAAACAGAGAAAGGGCCTCTGCCGGTTGCATCGCCGGAAACCCCGCCGAACTTCTGGATTTCTGTGGTCAGCCAGGTCGCGTTGATTGCGTTGGGGGCTACCAAGGTAAGCAGCAGATCGGTTTGGGGATGGTTGGGTGTGGCGGCTTCAAGGGAGGTTTCTCCGGTGAATACCATGGCAGCAACCGCTGCGCCATCGATGACCCAGTCTTCATCAGTAAAAATGCCCGGCGCAGAGCAACCAATGATCTGCATGGTACTGGCTGTTTTAGCGGCAGCCCTGATAGCGGCTTCCGGGTTGCTGGCAAATGCTTCGGTCAGGAACAGCAGGACGCTATTGGCACGGTCAGCGTCTAGCTTGTCGAGCGCTTTCTGCACAGCCTGGCTAGCCAGAAACGCGGTTGCAGCCGTACCTGTAGCTAATCCTGTGGCGATTCTCATGCTTCACCGGCCATGCTAGTCTTGGTCATGGCCTCTCCGGCCATTAAATGCGGTTTGGGGATGTTCTTGTGGCGATATTCGCATAGATCCACGATACAGCATTCGCCGCATTTTGGGCTGCGCGCGGTGCAGGTATAACGGCCATGCAGAATCAGCAGGTGGTGCGCATCGTGCAAGAACTCTTTCGGAATGGTCTTCAGGTATTTTTTTTCGACTTCCAGTACGGTCTTCCCTGGCGCGAGATTGATGCGGTTGCCCAGGCGGAACAAATGGGTATCCACCGCAATGGTCGGTTGGCCAAAGGCGGTGTTCAGCATCACATTGGCTGTCTTACGGCCAACGCCCGGCAA
Source organism: Pseudomonadota bacterium (assembly GCA_029781535.1). GTDB lineage: Bacteria > Pseudomonadota > Gammaproteobacteria > Burkholderiales > Methylophilaceae > Methylophilus. Next base: position 28,868 of record JAKOWL010000091.1, read on the forward strand.
GGCTTCCAGTGCTTGGCGCGTATTAGGCACTTTTCCGTCATGCTTTTCCAATAGCTGCTGGCAACAAGCGATGATGTTTTTGGCTTTGGCATGATACAGGCCGATGGTTTTGATATAGTTTTCCAAGCCTTCGATGCCGAGATTAACAATGGCTTGGGGTGTATTGGCCATTTTGAACAGCTTGCGCGTGGCGATGTTGACGCCCTTGTCAGTCGCCTGGGCGGAGAGGATGACGGCGACCAGCAGCTCAAAGTGACTGCTGTGTTCTAGCTCGGTTTCCGGCTTGGGTATCGCCGCACTCAGGCGCGAAAAGATGGCGTGGCGTTTCTCCGCGTTCATGCACGCTAATGGTCAGGCTGCAGCGACAGATTCGCTTGTGGTTGCGTGTTGCGCATCTCTGCCCAATTGCGATAGGCGACTAAGCAGGCCAATCCTAAGAAAGCCCCTGGGGGAAGGACGGCAAGCAGGAAGCCGTGATAGTCGGGGATGACAGTAATGACGTACTGTTTGAATTGTGGCCCCAAGGCTAAATCCAGTCCGGAAAAGAGCGTACCTTTGCCGACAACCTCACGCATGCCGCCTAGAATAGTGAGTACTGCTGTTAATCCCAAGCCCATCATCAGGCCATCGAACATGGAAGGCAGCGGATCGTTTTTTGCAGCAAAAGACTCAACTCGTGCTAACACGATACAGTTCACCACGATCAGGGGTATAAAAATACCGAGCACTTTGTGCAATGGCTCTGCAAAGCCGTGGATTGTCAAATCGATGATGGTTACCAGTGCTGCAATCACCAGAATAAATACCGGCACACGAATCTCGTCCGGCACCAGTTTGCGGACAGGTGATACTGCACCGTTAGCGCAAGCCATCACGACTGCTGTGGCAATACCTAAGCTCATACCATTGACTGCTGATGTGGTGACAGCCAAGGTAGGGCACAGTCCCAACAGTTGGACTACCCCGGTGTTTTGTTTCCATAAGCCGTTGAGGGCGATCTCTTTATACTGACTCATTGTTACTTCCCTAAGCGAACAATTGCGCCTTGTTGGCTTCAAAATATTGTAGCGCCTTGTGCACCGCTTTGACTACCGCGCGCGGTGTGATGGTGGCGCCAGCCATGTAGTCGAACTTGCCGCCATCCTTTTTGACTTTCCATTCCACCTCATTTGTTTTTGTGAGTGATTCGCCGTCAAAAAGTTTTATCCAGTTGCCTTTTGCGATATCAATGTAATCCCCTAGGCCAGGCGTCTCTTTATGCGTCAGCACTCGCACACCACTCACGGTGCCGTCGTATTTGATGGCAATCAGCAGCTTGATGTCGCCGCTGTAGCCATCGGGTGCAATCGCCTCGAGAATGATTGCCTGAGGCTGGTCCTTGATGCGGGCACGATTCGCAACGGTAGGTTGTTTGTTGCCTAACAGCGGGTTCGGCGCAATGGTAACAGTATCTTTCAGCACGTCGTTATCATGCATATCGGGCGGAATGATCTGCGCAAACAAGGCCATGCGCGCTTCTGCTTCGCTCTTTTCGATAGGTGCCTTGGTGATTTGATAGACGAACGCCATCAGCAATGTAAACACTGCTGCAAATGTGACCAGTGTCAGCGCATCTTTACGGGCGTTTTTAATGATATCTTTCATTTGTCATATCCAAACACGCGAGGTTGCGTATGCGCATCCAGCAACGGTACGCAGATATTCATGAATATCACCGCAAACGCGACACCATCAGGGTAGCCGCCATATGTGCGAATCAGGAAGGTGATGATGGCCACGCCGGCAGCAAAAAAGAGCTTGCCTCTTGGCGTTGTCGGGCCGCTCACCGGATCTGTGATGATGAAGAACGCGCCCAGCATGCTGGCACCGCAGAATAGGTGGAACAGCGGCGAAGCAAAATGCGCCGGGTTTATCAGCCAGAAAATGCCAGACATCAGTGCCAGCGCACCTAAAAAGGCGGCAGGCAAATGCCAGCTGATGATTCTTTGCTGCCATAGATACAATCCGCCTAGCAAATAGGCAAAGGTCACGTATTCATTACCCTTGCCGCCGACCGCACCAAACAAAGGCGCCTGCGCGATGCTAGCTACCTCATGGTTCAGCTTGAGCTGTGTCTTCAGGTAGTCCAGCGGCGTGGCACTGGTGACTGCATCCAGTTTGATATCACCTGGCAGCAGGCCGCCAAAGATGTAGTGCAGCTGGTTGGCAAAACTCAGTTTGGTCTGGGCGATCTCCAGTGCCGCCGGCCATTTGGTCATCAATGCCGGAAAGGAGATCAGGAGTGCTGCATAACCTACCATGGCCGGGTTGAACGGGTTGTAGCCCAAGCCGCCATACAGCTGTTTGGCGACGACGATGGCGAACAATGTGCCCACCACGATCAGCCACCATGGACTGAGCGGAGGAATAGCCAGCGCCAGCAGCCAAGCGGTGAGGACGGCACTATAGTCGGTGATAAAAGGTTTGACCGGGCGGTTGCGGAGACGCAGCATCAAGGCTTCGGCCAATAATGCAGTAGCCGTGGCCAGCGCGATGGTAACCAGTACGCCGCCGCCATAGACCCAAACGTAAGCGATGATGCCAGGCACGAGCGCCAGTAACACCTTCAGCATGATGGTGCTGACAGAGGGGGCGTTAGAAATATAGGGTGATTGGAGCACGTTTTCCCTTTTTATTTATCCGTAGGTTCGTTCTGTTTTTTTGCTGCTTCTGCAGCTGCCTTGGCAGCCTTCGCGCGCTCGATGGCGGCAGCGATTTTTGCTTGTTTTTCAGTATCCACTTCCGGCATGGCTTTTCTGGCGTCGCTGGAAGCCTCGTCCAGCTTGCCTTCCAGGCCTACTGTTTTGCGTCGCGCGTCAATCTCGGCGATTTCCTGTTTTACCGCATTGGATACCGGTTCAGTATTCTTTGGTGTTTCGCCAGACTGGGCAGCAGCGGCTTTGGCGGCTTTGGCGCGTTCGATAGCGGCCGCAATGGCCGCTTTCTTAGCTGCATCTGCATCAGGAGTGGCTGGCTTGGAAGCCACATCCTGATTGGCTTGCGGCGTAGGTGCCTTTTCGGCTTCTGCCTTGGCGCCTTGCGCGCGCTCCGCATGTTTGGCGGCGCGCTCCTGCTTCTCGCGTTCGATGCGATGCAGTCTGAACTCATTGCGTTGGCGCGCCAGATCGGCGGCTTCTTTGGCGCGGTCAGCGGTGATAATCTCGCTCTTGGCATAGCGATAGTACTGCACCAGCGGGATGTTGCTGGGACAGACGTAAGCACAGGCACCGCACTCGATACAATCAAACAGTTTGTAATCGCGTGCTTTCTCGAAATTGTCTGATTTTGCGAACCAATAAAGTTCCTGTGGCTGCAAATTGACGGGGCAAGCGTCTGCGCAGCGTGCGCAGCGGATGCACGGCATCGGCACCGGCGGCGGTGCAAATAGATCGGGTGCTGATGCGATGATGCAGTTGGCAGCCTTGCTGATGGGCACATCATCGCCAGGCAGTTTGAAGCCCATCATCGGCCCGCCCATGATGTAGTGTGTTGTGCCAGGGTTGGCACCGCCTGCAGCCCGGATCAAGTGGCGCAGGGGCGTGCCGAACAGCACTTCGAAATTCTGCGGGCGTGCGACGTTGCCGGTAACTGAGACAATACGGCTGATAGCGGGCTCACCTAAATCCAGGTAAAGATGCAGTGCCAGCACTGTGGCGACATTGAATACTTGCAGGCCGACTTCCGTGGTGCGTTTGTCGTGCGGGATTTCCATGCCGGTGAGCAGGTAGACCAAGCGCCTCGCATCACCGCTGGGGTAGAGTGTTGGCACCACTTTTACCTGGATATTCGTTCCAGCCACGGCGGCCTGCATGGCAGTTGCGGCTTCTGGCTTGTTATCTTCAATGCCGATAACAGTTTGTTCCGCACCCAGCAGATGTTGTGCGATCTGGATTCCCTGCACAACCTCGCTGGCGCGTTCGCGCATCAGCATGTCGTCGCAGGTGATGTAAGGCTCGCATTCCGCCGCATTGATGATGAGTGTGTGCACGCTGGATTTGTCATCGGTGCGCAACTTGATGTGCGATGGGAAGGTTGCCCCGCCAAACCCCACGATGCCGGAGTTGCGCAGTTCGGTGATAACCGCTTTGGGTTCCATGTTGCGCCAGTCCAGCGGGGTACGCGCAATCCATTCATCGCGGCCGTCTGGCGTCAGTACTATACATTTGTCAGGCAGACCGGAAGGGTGCGGAATGACGGCGTCTTCGATGGCGGCAATCGTACCGGAGGTGGGAGCATGTATCGCGGCGGATACTGTACCTTCCGCTTCTGCAAGCAGCTGTCCTTTTAGCACTTTGTCTCCGGCCGAGACTTTGATTTTTGGCAGATTGCCGACATGCTGCCGCAGCGGCAACACCAGCTTTTCGGGCAAGGGTAATGGCGCAATCGGCAGTTGCGTCGATTGGGTCTTGTTCTCAGGAGGGTGTACGCCGCCATGGAACTTGAATATTTTTGCAAAATTGACTAGAGCGTTCATTTATTTGCTAACCAATCCTGCAGGCACGATAGGAATGGTTGGATATTTCCATTTCCAGTTGTCAGGCGTCTCGCCAATCGGAATCATGCTGATGCAGTCTACCGGACACGGTGCTACGCATAACTCACAGCCCGTGCATTCGCTGGCGATGATGGTGTGCATGTGCTTGGCTGCACCAAGGATCGCATCCACCGGGCAGGCCTGGATGCACAATGTGCAGCCGATGCAGGTCTGTTCGTCGATGAATGCGACGGATTTTGGTTTTGGTGCACCATGCTCGGCATTGAGCGGTTTGTATTCCACCCCCAGTAGGTCAGCCAAGGCGCGGACTCCTGCGTCACCGCCGGGCGGGCATTGGTTGATGTCTGCCTCGCCCTTGGCGATGGCGGTTGCGTAGGGTTTGCAGCCGGGATAGCCGCATTGGCCACACTGGGTTTGCGGCAAGATGGCATCGATACGCGCAATCAATGGGTCGCCTTCGACCTTGAATTTGAGCGCGGCGTAACCCAGCAAGGCACCCAATACCAGCGCAAGGCCAATCATGATGATTAGAGCAATGGACATCTTGCTAGTATTTATCCAATCCGGCAAAGCCCATAAAAGCCAGGCTCATGAGCGCCGCGGTGACCATCGCGATAGCCGAACCCTTGAACGGTGCGGGGACATCTGCGGCTTCCAGTCGCTCACGCAGGCTGGCGAACAGGATTAGCACCAGAGAAAAGCCCAATGCGCCGCCAAACCCATACAGGCCGGATTCCAAAGGGCCGTGGCTGGATTGTGCGTTCAGTAAGGGGATGCCTAATACAGCACAGTTGGTAGTGATCAAAGGCAGGTAGATTCCCAGCATCTGGTAAAGCAATGGGAAGCTTTTTTCCATCACCATCTCGGTAAACTGGACGACTGCGGCGATGACGACGATGAATGATAGTGTGCGCAGATAGACCAGATTGTTGGGTTCCAGCAGGTAGTGGTTGATCGCCCAGCTGGTCATGCTGCCGATGGTGAGTACAAAGGCAGTTGCTGCGGCCATGCCGACGGAGGCTTCCAGCTTTTTGGACACCCCCATGAACGGACAGAGTCCGAGGATTTTTACCAGCACGATGTTATTGACTAACACCGTACTAATCAAAATCAGGATGTATTGATGCGTCATATGCGTTTAATCGATTTTAGCTGGAAATATTATAGCTCGTTCCTGAGGCCTGCGTCATTGAATCAACCAATGAAACGGCTTATGCGTTAAACCCAAGACTGAGAAGTGTGCCATTTTAGGATGAACGATAGGGTTGTACAAAGAACGGATAAATATATCGGTATTTTTATTGATTATATGCAAGCTACTTCACGTCGCATTTAGCCATCTTGTCGCAGTTTCGGTTAAAATACGCGATTATTTTTTATTTGGTCTAAATAACTATGTTTCAAGGCAGTTTGGTCGCCATCGTTACTCCCATGCAGCCTGACGGCAGCTTGGATTTGCCAGCGCTGCGCAGATTGATTGATTGGCATATCGAAGCTGGCACGGATGGTATCGTGATTGTGGGTACGACTGGCGAGTCCCCTACGGTGGACGTAGAAGAGCATTGCCAGTTGATTCAAACCACTGTGCAGCATGTGAATAAACGCGTGCCGGTGATTGCAGGCACTGGTGCCAACTCGACCCAAGAGGCGATCGAATTGACAGAGCAAGCCAAGAATCTGGGGGCGGACGCTTGTTTGCTGGTGGCCCCATACTACAATAAACCTACGCAAGAGGGGCTGTATCAGCACTTTGCTGCGGTCGCCGCTGCAGTGGATATCCCGCAGATCCTGTATAACGTACCTGGTCGTACAGGATGCGATATCAGCAATGATACGGTGTTGCGCCTAGCGCAAGTGAAGAATATCGTCGGGATCAAAGATGCCACTGGCGGCTTGGAGCGCGGCACGGATCTAATCAATCGCGCGCCTGCAAGTTTTATGGTGTACAGCGGGGATGATGCAACCAGCCTGCCTTTGATGATGATGGGGGCGAAAGGTGTCATCAGCGTCACGGCCAATGTGGCGCCTAAACTGATGCATGAAATGTGTATGGCGGCATTCGATGAAAAATTTGAACTTGCGCGCAAAATTAACGCCAAACTGTTCGGTTTGCATCAAAAACTGTTTGTAGAAGCGAATCCGATCCCTGTGAAATGGGTGTTGCAAGAAATGGGGCTTATTCAATCTGGCATTCGTTTGCCATTAGTGACTTTGTCAGCGCAATTTCATGAGCCTTTGCGGGCAGCGATGCATGCTGCTGCTGTGATTTGAGCTGTCCGACATGTTATGCAAGATAGGTGAGAAATGAAATACATGAATTCTGTAAAAGTACTAACTTCATTGTTGCTGGTGACAATGCTAAGTGCTTGCGATTCGATTCCGTTTGTCGATACAACTTCAGATTACAAAGGCTCTGGCCGTGCGCGGCCTTTGGAAGTGCCGCCAGACCTGACATCTGCACAAACCAGTGATGCCTATAGTGTTCCCGGTGGCAGCACGAGCTATTCTGCCTATAGCCAAGGTCAGGAGGTTGAACAGGCCGGTGTGGAAAAAGTGTTGGTGAATCCTGAAGGTGTACGCATGGAAAAAGCGGGCGCCCAACGCTGGCTGGTGGTGAATGCGCCGGCAGAAAGAATTTGGCCGGTGATTCGCGAATTCTGGATTGACCAAGGATTTGCGGTGCGTGTGGAGAGTCCGGATACTGGTGTGATGGAAACGGAGTGGATAGAGGCTGATGCCATCAAAGCCAAAGAACAAAAAGGCGGCTATATGGACAAATTTGACAAATGGCTGGATAAGCTGTCAGGGTTGGCCGATAGGCGCAAATTCCGTACTCGCCTGGAACGTGGTGAAAAAGAGGGTACAACAGAGATCTACATGACACATCGTACTGTAGCTGGTGCACCAGATGATGGAAAAAATCGTGTCCAGACCCAGATGGGTGAGATTGATACGGGTTATCGTGCTGATGCAAATAAGGCTAATAGTGAAAAAGTCGATGAGATTGATAGTGACCTCGATGCTGAGTTGTTGCGTCGGTTGATGGTAAAACTTGGTGTGGCCGAGAAACGTGCGCAGGAGATTGTTGCCAATCCGAACACAGAAAAGCGTGCCGAGGTGTATAAAGAGGCGGATAGCAGTGTGACGCTGAAACTCCGCGACCCATATGACCGTGGCTGGCGCCGTGTCGGGCTGGCGCTTGATAGAATCGGCTTTGTGATTGAGGACAAGGATCGTTCAACGGGTCTGTTCTATGTCCGTTATGCCGATGTGGATATCGATAATGGTCCTAAGAAGAAAAAAGGCCTGTTAGATACTTTGGCTTTCTGGAAGGACGACGAGCCAGTAGAAAACAAATCCAAACCTAAGGATGAACCTACGATTGTGGACAAATTGCAGTTCTGGAAAGGCAAGGATGACAAGGCTGATCCATCCAAGCAGTACCGGATCAAGGTTAGTGATATCGATACTGGTACTCAAGTGAACGTGGTGGATAAAGATAATCAACGCAACAACAGCACGACTGCCAACAAGATTATCTCGCTGCTTTACGAACAATTGAAGTAACCATGCGATTTGCCTCACTCGCCAGTGGAAGTGCGGGCAATTGCATGGTCATCGAACATGGTAATACCTGCTTGCTGCTTGATTGTGGGCTCGGGCAGCGTGACCTTGCTTCACGCCTGATTGCCCGTAGATTGGATGCGCAGCAGATCACCGGCATCATCCTGACTCATGAGCATGATGACCATGCAAAAGGGGCATTCAAGTTTGCCGCTTCCCACAACATCCCAATCTGGCTTAGCTATGGTACTCGAGTCATGGTGGAGCGATATTTGCCTGAAGGCATGTTGCTTGACTTGCGAGTGATCGATAGCCATCAGCGATTCCAGATTCAGGATGTCGAAGTGGCGCCTTACCCTGTTCCGCATGATGCACGAGAACCGACACAGTTCGTCTTTAGCGATGGGCAGTATAGTCTAGGTGTGCTGACTGACACTGGCATATCTACGCCTCATATCGAAGCAATGCTAACAGGGTGTGATGCGCTGGTGCTGGAATGCAACCATGATTTGGATATGTTAAAGAATGGCCCCTATAGCCCTGCCCTGAAAAAACGCGTAGGGGGAAGGCTTGGTCATCTGGATAATACGAGTGCAGCCGGCCTGTTATCCAGGCTTGATAATCGGAAACTCAAGCATGTCATTGCAGCGCATTTGAGTGCCAAGAACAATACGCCGGATTTGGCTAAGGCAGCGCTTTCTGCAGCATTGAATTGTGGTCAGGAGTGGGTTGGGATTGCAGATCAGGCGTCAGGGTTCGACTGGCGCAGCTTTTAGAAAAATGTAAAAACAAAAAAGCCGAGCATTGCTCGGCTTTTTTGTTGCTTAAAGCAATTACTTAGCTTCAGCAGGAGCAGCAGCTGGTGCAGCTTCAGCAGGAGCAGCAGCTGGTGCAGCTTCAGCAGGTGCAGCTTCAGCAGCTGGTGCAGCTTCAGCAGGAGCTGCAGCGGCAGGAGCGGCTTCAGCAGCAGGAGCAGCTTCTTCAGTTTTCTTTTCGCCACAAGCGGTCAAAGCAAGAGCCAACAAAGCGGCCAACAGAGCGGAACGTGTCATTTTATTTTCCTTAATGAATAATGAACTAAAAACTAGTACGGTAGAAAAGTTTCCTACCGAATGGCGCAAATTTTACCAGTAATTTTATAAAACTTCAGCACTTTTTGAGATTGTAGGCTATTTTTTTGTGAAAAATCGTTATTTTGCAACACGTTACGGCTGCAACTTAAACTTTTTCTAATCCACGCGAATCTGTAGGTGGCTGTTAGTGGTATTGTCGCTTCTGGAAAATCCCAGAATTTTTTGGCTGATTGCATCGTTTCTCTGCATGGTGCCACCCAAATCTACCCAGGATCCAACCGATGTGCGGACAATTGTGCTGATTTCTTCAAAATCGATGACACCTTGGCCGTCGGCACTGGCGATGCGTGGCATGATTTCTAGCTCGATTTGTCCGGATGCTGGATCCCCTATCGTGCGTGGCCGGACGGCGAACCCGGTACTGATCTCGCGCCAGTCCGTGAAACGTTCTGCATGTACGTAGCGGCTGGTCAGCATTACCCATTCTTGCGTGAATGGGACGATTTGCCCGGTTCGGATATATGCGAGTTCCCCATCCATCACACTGATAAATTGCTGGTTGTCCTGTAGGGTGTCACGACGGTTCTGCTCCACTTCTACTTGTCCGCTGCCAGGCGTGCTCCACCTGTCGTTAGATACTGTGATTTTGCCCATCTTGACGGTGCCTTTGGCATCTATCCGTGTTTGCTCACTTTGCAGGCTGCTGCCGCTAATGACCGTGATCCTGCGGTTGACTCTTGCCGTATCCAGTTTTCTGACGAGTGCTTCGATCTCCCGCATGCGTTCTGGACTTGCATGCACGATCAACTGGTTGTCGATGGCATTTACCGACCCTTCCTGGCCGAGTATCGATTCGATTGCTGGTAATACATCGCTGGCAAAACGATGCTGCAATGTGATGATTTTGAACTCGGTTTCTGCGCATGCGTATAAGCTGTATGCGAACAGGCAGCAGCACGCCAGCCACTTTTTCATGCTTATAGCCCCAGCATGCTTGCAGTCACTGGCTCGCTAGTCTCGGAAAGGATCTCCTCAAAACGATGCCGTAGTGACGCAGCGGTTTCCGGGTCGTCCAGCGTATAGCGAAAACGCGCGTGGTCAATGTGGATACGGCGTATCGTGTGCAAGTCGTCCGCGATCACAAAGCAGTCCTTGGCGATCTTGGCATGGTCATTGGTCAGCCATACATTCATGGCATGGCCATAGGTTTTGAGCAGATCGAAGAATCTAGGGCAGTGGTGTATGAAGTAATCCGCTTCGTGCAAGACCATCTGCAAACGGTTTTTTGAGTCCTTGCGCAGAAAGTCCTGAATCAGTGTAAAACGATGGTTTGTGTGGTAAGCCCCGACGCGCAGGTGCTGGTCGAATATCAGTAGTTCGCGTTCGGCACGGGCGAATATCAAGTCCAATGCAGTCTCATAATTGCGCTCGCCCAGTAGGACTGTATCTGGTTTAAGTTCTTCTGAAATCGAATCATTCCCGGTCATGCTGCAAACTCCACAAAACCTGCCAGATATGCAGGATAAAGCCATTGCGCCAAAACAGCAATTTCTTCATTTTTCAAACTGCCTGTCTGCAACTCGCGGCTGTCAGCTAATGTCTCAAGAGCCCGGTGGGTATTGGGCTGCAGGGCATCCTCTTTTTCGCCAAGCAGTTCACCGTTCAGATAGAACCGCTGCTGCCAGAACAGCATCTGGCTTTTGAGATCCAGATGCAAAGTACGCTCCTGCAGCAAGGCGGTGAATTTTTCCTGATTGATTTTCCTGTTGGGCTCAAACACTATATGTGGTTTTGGCTCACTCAAGTAGCGTCCCAGAAAGTCAGCGATGTGTCCTTCGTTCCACTGGATCTGCCGTAGCATGGTTGAAACCTTGTTTATCATATTCATGCTGATTTCGGCAGGGTGCACTTGTAGGGCCAAGTCCGGGTCGGTATACATGCCGGAGAGGCGTAACTGTTCCTGCATGTAACCCAGAAATTCCTGACCTAGCTCCTGCGCTGCAGGTGCGCGGAAGCCGATCGAATAGGTCATGCAGTCGTCACTGTCTGCTATGCCCCAGTGTGCGATCTGCGGTGGTAGGTAGAGCATGTCACCGGCTTCCAGCACCCATTCCTGTTCTGTTTCAAAATGCTGCAAAATCTTCAGCGGAGCACCTTCAATCAGCGTATGGTCGGTCTGTGCGCTGATCTTCCAGTTGCGGCGGCCAAGCCCTTGCAGCAGGAATACGTCATATGAATCCAGATGTGGGCCAACCCCGCCGCCCTTGGGCGCATAGCTCACCATCAGGTCATCCAGCCGTGCATGCGGGATGAAGTTGAACATCGCCATCAATCCGGTAGCTTCCGGCACATAATGATTGACCCCTTGTACAAGCAGGGTCCAGTCCTGTTTAGGCAGTCGGGCGAAGTCGGCTTCGTCAAAAGGCCCATGCCGTACTGCCCATTGTTTTTTCTTGAGGCTAATGAGCCGCGCCTGCACGTCATCTTCGCAAGCCAATCCTGCAAGGTCGTTGGGGCTGAGCAGGCCGGTAAAACCAGGAATCGCCTGACGAATCAGCAAAGGTTTTTTCTGCCAGTATTCGGCCAGGAATTGTTGGGGGCTAAGTCCGTTGAGTAGTTGCATACGTACATTCTAACCTGCTTTCATTGTGAATCCTATCGGCTCGCAAGGCGCATGCAGATTGTCTTGCAAGGCGGTGGCGCCAATAATGAATGCGCGTGTGTATGTGAAGGGTCAGAACGGCAAGAATGCCATCGTCGCGATGCTCTGCACGACGCGTGTGATGAATCGCTGGGATTTTTCCGCCAGTGTGATGGCATACAAATCGGTTCGGCCGATGATCTTGCCGAATTCCCTCTCAAAGGAAAGGTTGCGGTCAGTGCCGGAGATTTCATTGCTGAGCAGATACAAGTTTCCTTCAGTATCGCGGCTGGTTGCCAGTTTCCATGCGGCGATTTCTACATTGCGTGCCACGTTGTACAGGCTTTGTGGGTCTATGGTGTCGGTGAGATAGAAATCTGTTTTTCCGCCATGCGCCTTGAGCAGCATGGTGTGCAGGCCTACGATGAATGGCAATACGCGGTCACCTGTGTAATTGGCGTCAAATGCCAGAAAAATGGCATCTGTACCTTGTTTGTTCTCGATTTCGGGAAATTGAAGATGGTGCTGAGATTCGCCATCAAACACCCAGTTCACCATTTTTTCGGCATTGTCCGAGGTGCTTTTTGCCAGTTCACGTGGATTACGTTTGTACAGTTTCAGCATTAAAGTACGCAGGCTCTGCGTATTTTCCGCTATCTCCACGTCCGCCATTCTGTCCAGGTCGTTTTTGGCAAGCTGGCTGGCGGAGCTTCTATCGCTGCGCTCGGGCACAGGCTTCTTTTCCAAGGGGCTGGCACAGGCAGATAGCATGATGCTTGTAAACAGGATTGGCAAAATCCTGGAAAGCGGTTGGCGAGAAACCATGAACACGAATAATGGATGCTTGGTGATAATTTAAATAATTAGTGTATTTTAAGTGTTTGGCAATTGCCATTTTTTGCATTTTATAACACCATTGCTGATAATTATCATCAATAAATTTCAGGGAGTGTACATGTCGGATTTTTTGTCAAAAGAGCGGATTACCGCCGGAGCAAATTACAATCGCTGGTTAGTGCCTCCAGCAGCGTTGGCGGTGCATCTTTCCATCGGTATGGCATACGGATTCAGTGTGTTTTGGAAGCCGTTGGGTAATGCAATAATGGGCGCCGATGGCAAACCAGTTGCAGCCTGCGCGGCAGGGGCGACCAACTTCAGCGAAAAAATCGCGGGAACAGCCAGGGCACTTTTTGCTACCGATTGTAACTGGACGCAATTCGATCTGGGCTGGATGTATACCTTGTTCTTTGTGCTGCTAGGCTGCTCTGCGGCCGTTTGGGGCGGTTGGCTGGAACGTGCAGGCCCACGCAAGGCAGGTGTAGTTGCCACTTTGTGCTGGTGTGGTGGGTTATTGATCTCTGCATATGGGGTATATGCGCATCAGCTTTGGCTGATGTGGCTCGGCAGTGGCTTCATTGGCGGTATTGGGCTTGGTCTGGGTTATATTTCTCCGGTGTCGACTCTGATTAAATGGTTCCCCGATAAGCGGGGCATGGCTACTGGTATGGCCATTATGGGTTTTGGTGGCGGGGCGATGATCGGTTCGCCATTGGCAACGATGCTGATGAAGCACTTCGCAACCCCCGCAAGTGTTGGTGTCTGGCAAACTTTTATCGTGTTGGCATTGATATATGCGATATTCATGCTTGCCGGCTCGTTAGGCTATCGTGTGCCGCCGACCAACTGGCAGCCAGCAGGATGGACGCCGCCATCGCAAAAAGGGAATGGCATGATCGCTACCAATCATGTGCATTTGAACAAGGCGCACAAGACCCCGCAGTTCTGGCTGTTGTGGATAGTGCTCTGCATGAACGTATCTGCGTGTATCGGTATTATCGGTGCTGCTGCGCCTATGCTACAGGAAACATTTGGAGGGGCGCTGATCGGTCAGCCGGAACTGGGTTTCGCGGATATCAAGAAAGATGAAGCGCTAACGACAGCCGCTGCAGCGGTGGGCGCAGGGTTTGTCGGACTTATTTCATTGTTCAATATCTTTGGGCGTATCGGCTGGGCAACCTCATCCGACAAGCTTGGCCGCAAGCAGACTTATTTCATTTTCTTCGTGCTGGGTGCGTTGCTGTATTGTGCTGCGGCATATCTTGCCGGATATAAGGGCTTGGCCTTATTTGTAGGCTCCTTTTGCATTATTGCCAGTATGTATGGCGGTGGCTTTGCTACCATTCCGGCCTATCTGGCGGATATGTTCGGCACGCAGTTTGTCGGGGCTATCCATGGGCGTTTGCTTACTGCATGGTCGACTGCAGGTATACTTGGGCCGGTTGTAGTGAACTACATGCATGACACAAGATTGGAAGCCGGCGTGCCATTCGATCAGATATATGCGCCAATTTTCGTGACACTGGCTTGTCTGTTGGCGGTGGGGTTTGTTGCCAATCTTTTGGTCAAGCCTGTTGCACCACAAAACTTTATGACTACAGAAGAGCTGGCTGAGGAAAAAAGGATTGCGCATGAGCAATCTATACAAGCAGGAAAGGCGGTTGTAGCATCTGAAGCTGAAAGTCATCCGATTTTGGTGAAACTGGCTTGGGCTGCGGTGCTTATCCCGATTGCTTTCGGTATCTGGATTACATTACAAAAAGCTTGGGTATTGTTTAGTTAGTCCGATAAAAACTGTCAGGCAAGATTAAGGTAAAATGACAGTTTTTACACCTTGAGAGAAGATTTTGGAAAAAATAGCCATCAACCTGAACGGCAAAAACAAGAAAATCGGTATTGTTTTATCGCGCTTTAACAGCAATATCGGAGATGGTCTCTTGTCTGCATGCCATGCCGAATTGCTGAAGCTGGGTGTGAAGGACGAGGATATTTGCATGGCAACCGTACCAGGGGCACTGGAAACGCCACTGGTGTTGCAGCATATGGCGCTGACTAAAAAGTATGATGCGCTGATTGCTTTAGGTGCGATTATACGGGGTGAGACCTATCACTTCGAAGTGGTGGCAAATGAGTCTGCACGGGGTATTTCTGAGGTGCAGCTCAAGACTGGCATGCCAGTGGCGAATGCTATTTTGACTACTAACGATGACGACCAGGCGCTGGCCAGAATGCATATCAAGGGTGCAGAAGCTGCACAAGTAGCGATAGAAATGGCTAATCTGGCAGGTGCATTGCAATGACAGAGCAGAACATATCTTCGACACCGAAAAAATCCAAGCCAAGCCAAAGTCGCCGCAAATCACGCGAGCTTGTTCTGAAAGCGGTTTACCGTGGCATGATAAATGCGTCCGAGCTCAGGCAGGTGATGCAAGATGCGCAGGAAGATCCGGATTTTACTAAGGCGGATGAAGCTTATTTCAGGCAGCTATTGACTGGGGTGACTGAAAAAGTCGCCGAGCTGGACGAGGAGATTGTAGCGTTTACTGACAGACCATTAGCGGAGTTGAGTCCTGTCGAACATGCTATCTTGCGTATCTCTTCTTATGAGTTGAAATTCGATTTGAGCATCCCATATCGTGTCGCTATTAACGAAGGTGTTGAACTGGCAAAGCTTTATGGGGGTACGGACGGACACAAGTATATCAACGGTGTACTGGATAAAGTGGCGGCAAATGTCAGACCACAGGAGTTCAGGCGCTAGTTTTCTTGCTTGCCGATAGCCAGCTGACGAGTTAAAAGGCGTGTTTTTGAAGAAACTAAGCTGGAAATCCGATAAATTACAGGCTGCTTTAATTGCTCTGGCTTTCCTGATAGCCAGCGGCAGTGTTTTCTTTCAAGGGCTTGAGCGCAAGGCTTATGATTTGGGTGTGCGATATTCTCATCACCGTCCCAATGAGAATGTCGCCATTATCGCCATCGACGATGAAAGTATCGCTAATATCGGCCGTTGGCCATGGTCTAGGGATGTGCATGCCAAGATGCTGGATTTGCTTGGTGCGGCAAAGCCCAAGGTTATAGCCAGCACGGTGCTTTTTCTAGAGCCGCAAACCGATCCTGGTCTGGCTTATATCAATAAAATCTCCAGGATGGTCAACGAGGGGTCTCTGGCAGGGAGCGCTATGCCTCTCAAGTCGCTGATTGCTGAAGCACAGGATAAGCTGAATCCTGACTCCCATCTCGCAGCAAGCATGCGGACAGCTAACAATGTGATCTTGGCCATGCCATTCATGCTTGGCGAGCCGCTGGGGAATGTGGAGCAGCCTTTACCTAGATATGTCACTCGCAACGCGCTTGCGTTCTCCCCCAGTGACGGAAGGGATGTTCAGCCGCCTAGCGCAATTTCTGTTGCCGCTCCCATCGAGGTGATTGGTACAACCATGAGTGCGGTCGGTCATTTGAACGTGCTGCCGGATATGGATGGTGCGATTCGTACCGAACCCTTGATGGTGCAGTATCGTGATGCCCTTTATCCATCACTTTCATTGCAAATTGTGATGCGTTATCTGGATTTCGGCGTTCAGCAATTGCAAGTTCATTCCAATGGGTTGCAGCTAGGCCGTTTGCATATCGCAACCGACAATGCGCTACGTATGCATACCTATTTCTATCAGCCAGAGAATGGGCGTCCGCCGTTCAGTGTGGATTCTTTTTATGATGTATTGTCCGGGAAGATCAATCCGCTGAAATATCAGGGAAAGATTGTTTTGATTGGTGCGTCA
>JAKOWL010000118.1 GCA_029781535.1 Pseudomonadota bacterium
ACAAGCATATCAACCCATTGCTGTGTTGTTCTAGCAAATCGTAATCAATACGCGGCTTATAGTAAAAGCCCTTTAAAAAGCCTTGCGTAACCAACTGCATCAGGTTGATATAACCTTCTTGGTTTTTAGCCAGCAACACCAAATGTGCGTATTCCGGCCCAGAGGGGCCACTCTTTTCTTCCAGCGACCGGGCAGCGACATAGACCTCACAACCTATGATGGGGTGAATGCCGCGTTTTTTTGCTTGTTGATAAAAATCTACCACGCCATACATCGCACCGTGATCGGTAATGGCCAAAGAATCCATCCCCAACTGTTTGCAATGGTCCAAAAGCGCGCCAATGCGCGCTGCGCCATCCAGCAAGCTGTATTCCGTATGCACATGCAGGTGGCAAAAGCCGCTCATGCCAAACCTCCAAACCCATCTTAAAAACGCAGTTCTTTACTGCTGATTATATCATAAAACCAACGAGCTTTGATGGAATACACATCGGATTCTGCATTTTGCATGCATTGGTAAAACCCACCGAATCAGCCAAATTGGTCGCACTGATACACGCTACAAATGCTTGCATAGGCGTGGAACCCTATGGTTTAATAGTATCATGCATATCGTCTTATGAAAGGAAGTGTTGCCCGTTGAACAGCATTCTCATGACCGATTCGTGCTGTGATCTTTCAGGATCCTATGCACAGGAACATGGCCTTATCATTCTCCCGCTAAGCTATTCTTTTCAAGGCACCCAGCATCCGGATGATCATGGTATCAGCATTCCGTTTGCGCAGTTTTACAATGCGCTATCTGCCGGTGAAAGCTCCACCACCTCACAGCTCAACGCAGAAGATTTTATGTCTGCATGGGTACCGTACTTAAAGGACGGCAAAGATGTTTTATACATAGCGTTTTCATCGGCGCTAAGCGGCACCTGTAATAGTGCTTATTTGGCGCAGCGGCAGCTGGCCGAGGAATATCCGGATCGTCGCATTCTTGTTGTCGATTCGCTTTGTGCGTCGCTCGGGTTGGGGCTTTTGGTGGATTACGCCCGCAAACAATGGCAAAGTGGAACGGATATAGCCCAAATTGCAGCATGGGTAGAAGAAAACAAACTGAATGTCTGCCACTGGTTCACCGTTTCGGATTTGAACCACCTGCGCCGCGGCGGGCGTGTTTCAGGCGCTTCGGCGTTTCTTGGCACCATCTTGGATATCAAGCCGATTCTTCATGTCGATGATGAAGGCCGCCTCATCCCTCAAGAAAAGGTTAAGGGGCGCAAAAAATCGCTCCGCGCACTTTTAGATCATATGGCCCAAACCGTAGTCGCCCCCGCCGAGCAGCCCATCTTCATCAGCCACGGCCACTGTATTGAGGATGCGACATTCCTGGCGGAGTTGATCCGCGAACGCTTTGGTTGCAACGATATCACCCTTGGGCATATCGGGCCGGTGGTCGGTTCGCATAGCGGCCCGGGCACCGTAGCGTTGTTCTATATGGGCAGTTCGCGCAACTAACCATGCATCACGTTAATCAATCAAAAAACCTCCTGTCGTCTTGAATATGACGACAGGAGGTTTTTTCGATGTCCATTAGGGTTCATGTCACCATGTCTGCAGTGGTTCTGATTCTGCCTGGCAAGCCTTACAGCGCCTTTTCGATGAACGCCAGCAAATCCGCTTTGGGCCGCGCGCCCACCATTTTATCCACCTG
>JAKOWL010000123.1 GCA_029781535.1 Pseudomonadota bacterium
GGAGATGCCACTGACATCGCCTTTGATGTCCATGATGAGTACAGGCACGCCGCTTGCGGAAAGGCTTTCGGCCAGTTTTTGGAGGGTTTTGGTTTTGCCCGTGCCGGTTGCGCCAGCGACCAAGCCATGTCGATTCAGGGTGGCGAGGGGCACTTTAACCAGTGTGCCTTCGACGGGCGCGCCGTCGAGCATCCCAATCCCTATAGTAATTGTTCTAGCTTTGAAATCGTAGCCGCTTTGTATGGCTTGCAGAAAGGCTTCTTGGTTTGCCATTTTTCCCTCGATAGGATTGTCATATTTGTAATCTGTGTGATTACCTTAGCATAGCCGCGCTTAATTTCCAAGCTGGATGGGTGACGTTGGCCGCGTGGGGGGAATCGGCTATGATTAGCATCGTCCTTTCGCGCATCCAGTTTCAAGGGATAAAGCGGTTCAATGCGTTTTCCACTCCTGACTTTTTCTGCATGGCTGGTACTGCTCGTGACCTGCACGGTGGTTGGACTGTACATGCAGCAGCAGTTCATCAAGAAAGCGGTGACGTGGGCGGCTGCGTTTGAGGCTTTCTGGATCGGTTGGGCGATGTGTATTGTGCTGCTGGAATTCTGGCATTTCGTGCTGCCGATTACCAAGCTGAATCTACTGGTATTTAGCTTGATCGCTCTGGTGTGCGGGTATGGGCTGCGGGCATATCTAGTTCCTGTGTGTGTCATCGTACAAGGCTGGCGCAAAATTATCCTCTTTGGGCTGCCTCTTATTATTTTCACTTTTTGGCTCATAACCCGTATGATGTTTTCAGCTTCGGTCTATGACCATGCTTTGTACTATTTGCAAACCGAGAAATGGTTTTCGACCTATCCGATTGTAGTAGGCCTCGGTAATCTACACGGCCGTCTGGCGTTTAACAGCACGTATTTGCTGTTTACATCTTTGTTCCAAACGTGGTTCGGGCTGCCGCGCGCCTTTCATGTTGGTAATGGGTTGCTAATGCTGGTTTTGCTGCTGCAACTGGGGTATGGCGCAAGAGGGGTTTTGCGGATTGGTGGACGGGCGGCCTTATGGGAATGGTTCAGTCTGCTCTGTGTGGTTCCGGTGTTGCAACAAATTATCCTAAACTGGCGGATTGGTTTGGCAACCGATTTCCCCACTTTTGTGCTGGGGATCGTCATGACTATTCAAGTTTTGAGACTGCTCCAAACGAATGAAAGGAATTCGCAAGAAATCTTCTATCGTTTGTGCTATCTGGCATTGTTGGCGGCGGTAGGCATTACGATCAAAATCAGTTTTAGCGTGTGGTGCGGCGGTATGATTTTGGTGCT
>JAKOWL010000124.1 GCA_029781535.1 Pseudomonadota bacterium
CTGCGGCCCCAGAATGTCCAGTATCTCGACGGAATCACGGAAAAATGTTCTCTCGGGGGTGATGATCTCTAATTCAAATAATTCTGACATCCATAATCATCTCCCTTACAAGGTTCTAGCCTTCTCTAGGGCCTCATCCAAATCCCCCACCATAAAGAACGCCATCTCAGGCACATGATCCACTTCCCCATTGACAATGGCTTTGAAGCCAGCCAAGGTTTTGTGCAACGGCACAAAGCGGCCGGGCATATCCGTGTAATTCTCGGCGACAAACATTGGCTGCGAGAAAAACTTTTGGATTTTACGTGCGCGATATATTGTTAGCTTATCCTCTTCACCCAGTTCATCCATCCCTAAGATTGTAATGATATCCTGCAGTTCTTTATATCGTTGTAATATCTCCTGCACCCGCTGGGCAATGGCATAGTGCTCCTGCCCAATGATATGCGGTTCCATAATCCTGGAGGTGGATTCCAATGGGTTGACTGCCGGATAAATCCCCATTTCGGCGATCTGGCGCGATAGAACCGTTGTTGCATCCAGATGTGCGAAAGTTGTGGCGGGTGCCGGATCTGTTAGATCATCGGCCGGCACATATATGGCTTGTACGGAGGTGATGGATCCATGGTCTGTTGATGCAATACGTTCTTGCAATTGCCCCATTTCCACCGATAATGTCGGCTGATACCCCACCACAGAAGGCATGCGACCGATTAAAGCGGAAACCTCTGAACCAGCCTGCACATAACGGAAAATATTATCGATAAACAGCAGCACATCCTGATGCATTTCATCACGGATGTATTCTGCCATTGTCAAACCGGTAAAGACCACCCGCATGCGGGATCCGGGCGGCTCATTCATTTGCCCAAATGCCAATGCCGTTTTACTCAACACGCCGGATTGGGCCATATCGTTCCATAGGTCATTGCCTTCACGGCTTCTTTCCCCCACGCCGGTAAACACCGAATAACCGCCATGCTCATGGGCAATATTGCGGATCAATTCCATGATTAGGATGGTTTTGCCGACACCAGCACCTCCGAATAAGCCGATTTTACCACCTTTGGCATATGGGGCAATTAAGTCGATCACTTTGATGCCGGTTTCATAGATCTCCTGGATGGGCCGCTGCTGTTCCAATCCCGGCGCACTACGATATAAGGGCCAATATTGTTCAGCCTGTATGGGGCCCTTTCCGTCGATGGGATGCCCCATTACATTCACAAGGCGCCCTAAAGTGGCCGGCCCCACTGGCACCATGACGCTATGTCCCGTATCGGTTACCACCATTCCTCTTGATAACCCTTCAGTTGCCTGCAGGGCGATACAGCGCACTTTATCTTTGCCAATATGTGTCGCAACTTCCATATACACTTGCCGATCGGCATCGGATGCCACCAGCACATTGTGCAGCGCTGGTAACTGATGGTTTGGAAAATAGACATCTAAAACCGAGCCGATAATGGCCACTAAAACCCCTGTTTGAGAAGTCTGATCCATGGTTTCACCTTCTTTTCATGTTTGCAGCCCAGTATGCACTCTCTATAATTGCATGGCAGCTGCCGTTGTCACAACCTCGCTGATCTCTTGGGTAATGGCAGCCTGGCGTGCGCGATTATAATTTAGCCGCAGACGGCTGGTCATTTCGTCAGCATTTCGCGTTGCCGCATCCATAGCCGTCATACGTGCACTGTGTTCGCAGGCATACGCATCCACCAATGCGGCATAAATCTGCCCGAATAAATATTGCGGGACTAAACGATCCAACACTTCCTTAGGAGAAGGTTCATAATAGAAATCTCCGGGTACACATTCTGGATCATCAATCGGACAAACCCAATCCTCCGGTGTTAGCGGTAGCAACCGGACTGCTTGAGGGATCAGCTGCCGGCCTTTACCCATGCGCGTGCTGATAATAATAATCTCGTCCATGCGTTTTTGATCATATAGCTCCAGTAGGGCGCGTGATATTTTCCGCGCGCTGTGCAATGTCGGCCCCTTGTTTCCCTGCAAAAATTCCACATCCACTTGTAGGTTTTTCTTTTCAAAGAAGTTGCGAGACATTCGCCCCACCGTAAACAGAGAGTACTCCGCCCATTGTCCTGCTTGTATGTGCTTATACGCTAATTTCAGGACTTCTTGGTTGTATCCCCCTGCCAGCCCCTTATCAGCCGCCAACACCAAATAGGCGGCACGGTGCCCGTCACGCATGTGTAAAAAGGTATGACGAACATCATGCGTATGCGTGAGGATATCCATCATGGCGCGATGGACTTCATTCATATAAACTTCATTTGCTTGCAAGCGTATCAATGCGCGTCGCATTTTGGCAGAGGATATCAGAAACATAGCTTTGGTAATCTGCCTGGTTTGTTCGACGGCACGGATGTGCTGGCGGATATCCCGCATATTATCCATCACTTATCCCCCTATCCCTGCCAGATCTGAGTTTCAAACTGCTGAAGCGTATCGGCGATCATTTGCAGATCATCTTCATCCAGCGGTTCATCTCGGGCGATACGATGTAGCAAATGCTGGGCGTCTGAGTGCAAGTATTTTAGAAACTCATTGATAAACGGCCGCAGTTTACCAACCGGTATATTCGCCAGCATTTTTTGTGTGACCACTATCAGGATCATCACCTGCTCCTGAACTTGCAAAGGTTGATATTGCTCTTGTTTCAGGATTTCTGTAAGTCGCTGCCCATGGCTTAACAAATGGATGGTAGCTTCATCCAAATCCGAACCAAATTGGGCAAATACTGCAACTTCCCGGTACTGTGCAAGATCCAGCCTCAAGGGCCCTGCGACCTTTTTCATCAGACGCGTTTGGGCCGATCCGCCGACACGAGATACGGATAATCCCACATTGACGGCTGGGCGAATGCCGGCATGGAATAGTTCGCTTTCCAGAAAAATTTGCCCGTCCGTGATGGAGATGACATTGGTCGGGATGTAGGCAGATATATCCCCATCCAAGGTTTCGATAATCGGCAAAGCCGTAATTGAACCGCCACCCAGATCATCCGAAAGTTTTGCAGCACGTTCCAACAAACGAGAATGCAGGTAAAAAACATCACCCGGATATGCTTCACGCCCCGGCGGACGACGCAGCAATAGGCTCATGGTGCGGTAGGCCACGGCATGTTTGGATAGATCATCATAGATAATCAATACATCCCTGCCCTTGTACATCCATTCCTCCGCCATCGCACAGCCAGCGTAGGGCGCAATATACTGAAGCGGAGCACTATCGCTGGCGGTTGCGCAGATAACGGTTGTGTATTCCATCGCTCCGTTTTTTTCAAGAACACTCATCAACCCGGAGATGCTGGAGGCTTTCTGCCCAATCGCAACATAGACACAAAGTACATCCTTGCCTTTGAGGTTAAGTATCGTATCCACCGCAATAGCCGTTTTACCAGTCTGCCGATCGCCGATAATCAATTCGCGCTGCCCTTTGCCAATGGGTACCATGGCGTCAACCGCCAAGATTCCCGTGGGCAAAGGTTGCTTGACCGGCTGACGTTGTAAAATGGTCGGCCCCGAGGCTTCGATGGGGCGAAAATGCTGCGTATTGACTTTACCACGCCCGTCCAAAGGAAGACCCAATGGACTAAGCACACGGCCTAAAACCGCATCACCAACCGGTACTTCAACGATGGTATCCGTGCAAAACACCTTGGTTTCCTGCTTAACGGTTTCTTCACCACCCAATAGGACTGCGCCAACAGATTCCTCATCCAAGCTTAAAGCAATCCCAAAGCATCCCGGTTCAAACAGAAGCAGTTCGCCATAGCGTGCATGCT
>JAKOWL010000133.1 GCA_029781535.1 Pseudomonadota bacterium
CGGCGCGGCGTGAGCGTGGCGGAGTCGTCATCTTCAGAAAAACAAATTGAAGCCTTTAGGTTACGCATGGCATCTTCGTGATCTAGCCTAAAGTAATCATCATTTGAGTTAGGCCATGATTCACATGCCCAGCGTGCGTCTGCTTCCAGTTCCGCCACACGCGCGCGGGCTTCGTCGCGTTCGCGCTGGGCATCGGCGAGATCGGAGCGGAGGGCTGCGAGTTCGGCTTCACACTTACGCGCAATGTTGGGCGATGTATTCCAAAGTTGCTGCAACCATTCCGTCAGTTTTTCAAATTCTTCTTGTCCGTTCATTGCTCTTGTCCTTTCGTGTCGTTGCGTCCAACGTCCGTCTTATCATACTGCTCATCCTCGTACCAGCACGCCACCGACCCATCGTCAAGCCGGTGCGCTACGCCGTCCGTCCACATGCGCCGTCCGTCAACGATTGCCCAGCCGCGCCGGGCTGAGGTCGTGTCGCATAAGGCGAACAGGGAGGCGATGGTTGTATAGTTAGTCATACCAAATTGCCAGTTTCCAAATCGATATTGTTCAATTCCATGTCGCTTAATCGAACATATTGCGGAGCAAAGTTAAGAACGAACGTGTTGCCAGCCGGGGCCATGCGTTGCTTAAGCAATCGCGCAATGAATAGATTCTGCGTGATCTTGATCTCTCTGCCGCCAATGTTCAAAACGGCGTCCGGTTCTTCGGTGAGCACGGGTCGCCAGATGCCGATCAACTTGTCTGCGGTCTGCTCAATTGCGCTGGCCCATTGACAATCTGAGGCGGTCGGTATTTTTTCTCCGTAGTCGTCAACTTTACGAGATGCCTGGACACAGAACACAATCGGAGCGCCGATGTCGATTGCCAACTCTTTCGATCTGACAATCGCCTCGCCGACTTGCGTCACGCGGTCGCTGGCCTTTTCAACCGGAATGATCTGGATATAGTCTAGGACAACCAACGACGGCTTAACCTTGTAATCTTCTTCAAGCGATGCTAAAGCGCGGTAGACATTATCAACCGTCATACGCGGCGTTTGCTTGCGGCGGCTTTGGCTCTTGCCAATGAGCACAACGGGCAATGACAAACGCTTGAGAGACGCCTTGATCATGGCGTCAATGTCAGCCCTACCCCAAGCCACATCTGATAGATCGTAACCTGAATCGCCTTCAATCTCAAACATAGATTCTATTTCTTCAATCGATTGTTCGAACGTCACATAGGCAACACATTGATCTTTGATTCCCTGTTCTGCAATTTGCTTTCCGATATGCCGCGCCAAATATGCAGCGCTGGTGCTCTTTCCATGACCGGGCCGCGCTATGATGCCAGTCACGTCACCGGGCCGCATGGGGATGATCGCTCTATCCATTGACGGCACGCCCCAACTAATGCCAGGATTGGCTTTGATTTTTCTAGCATAGTCGATAAACTCAACGGCCAAATCAGCCGGGGTATGAATGAGGGTCTTAAAGTTATCAGGCGCGGACATTGATCACCTTCCGACTTGTGGCGCGTTGTTTCCATGCGCCGATTTTGTTAGCGACGTTCTTCAGGCTGATCTCTTTATCCTTCCACCATGGATCAGTAGCCATTGCTTTGTAGCATCCGATCACATCGTCAGGTGTGTATCCATTTTCGGCCAGCCACTTAGCCGATGCGCCTGAGCCTGCTGCCCAATTTATCGGGTATGTCACGCATGAAGAAAATGCCGCTTTGATGTCGGTTGTTTTAATCGATTGAGATTCTGATGATGGTTCATTGATGATTACTGATGGTTCGGTGTCTTCTGGTGACACCCTAGGGTGTCTTTTGGTGACACCCTGGGTGTCTTTTGGTGACACCCCTGCATCTAGGGTGTCTTCTGGTGACACCCTCTTTAGGGATGATAAACGAGTGATGTTGATAGCATATTTGTTCGGCATTCTGCTAGTAAAACGCCGCGCTATTCTAATCAGCGCAAGATTACCGCGTAGTTCTCGAAGGGCTTTACGCACGGCGGTTTCGCTTAGGCACGTTTTTGATGCGATTGTTTCTATACTCGGATAAATGCTTGTGCCGTCATCTGCGGCATGGTCTGCTAGAGCAAGCATGACTAATTTTTGTGTCGATGTAATTCCATGCGCTTCAAACACCATTGACATTACTCGAACGCTCATACTATTCTCTCCCATCTGATAGCGGATTCAAAGTCACGGCCCGTCATGCCGTATTGAGTAGCCAAATCATCAACCTTGTGATTCAACCTCACCACATGCGCTGACTTTCCAATAGCGCGGGCCAGCCTGACAGCCTGTAGTGATGCATCGGGATCGAGCAGAACGTGAACGCGTCCGCATTGCTTAACCGCTTCAACGATTCCGCCCCATGACCCTTTAGACGGCACGGCCAGCACGCATAAATTTGTCAACGATATGCGGGTAACGATGCCCTTCTTTGCGCCTTCGCAAATGACTACCTGATCCTCAATCGGATCAGTCGGCACGGTCTGATAATATGTCGCTGGTAATCCATGCTCAAAGCGATACCGATCGGCTAGATTGTCGGCATTGAAAAGCCTGTATTGCATGGTGGCGAATTGCTTTTGATCTTGCGCGGTTACGTTGTAGTGGAAGTACGGGATCGTATAGGCTGGTGTGTGCTTAAGTGTACCGGTTGCGTCGTAGTAGGCTTTATCAGGTGTGTAGCCAAGTTCGAGATAGTTCTGCCATTCAACTGGAACTCCCCAGGCTTCCCACTGTGCGACGTGTTCAGCGCTCAATCGGCGGTGAAGTTCCTGCCACAATTCTGTCACGGTGAATTTAGCAAGCATCTCGCGGCGGTGTTGCTCTCGGATGCGTTCATACTCAGCGGCCTTTGCTTGCGCGGCTGCGCGCTGCTCGTCTGTGATCTGGTATGTCACCATCTGCCAAGCCTTGATCGTTTTCCCGCAATCATCGCACCACCCATTCCACATCGGCCATTCGTGGTCGGTGAATACGACAAAGCGACGATGACCGCCGCAGACAGGACAGGGGCCGCGCCATGATCGATCGTCGCTGTATTTGAATGCGTGAGGATCGAGGCCAATTTGTGTGAGTTCGACTGGAGCAGTGCGATTCATGACTGATGCCTCATGTGCGGATGTATTTTTCTGTGGCATTCAAAGCACAGCGTGGCTAGGTTATTTTGATGATTACTACCACCTACGCCGATCGGTACGATGTGATGGACATCTAAGCGGGTATCGGTTGCCTGACAATTCTTGCAGGTGTAGTGATCTCGACTGAGGATATAGCGGCGCATCACATCCCATAAGTCGTCTGGCATACGACCGGGCCATGATTGGTATAGAATGATTTCTAGTGAGTTCATGGAATGGTCTACATTTCCGGGATTCATGAAGTCGCTGTATTCCATAAAAGAAAACCCCCTTTGTGTGCTTAGTGTTGTAACCTGGTGGCTTGGTGAGCCAATCCCGGACAGGGAGAGAAAAACCAAGTCACAACACTAAACCCGCAAAGGGGTGTGCATTCCCTGTCCTGTTTAGCCCCGGCACCACCCGTCAGGCATCCTCATCTTATCACACCTTCGCGTCTGGTGTCAAGCGTTTTCGCCGCCCGTCATCCCCACGTCTGCCCGTACTTGCCCGAAAAATACAGGTAAGCGGCGAACACCGCCAGCGCGATCAAAATCTCTCCGACAATATCAGACAAGGCAAGTTTCGGGTTGAAGATGAATACCAGAACGAGCGGCAGGCAGAACAGCAAATAAGCAGGGTCGCCGTTGTGAATTGCCAGAAATAATCCGCCAACAAACAGGTAAGTCATGATAGTGTCCTCCTAGTGTGCTCCGCCGTGTCAAGCGGTGTCAGCGCGTTCGTTCGGCGCCGTGAAGCCGTCACGGGGCGGTGTACATCGTGATTGTAGTTGCGCCTGTATAGCCGCGCTGAAAGTGTACCGCACCAATGGCAAATCCTATGCCCCAGCCAAGTTCTCCGCCATCCGCGTAATATCTGATCGTTTTGATGTTTCCAAACTCAAGCAACCTTTTTATAAAGAATCCGCTGTTAAAAAGTCTGGTCAACGGTATCAGATAGCAGATGTCACGAGCAACAGTCATGCTATGGCCTAACCACTTACTAAAAACAGAGTACGGCGGATTACCAAAGCACCAGTCTACTTGTTCATGCCATGCAAAGAAATCACGCCCGCGTTCAATCTCACACCATGCCGTGTCGGCTGGCAAGTGGCGCAAGAACGCGCCGTCACCGCAACATGGTTCAAGAATGCGGCCTTGCGGCTTGAAGTAGTCAACCATGTCACGCGCTACCCAATCAGGCGTATAAACCACATCGCCTGGATCGAGCGCGATTTGTAGCAGTTGTGGTTGGCTCATCGTCTCTGTCCTCTCCTCGCCCTCGCCACTTCCCGCGCCGTCCGCGTGTGCTTGC
>JAKOWL010000142.1 GCA_029781535.1 Pseudomonadota bacterium
TCCAGGATTCAAGGTTGATCCGGCAACCTTACTGGCTGCTCTCGACCAATATGGCATTATTCACCTTGCCTTGGAACCAAACTCAGGGTTGGCGTTGGATGTTGCGGACGTGATTACCCTCAATCTGGGTGAGTTGTATAACGAGATGAACGATTATCGAAAGAAATAGGTCAAAATGAGCGATAACGCTTACCAAACCAATAAAATCACCGTCATGCTGGCAGGAGCCGGCCATGATGTTGTTTACTACCAGATGCAGCAGCCGATCCTGGCAGACCAACGCTTTATGATCTCAGGTCACGCCGCTCAATGGTCCATGTTCGAGACGAACTTGAACAACCTGCGGCCGGATCTGGTGATCGTTCAGACTGATATCGCTCCTGATCCGGATACCTTAATTCGTACCCTACAGAAAATTTCAGCCTGGCATGGAATTGAGATTGTAGTACTGCCTTTGGCCCAAAAGGATTTTCAGGGAGCTTTTACCAAAGTGGATACTGTGCGTGGAGTTTTCGTCGCGCCAGTCAACTGGACTGAGATCATCCAGGCTGCTTATGGTGCTGCAATGACAGCCCGGGCAAGCCTGACTCAAGCCGCACCCATGCAGCAAGGGGTATCCGGCTATTCCAACAGCGGAACATCTGCGTACATCACCGGCACGAAAAGGATCGCTGTCCTATCGCACGCGGGTGGATCTGGTTGCTCAACCATTGCTGAAAACCTGGCTTATGAATTGTCTGTCCGCCTCAGCGTGAAAACGTTGCTGGTGTCCATGGGGTTGCCACCAGCTGCTGCGCCTCATTTAGGGTTACGGTATGTCCCTAATTTAACCGAATACTTTGATCGTCCGCGCAAGGCAGCTTTACAGGCTGCAATCCAACGCAAGGAAAATTTGGAGATCTTGCTTGCGCCAGAATCCTCCCTGGAATACATGCACATTCTTGAAAGCTCAAGTAAAGGAACCGGAGAAGGCAGCATTAATGGGATGCTGATTGACTCGGAAGATGGTCGCTATGCCGCTATTGTCATGGATGTGCCAACCACAGAAGATTTGTGGATGATGCATTCGATCATCTTTGCCAATTATGCCTTGATCGTTGCCCGACCTACTCTGGCGGATTTAACTGCGATTCGACATACCCTCACCTTATTGTTGACCGGCTTAAAAAGTGAGAAACGCCTGGCTCGAGATTCGATTTACCTGGTTCTAAACCAAACTTCTGACCGTAGCAGCTTTACCCCCCGATTATTCCAGGAAGAGCTTTCCAAATCCTTGGGGTGGGCTCCACCCATCGCAGCCATTGTACCTTTTGATCCAGGGGTTCCTCAGGCACAAGATGATGGCTTGATGCCGGTGACGCGAGGGGATGAGTTTGCCAAAGGGATCCGCGCCATCATCAACACTTTATTCCCCTTGGTGGAAAACAATCTTGCTCGTGCCGATGGGAAAAAGGGTATTTTGCGCCTACCCAAAATACGATTTACGTAGAATAACATTTTTGTCTCTTGAGTTG
>JAKOWL010000155.1 GCA_029781535.1 Pseudomonadota bacterium
TTTCTGCCGTTTTGTCGCGACGCAAGCAAATTTAATAGCGGCTTCCATGGCCTCTGTCCCGCTATTGCACAAAAACACCCGCTCGAGGCCTGCAGGCAAAACATCAACAAGGGTCGCCAGAAACTCCGCGCGGCGATCGTTTGGCAATGTCTGTGGACAAATGATCAGGCGCTCAGCTTGGCGCTGAATAGCCTCAACAACATCCGGATTGCTGTGACCAACATTGGCCACGCCATATCCTCCAACGCAATCTATATATTCATTTCCTTCTTCGTCCCACACACGCGCTCCAAGACCACGGGTAAGCACGAGTGCGTGTTTGTTATAGACACCAGAATCAAGGCGATATTCGGTCTCGAGATGGTGCAATGCCTCAGCGGTGGTCGTCATGTGTCCCCCTTAGCCCGTAAAACCCAACTGAGCTTAGACAATGATCGCACACGCCCTCACAGCCGAGAACCCCTGAAATCACCAATACGTAGCGCGTGACTCAGCTAACAGCTAAGGCGGCGACAAAAACGCTCCTGACTTCAGGAGGTAATACCAATATTGATTGGATTGATCGAACTCTCAATATTTATCCGCATTAAAGACACAAAACGACTTTAAATTTGTGGATTTTACCTGATCTTTTAGGATCACGGGCAATTTGGCATGCTATTTGGACAAAGCTCTCGTATTGTGGATTTTAGATTGAGATCGCGATCCACATTCATTCGAGTACCAACTTGTATATTACGCAACTCTGCATATTGATCAGCAACAATTGTGCCATCTGATCTTGTTTCGCGTATATGAAATGCTTCTAAATCATAGAGACCAGGTGACAAATCATTAAGTTCATATTCATAGGGCAAGTTCAAGATCTGTGAACGGCCAGCCAGCAATTCCCGACCATTTGACGACACGCGGTATATGCGCAGTTGAACAAGACCTATGTCATTTTTCAGTGTTATTGCTGGAGTTGTTGGGGAAATCGAGGGCAGCACTTCGTAATACACCCGCACCGCAAGTGATGGACCCGTCTGGGAGTGAACCTCCACGAGTCCGGCGTACCGGCCAGGTTGTACGCTCGAGCGATCCAAGCGGATCATCAATGCGGTAGAAGCACCTGGGGCAAGTTCGCTTCCACCACGCACGCTCAGCCCTGGCCCGACAGCATTGAGCTCAAGCCGTGCCCTCGCATCACCGATATTGCGCAATGGCAGTACAGCGTCTGTCTGGCTTTCCCCAAAGTCAAAAACACCTAGATGGTTATCCAAGCGCACAAATGGACCAATCGGCTGATTAAGCTCCATTCGCAATGCGGCAGTGGCATCCAATAAACCCGCTCCACAACCACGTTCACAGTTTGCCAGATGTGGTTGAGCAGAACGCATGAGCGCAGAAAGCACATGCACCCAAGTCATCTCATCTGTGCGCTTCTCTTGGAGCATCAACGCAATCACACCAGCAACATGCGGTGCTGCAGCTGAGGTGCCTTCCTCAAAGCCATATTGCAGTCCCCCCGACGCACATATCGGCGAAACCAAACCACTGCTGCTGCAGCCAGTTGTACTAAACACAGCATCTTCTTTTTTATTGCGTAAAACAGTGTCACCACCAGGAGCCATGACATTGATGAGCGCGCCAGTGTTGGAATATGAGGCACGTGTATATGTCGGCCCACTTGCTCCCACCACGATGACATGGTCTTGGTTCGCTGGATTGAACAAGCTGGC
>JAKOWL010000163.1 GCA_029781535.1 Pseudomonadota bacterium
CCTGCCGCACCGTGAGGGCATGTAAATCCACAATGCAGTAATAGCATTGATAATCATCTTGTAGGCGGCGCCAGTTGCGCAGCGCACCAATATAATTCCCCAATGTCAGCGTCCCGGAAGGCTGAATACCGCTGAAAATAACAGGTTTTTCTACTGCGCTTGTACTGTTCTCGGACATCACTTTTCTCCCTTAATCACAGATGATTCGTGCGGTCATTCTCCGGGTTCAGGTTCTGATAAAGCTCAGGCCTACGGTGCTTTAATACCGGAAGATTACTACGAGCCTGAGCTAGAGCATCCATATCCAGCGGACAAACCAGCAAGGTTTCCTCCTGCCCAGCTTGTGCGAGAATTCGGCCCCATGGATCTATGAGCATCGAATGGCCATAAGGTTGGTAAGCCATGCCAGATACCGGTGCCGGCGAGACCCCGGCAATAAATATCTGGTTATCCACCGCTCTGGCGCGCAACAACAATTCCCAATGCAATCGCCCTGTTTCTTGTCCAAAAGCTGCCGGCAAAGCCAATAATTTGGCGCCGCTAAGGGCCAGCATGCGCGTCCATTCCGGAAAGCGGATATCATAGCAAACCGCAACACCTAGCGGCACCGGTGCTTTAGGAACAATGCACAACTCCTGTCCCGGAGTAATCGCATCGGATTCACGAAACGAAAGCGTCGGCAAATCTACATCAAACAGGTGTGCCTTTCGATGCTTAGCGACAATTTGCCCATCCGGTGAGAAGGTAAAACTGGTATTATAAACTTTTCCATTCTCCAGTTCAGGTATGGACCCGCCAACCACCCAAATGCCCAATTGGCGCGCAGCCTGCGCCAATTTACGCAGGGCTGAACTTTCCTGTGCGGTTTGAGCATAGTCCGCAAAACAATGTAGTTCATAGGGACAATTGAACATTTCAGGCAATATCGCAAGCCAGGCGCCCTGATGTGCCGCCTCTACAAGCATTTCGCAAGCCTTTTGTTCGTTACGGGCTTTGTCTTCCAGCACGGACATTTGGCAGAGAGCTATTTTGTTCATAGTGAAAGTGCCTCTCGAACCGCCTGCTTCATCGCGGTCGCTTGTGCTTGGCAAACCTGACTATGCCGTATAGGCAGGCTCTCGAGTTTCCGTAAAGGCAACGGCACATTCAACCCCGAGAGGTTGGCAAGTTTTCTGGCAAGTGCAAAATCATCCTCATCTTTAACAGCATGCCCCAGCGCACTAAGCACATCGCTGCAAAACTTAAATGGGCTGGCGGTTGAAACCAAGATAGCTTCGCGGTTATCCAAAGTTTCTTTCAGATATTGCTGATACACACAATACCCAACCGCGGTATGCGGATCCATCAAATAATGATTTTCATGGAAAACATCCCGAATTACCCGGCGTGTGGCCGTGTCGTTTGCAAACCCGGCATAGAAAAGATCGTGTAGG
>JAKOWL010000013.1 GCA_029781535.1 Pseudomonadota bacterium
AGAAACTGCAGTAGAAAACATAAATCACAATATGGGACAAGCTGCTGGAGCATTTCAGCAATGGGTTGAAACCCAGAGCAAATCTTTGGGCATGGCAAAAGCAGATGCCTATAATTATGGATCTATATTTAGTAATCTATTAGATAGCTTTACTTCTAGCGCACAAGAAACCGCAGAGCAAACCCAGGAACTAATGAAAGCCGCTGCTATTATAGCGAGTAAGACGGGTAGGACGTATGAAGATGTTTCAGATAGAATTAGAAGCGGCATGTTAGGGTCCACAGAAGCCATAGAAGACCTGGGCGTATACGTCAACATATCCATGCTTGAGGCCACAGACGCATTCAAAAAATTCGCCGGTAACAAGTCTTGGAATCAACTGAGCTATCAAACGCAGCAACAAATCAGGCTGGCTGCTATCCTGGAACAAACTTACAAGCGTTATGGCGACACCCTCGCCGATACCACACAAACAAGACAGGCACAGTTTTTAGCTAGCTTGAAAAACATACAACTCACACTTGGGCAGGCATTCCTGCCTATTTATAATGCCGTTCTACCTGCGCTCACTACTCTTGCTGATGCTCTTGGACGAGTAATTAATACGTTCGCCCAGTTTGTGCAGGCGCTGTTCGGCAAGGCTGCTACATCACAGGCAAAAGCAACACAGCAGCAGGCAGCAGCTATGACTAAGCTTGGAGATGCAACGGAGGAAGCGGGCAAGCAGGCGAAAAATGCGTTGATGGGCTTTGACGAGATACATCAGCTTGCCGAAGAAAGCGCGGAAACGGGTGCCGCGGCGGAAATAGCGCCTGCAGGCGCAGTACCTGCAACTGAAGAAATCGTCAGCGAGGAAGAACCTAACAAGATGGCCGAGATGGCCGAAAAGTTTAAGAAGGCATTCGAGCCTGCCGTGCAGGCATTTGAGAGATTAAAGGAAGCCGCAGAGCCGATTATTCAAAATGTTGGCAAGGGACTCAAATGGCTCTATGACAATGTATTGTTGCCTTTTGGCTCTTGGACGATTTCTGCGGCTATACCTGCTTTTTTTGACCTGCTTGCCGGTGCACTTGCTTTTTTGAATCCGGTTCTTGAGGCTTTCAAAATTCTGGGGCAATGGCTGTGGGATAATTTCTTACAGCCTATAGCAAGCTGGACAGGGCAGGCTTTCGTTGATTCAATGGGGCTTGTTAGCGATGCGCTTAGGACCCTGGGAGATTGGATGGCACAGAATGGAGACATGGTAATCGCCGGGCTATCGGGCATTTTGACGGCCATACTTGCATATCAGGCAATCAAAACTGTGCCTAAAGTTATAGATGCGTTTAAAACAGCAATCTCAGGCATAGGAACTGCTTTCAGCTTACTCACGTCACCAATCGGGCTTGTCGCAATTGCTATAGGTGCGCTTGTAG
>JAKOWL010000015.1 GCA_029781535.1 Pseudomonadota bacterium
AACACCATGCCCAATGATTGGGTCCAGTCAGGCAATGCAGTGTAGTGCAGATGGTGAGGACCTGCCCACATGTAAGTGAAGATCAATGCCCAGAAGTGAACGATAGACAAACTGTAAGAATATACTGGACGCTCGGCTTGTTTAGGAACGAAGTAGTACATCATGCCCAAGAAACCGGCAGTCAGGAAAAAACCAACGGCATTATGACCGTACCACCATTGCACCATTGCGTCTTGTACACCAGCATAGGCAGAGTAAGATTTCATGAACCCGGCAGGGATTGCAGCACTATTCACGATATGCAACAAGGCTACTGCGATGATGAATGCACCATAGAACCAGTTAGCTACATATATGTGCTTGACTTTACGAATGCCTACTGTACCAAAGAACACAACCGCATAAGCCACCCATACCAGAGCAATCAGAATGTCGATTGGCCATTCCAACTCAGCATATTCTTTACCCTGCGTATAGCCTAATGGAAGCGACACCGCTGCTGCCAGGATGACTATTTGCCAACCCCAAAAGGTAAAGGCTGCCAGTTTGTCAGAGAACAACCTCGTTTGACAGGTTCGCTGTACTACATAGTAGGAAGTCGCAAAAAGCGCACATCCGCCAAATGCAAAGATAACTGCGTTGGTGTGTAATGGACGCAGGCGCCCAAAGCTAGTCCATGGCAAGCCGAGATTGAGCTCTGGCCAGACAAGCTGAGAGGCTACGATTACGCCCATCAACATGCCAACCACACCCCAAACCACAGCCATGATGGCAAATTGCCGAACGACTTTGTCGTTATAAGTGGATTGTGTATTTGAATGTTGCATTTAATTTCCCCTGGTTTTTTCGTGACGGCTTTTTACACGCGCACACGATGATTACAATGCGTCATATTTACCGCGCCTAAATTTTAAATTAGGGCGCTAGATATGACGTTTGACTTAAATCAATCTTCATGCAGAATACGTTCTCCCTCTGCTTCCGTATCCTCGAATTGTCCTGTATGAATGGCCCACCAAAGTCCACCCAGGATTGCCAGTACGAGTATAACGGATAGTGGGATGAGCAAAAATAGAATGTCCATAATTATTTGTGATTATGCGCTTCCATTTGTGGAGTGACAATATGTGATAAGCGTGCAGCGTTCAAGATAACCAGCAACGAACTGCCTGCCATACCTAAACCTGCAAGCCACGCCGGTAACATGCCTGCGATGGCTAAAGGGACACACACCGCATTATATACAGCAGCCCATAGCAGATTTTGTCTTACGATACGCATCGTTCTGCCAGCTTCATTGAATAACTGCGGCAATCTATCCAATTCGCCGCTCAGTATTACAAAATCGGATTGTGCCTGTGCCAGTGGAACGGCTTGTCCCATCGTAATGGAAACATGAGCGCTGGCTAACACCGGGCCGTCGTTAAGTCCATCACCTACCATGGCGACATGATGGCCTTGTTGTTGCAGCAATTGCAACTGCAGCAGCTTGTCTTGGGGGGTGCAACCGCCTTTGGCCTGGTCGATGCCAACTGCTTTTGCGATGTGAGTTACGGATTCTTGCTTGTCGCCGGATAGTACTTGTGTGTGTAAACCGATTGCATGTAGATCGGTGATGGCTTGTGCCGCTTCAGGTTTGATGGCTTCGACAATCTCAAAGCTAGCCAGCCAGCCTTTCTCGTTTGCCAGATATACGTTGGATGTTTGTGTGGAGGGGTCTTGATTCGTTTCCATGCCACAGAATGTTGCGGAACCAAGTTTGAGTTTGCCCAGGCTTGAGTCGGCGATAAGGCCGGCGCCGGTGATTTCCTGTACGTTTTGGATGTTGGCTGGGATTTTTTCTGATGTTTGTACCGCATTGCTAATCGCACGGGATACCGGATGCAGTGAATGTATAGCCATCGCAGCGGCGATTTGCAGGGCTTCATCATGCGGCAGATTGTCTACTGTGCTGATTTTGCCTACGGTCATCTGATCATGTGTCAAAGTACCGGTTTTATCGAAAACGATAGTATCCACTGTAGTCAGCGCTTCGAGTGCTTGCATCTTGCGTACCAGCACCCCGCATTTTGCCAGGGCGCCCGAGACAGTGAGCATGGCTGCAGGTGTGGCGAGGGAAAGCGCGCATGGGCAAGTGACGATCAATACCGAAACAGCCACCATCAATGCACGGCTGTGGTCGACATGCCACATCCATGCTGCTGCCCCAGCTGCGGCAAGCAGGACGCCTAGTAGGAATGGACGGGCAATGCGGTCAGCAAGCAAGGCCAGGCGAGGTTTCTCCACGGATACCCGTTCCATCAGGGCGACAATTTGTGCATAGCGGGTAGCCTGCCCAATCTGGCTGATACGGACAAGTACAGCAGAGGATAGATTATGGCTGCCAGCAATCACCTCAGCCCCCATCACTTTGTCTACTGGTTTTGATTCGCCGGTCAACAAGGCTTCATCAGTCTTGGTTTCTCCCTGGATAACGTTACCATCGGCCGGGAATGTCTCGCCTGGCAGGATGCGCACAACGTCACCAGCAAGAAGTCTTCTGGCCGTCACGCGCTCGAAGCTACCATCTGTTTTCTGGCGTTCGATACTGTTCGGTATGCGCCGCATAAGTGCATCCAGTGCACCGGCAGTCTTGTCCCGCATGCGCAGTTCGATCCAGCGGCCGGTGAGCAGAAAGAATACAAACATGGTCAGCGAGTCGAAATACACTTCATTGCCCCACCAGCCATTGGGTTCAAAGGTTACGGCAGTGCTGACGATAAAAGTGATGATGATGCCGAGTGCAACGGGTAAGTCCATGCTGATCTGTCGTTGCTTCAAGTCGTTGAGCGCATTTTTGAAGAACGGGGTGGATGAGAATGCCAGTACGGGCAGGGTAAGCACCCATGATGCCCAACGCATCAAGGTAAGCATGTCTGGCGTCATGTCGCCTGCTGTAGCATTGTATGTAGGGTAGGCGTACATCATCACCTGCATCATGCAGAAACCGGCTACCAGCCAGCGCCACAGCATCAGGCGCTGCGCTTTTTTACGGTCATCCTGGCTGAATGCTTCGGTGGCAGGTAGAGCGCGATAGCCGGCTTTGCTGACGGCGCGCATCCAGTCGGAAGGTTTGGCTTGTGCGGATGACCAAGTCACGCTCGCACGGCCGCTGGTGGCGTTGACCGTAGCTTGCGAGACACCAGGTACGCTTTTCAGTGCTCGTTCTACGTTCAAGGCGCATGCGGCACAATGCATGCCTTCGATCGCCAGGCGGGACTCAAAGGTTTCTTTGTTGGCGGCTGCATGCTGGCTGAAGCTTTCCCATTCTTCTGGGTCATCCAGGGCCTGCCAGATCGCCTCATCCGAAGGGGGCTGGGCGCGCCGTGCTTGAAAGGTGATAGGTGCCTGATTCATCAGCCAATTGTAGCATGAAACAATATATGAAAAAGTATAATGTTTTGGGTGGTGTTTGGGGTAACTAAAAGTTTCATTGGAAAACCGATAAGGCTGCAATCTTTATACGATGTGCCTTCCGGCACGATGCACGGCGCAATGAATGCGTGCGTGTGTGATGTGAAGGGCTTGCGCAGCATATTTAAGTTGTATAACTGCCGGCATATCTCTAATATTCATTTAATAATCTCGAATAACAAGGCTATAAGCTCCATGAGAAAAACAATAACAATACAAGGGACAGCAGGTTGCCTGGACAAGGCGGGTTGAGATGAGGGCCGACAGGATATCCATTCGTTCTCTCGACGAAACCCATGCCAGAAGGGTAAAGGCTGCGCTCAAATACCTGGGTATTTTTTGTGCGATTAGTGGCACCACATGGTTGCTCTTTTTCGGTCGTGATACCAACCAGGTGTTATTCACTGCGAATGCGCTGACATTGGTTGCCGGCGTGGCGGCATATCAACTTACCCGGCTTGGCTATACCAGGCTGGCTTCATATATTCTGTTTTCTTTAGTGCTGGTAGTGCTCGGTCTGTTTTGTCTATTGCTGGATATTCCATCCGCCGTAGCACCGCGCATTTCTCATTGTTATTATCTTGTGATCGCTTTATGCAGTTATTGGGTCTACGAATATGAGAACAAATGGCTGCGTTACGGAATAAGTGCTTTTGCGCTTTTGCTGTTCATCATATTTTCTAGCTCGAATTTTGCACTGGAAACCACGTACCGTATTCCCGAGGATGCTCGCGTGATAGGTGCATGGACCAATGGTTTTTTTGCCACTTTTATCCTTTGTGCCATCTTCTATATCATGCAGTCCGATGCGGTGTTGCGGATGCAGTACAGCGCTGAAATCAATGATGCCTTGTATAAGCAGCAGTTCGAGCTTTTTTACCAGCCGCAGGTTGATAGCGCTTCCAGGATTCTGGGAGCTGAAGTGCTGCTTCGCTGGCACCATCCACAGAAAGGACTGACCTCGCCGATGCAATTCATCCCGATGGCCGAGATGGTCGGCCTGATGGTGCCACTAGGATACTGGGCGCTGACTCAGGCTTGCCAACAGTTGGCCAAATGGAAAGGTACGGCGTTTGAAAGTCTGCATTTGTCTGTGAACGTGAGTGCCCAACAGTTCAACGAGCCGGATTTTGTGGAGCAGGTCAAAAAGATAGTCAAAAGCCATCGCATCGATTTCAGCAAACTGGATCTGGAACTGACCGAAAGTATCGTGATTCAAAATACAGAGCAGGTGATTGCCAAGATGCATGCACTGCGTGAATTGGGCATAGGGATATCTCTCGATGACTTTGGCACGGGGTATTCATCCTTGAGTTATTTGAAAAGTCTTCCGCTTAATCAACTGAAGATCGACAGGTCTTTTGTCAAAGAAATATTAGCCAATGAGCTCGATGCCAAAATCGCCAATCACATCATCCATCTGGCGAAGGACCTGGGACACTGCGTGGTGGCAGAAGGTGTGGAAACGCAAGCGCAGCGGGATTTCCTGTTCAATAACGGTTGCGAGCTCTATCAAGGGTATTTGTTCAGCAAGCCGTTGCCGCTGGCGGAATTTGAACAATACGTCCAAAGCAGGCAATCTTTAGTATAATTTACTTAGCGTTACTAGAAGGCTTATTACTGATTCGGGGTGTAGCTTAGTCTGGTAGAGTGCCGCGTTCGGGACGCGGAGGTCGGAGGTTCGAATCCTCTCACCCCGACCAAAGATTTTCCTGCATTTCTTGTGTATGTTTGTCGCAATCTTCGTTGTGGAGAAGGGGGCTTTGCGGTAGAATAGATTCCCGTCTGCAATTAATCAAAAGTCTTTTCCATGACCAAATATGTATTCGTAACGGGCGGGGTTGTTTCATCACTTGGAAAAGGCATCGCAGCCGCCAGTCTTGGCGCTATCCTTGAATCCCGTGGTATCAAAGTGACCATGCTCAAGCTGGATCCGTATATCAACGTGGATCCCGGTACCATGTCACCTTTTCAGCATGGTGAGGTGTTTGTCACTGACGATGGTGCGGAGACCGACCTGGATTTGGGGCACTATGAGCGCTTCATTTCCCAGCGCATGGCTAAGCGCAATAATTTCACTACCGGTCAGGTGTACGAGAATGTCATCCGCAAGGAAAGACGAGGCGAGTACTTAGGTAAGACCGTACAGGTGATCCCGCATATCACCGATGAGATCAAGGC
Organism: Pseudomonadota bacterium; assembly: GCA_029781535.1. GTDB lineage: Bacteria > Pseudomonadota > Gammaproteobacteria > Burkholderiales > Methylophilaceae > Methylophilus. Next base: position 5,635 of record JAKOWL010000015.1, read on the forward strand.
CAAAATCAAGGCTGGTGCAGAAGGCGCTGATATCGCGATTGTCGAAGTAGGCGGTACCGTAGGTGACATTGAGTCACTGCCCTTTCTGGAGGCGATTCGTCAGATGGGTATTGAAGAAGGCAAAGGCAATACCTGCTATGTGCATCTTACTTTGCTCCCATGGATCCCAACCGCAGGGGAGCTGAAAACCAAACCGACCCAGCATTCTGTCAAAGAATTACGCGAGATCGGTATCCAGCCAGATATTCTGCTGTGCCGCGCTGATCGTCCGATTCCGGAAGATGAACGTCGTAAGATCGCGCTGTTTACCAACGTGGCGTTCGAGGCGGTCATCAGTGCCATTGACAGTGATTCCATTTATAAAATCCCAGAGTTGCTGCACGACCAGATGTTGGACGAGATTGTTTGCCATAAGCTGAGTGTGCTGGCGAAAGCGGCAGATTTGTCTGAGTGGAAGAGCATCACGCATGCGCTCGCAAACCCAAAACATACAGTGAATATTGCGTTTGTCGGCAAGTATGTGGATTTGACCGAATCCTATAAGTCACTTTCCGAGGCTTTGATACACGCGGGTATTCATACCAAGTCTAAAGTGCATATCCACTATGTCGATAGTGAGCAGATCGAGAAAGATGGCACGGATATGCTTAAGTCCATGGATGCTATCTTGATTCCTGGCGGTTTCGGTAAACGCGGTACGGAAGGAAAGATTGCTGCAATCGAATATGCGCGTACCAACAAGGTGCCTTATCTGGGCATTTGCCTCGGTATGCAACTGGCAGTGATTGAATATGCGCGTCATGTGGCCGGGCTGAAGGATGCCAACAGTACGGAATTCAACCCGGATGCACAATATAAGCTTATCGGCCTGATTACCGAATGGCAGGACGCCAGTGGAAAGCAGGAAAAACGTGATGAAAGTTCAGACTTGGGCGGTACAATGCGGCTTGGCGCGCAAAGTTGCCCGATAGTTCCGAATACGTTGGCATCTAGTATCTATGGTGCGCAAGTTAATGAACGTCATCGTCACCGCTATGAAGTCAACAACCATTATGTAGAACAGCTGAAAAAAGCCGGTTTGGTGATTTCTGCACGTACAAAAACCGAGAATCTGTGCGAAATGATCGAATTGCCGCAGGATGTTCATCCCTGGTTCGTGGCATGTCAGTTCCACCCGGAATTCACTTCCAACCCGCGTACCGGGCATCCATTGTTTGAAGCCTATGTGAATGCTGCGCTGCAATACAAAGAGGCGAAGAAATGAAACTATGTGGATTTGAAGTTGGCTTAGATCGTCCGCTATTCCTGATTGCCGGACCATGCGTCATCGAATCTCGGCAGATGGCTCTGGATACGGCCGGACAATTGAAAGAAATTGCCGCACGTGTAGGTGTGCCGTTCATCTATAAATCTTCCTATGACAAAGCTAATCGCAGCTCGACCAAGACCTTTCGCGGTTTTGGCATGGAAGAAGGGTTGAAAATCCTGGATGAAGTGAAACGCCAAATCGGCGTGCCTGTGTTGACGGACGTTCATACGGAAGAACAGGTGCCGCATGTGGCGGCCGTGGTGGATGTGCTGCAAACCCCGGCATTTCTGTGTCGCCAGACGGATTTTATTGTGGCTTGTGCCAAGTCCGGCAAGCCGGTAAACATCAAGAAGGGTCAGTTTCTGGCACCTTGGGATATGAAGCAGGTCGTCAATAAGGCCAAGGAGGCCAATGGCGGCGTAGACAATATCATGGTATGTGAACGGGGCGCCTCGTTTGGCTATAATACTTTGGTCTCCGATATGCGTGGCTTGGCCATTATGCGCGAAACTGGCTGCCCGGTCGTATTCGATGCGACACATTCTGTACAGCAGCCGGGTGGACAAGGCGATAAAAGCGGCGGTCAGCGTGAATTCGTGCCGGTGCTAGCACGCGCCGCGGTAGCGAGTGGCGTTTCCGGCGTGTTCATGGAAACACATCCTGATCCAAGCAAGGCGTTATCGGATGGTCCAAACGCCTGGCCGCTGGGAAAAATGGAAGATTTGTTACACCTATTGGTAGATTTGGATAAACTGGTTAAAAAGGCGGGTTTTGCGGAGCAAAACCTATAACAGGACAGATTTGTAGAGAGGGAAGGAAGAAATCATGAGTGCAATTGTAGATATTATCGCCCGCGAAATTCTGGATTCACGCGGAAATCCAACCGTTGAAGTAGATGTGTTGCTGGAAAGTGGTGTCATTGGTCGCGCAGCGGTTCCATCTGGAGCATCTACAGGTGCGAAAGAGGCAATGGAACTGCGTGATGGTGACAAAGAGCGTTATCTAGGCAAAGGCGTGCTGAACGCAGTGGAGAATGTGAATACCGAAATCACTGAGGCCATTATCGGTTTGGATTGCGAGGAACAGAGTTTTATTGATAAGACTTTGATTGAGCTGGATGGCACGGAGAACAAGGACCGTCTGGGTGCAAATGCGATCTTGGGTGTTTCCATGGCGTGTGCACGTGCCGCCGCCGAAGAATCGGGTTTGCCGCTGTATCGCTATCTGGGTGGTTCCGGCATGATGCAATTGCCAACACCGATGATGAACATCATCAACGGCGGCGCGCATGCGGACAACTCCGTAGATTTGCAAGAGTTCATGATTATTCCGGCTGGCCTGCCAACATTCCGCGAAGCATTGCGTGCCGGTGCGGAAGTGTTCCATGCACTGAAGAAAACGCTGCATAAAAAAGGCCTGGCTACTACCGTAGGTGATGAAGGTGGTTTTGCGCCTAACTTGCCTTCCAATGAGTCTGCCTTGCAGTTGATTATGGAATCCATTGAAGCTGCTGGTTACGAAGCCGGTAAGGATATTTACCTGGGCCTGGATTGCGCCAGTACAGAGTTCCACAAAGATGGCATGTATCATCTGGAATCTGAAGGTTCTGCGCTGACTTCCGCGCAATTTGCCGATTATCTGGCAACGCTGTGTGATAAATACCCCATCATTTCCATTGAAGATGGTATGGATGAGTTTGACTGGGGCGGCTGGGATATTCTGACCAAGCGCTTGGGTAAAACCACGCAATTGGTAGGCGATGACCTGTTCGTGACCAATGCAAAAATCCTGCGCGAAGGTATTCAAAAAGGTGTGGCCAACTCTTGCCTGATCAAGGTGAACCAGATCGGTACGTTGACAGAAACCTTCCAGACAATCGAAATGGCAAAACGCGCCAACTACACTGCGGTAGTGTCACATCGCTCCGGCGAAACTGAAGATACCACCATTGCGGATATTTCAGTCGCGACTAATGCCTTGCAGATCAAGACTGGTTCGCTGTGCCGTTCCGAGCGTGTAGCGAAGTACAACCAGCTGTTGCGTATCGAAGAAGAGTTGGGTGATGCAACCAGCTATGCTGGCTTGTCAGCGTTCTACCAACTCTTTAAGTAGTTGAAAGCATTAACTTTAATATTCGTGATTCTCATTGCCCTGCTACAGTATCCACTGTGGCTGGGCAAGGGGAGCTGGTTGCGTGTCTGGAACGTCAATCAGCAGATCGAAGACCAGAAAAAAATCAACAAAGCTTACCAGCAACGCAATGAAACGCTGGGTGCCGAAGTGCGTGACTTAAAGCAAGGAAGCGCCGCTATCGAAGAGCGTGCCCGCAGCGAGCTAGGCATGGTCAAACAGGACGAAGTGTTCTACCAGGTTGTGGATCAGATCAAAGTCAAGGATTTGCCACCTGCCAACACAACTGCAACGCCTGCACAACCAAGTGTGCAGAAACCACAAACACACTAAACTTATTCCAGCCCGTATGGCAGGTTTTTAAAAGCCAATAATTGGTTGTTCCAGTGTATCTGCATATTCGCCTGTGCATCTAATCGCAGCTCTGCAAGCACATCAAACCCTTTGTCTATCCCAGGTGCAGCGCGCACGATTTGCCCGGCTTCGTTCCCCTGGGCATCCATTAATTTGTCACCAGCTTCGGGCGATGTATCACCAGCGACTTGTGCCAGAAATGTGCGGCGTTTGACCGTGCCCAGGTAATGCGTCCTGGCGACGATTTCCTGACCTGTGTAGCAGCCTTTTTTGTAGTTGATGGCACTCAGCGCATCCAGATTGAGCATCTGCGGGACGAATTGTTCCTGGGTTGCCGGATAGACTTCCGGTATGCCGGCCAGGGTGTCTAGCCAGTCCCAGCAGGCTTTGCCAACAGATTGGCAGTTTTTGGAAAGTGCGTTCCATAGCGAAATGGCATTCTCCGTGTTGGCAAAGATCTCAAAACGGTCATGGCTGGTGATGCTCGGCAGTTTAAGGACAGTACAATTTTCCAGCGTCAATAGCTCAAAATCCTGCGAGGGGATTTGACCCAGGCTGGAAGCCAATATGGATGCGGCCTCCAGACCATCGATTCCGAACCTGACGATTTCGTCAGAAGCATCCTTGATCTCTACCTTGCTGCGCAGCACATACATTCTTAAGCGCTTGGCGATGGTTTCCACCAATGATCTCGGTAGTTGCAAATGCAAATGACCAGTATGGGCAAATGCAAGGAAAATCGCCAGCAGTCGGCCTTTGGGGTTGCAATAGCCGGTGTAGTGCGCATTGTTGCCTGTCAGCAGTTTTACATCGTTGGTGACTTGGCCTTGCAGGAAAGTCGCGGCATCGGCCCCGCTGATTTCCAGCAGGCCAAGATGTGATAAATCACATAGCACATTACTACCTGAAGCAGTTTTTTCCAACTCGCTGGCAGCATTGCCAAAATGCAGAACGCTATCGTTTTCTATCGTCGCTCCTTGCGCTTGCAGGTGCGCTTGCCAAACATGGTTGCTCATCATGGTATCCTTAAAATTAAAATTCTGTCAGCGCAGCGCGTGCGGCGGTCTCATCCAACCCTTTTCCGATAACGACGATACGGCTTATGGGCTCGTCCTCCTGCCAATCCTGCAGCAGTGTCGAGGGATATGGCGTAAAGTGTACCGCATGGATCGCGATGGGGTGATCCTGGTCAGTGACGTGCAGTATGCCTTTCAGGCGCAGCAGATGTTCGCCGAAGTTCTGGCAGAACTTCAGCAGCACAGGGCGGAAATCGCGCCATCTTATCGGGCTGGGCAATGTCACCGTAAAGCTGTGGATGTCGTCCGTGTGCGGTTTTTGCGGCAATGTGCCTCTGAGGGCTTGCCGACGCACCGGGGCGCGTAACCAGCGCTCCGGCTCGGCACGCTGGCCACTCGGGTCGAATAGGCCTACATCGATCAGGAAATCCGGGTCAATCTCACCATGTAGTACCTTGTGCTGGGTCGCCCCTGGATTAAGTACGATGAGCTTTTCCTTCAGTTCGGTGATTTGCGTATCTGTGGCCAGGTCTGTCTTGGTGATCAATAACACGTCTGCAACGGCAGCCTGTTTGCGCGCTTCCATATGTGTTTCGATTTGCTGTGCGCCATACTGCGCATCTATCGTCACGACGACGGCATCTAACCTGTATACCGATTCAATCACCGGCTCGTTCAACAGGTTGCCCAGGATCGGCCCCGGGTCTGCCATGCCGGTGGTCTCGATGATCAGACGGTTGAATTGTGGAATCGCCTGCATCGCCCGCTTGAAAAACAAGTCTCGCATCGTGTCGGCCAGTTCGTTGCTCATCGAACAGCACACGCAGCCATTTTGCAGCAGCACGGCGTTATCCGCCACATAGCTGCTTTCCACGTTCTGCGCCAGGATATGATCCAGTCCCGTCTCACCCAGTTCATTGATGATGACGGCCGTGTTTTTCATGCCGGGGTGTGAGAGCAGCCTGTTCAGCAGCGTGGTTTTACCGCTGCCCAAAAAGCCAGTCAGAAGGGTTACAGGGATACGTTGGTCCATTTGTTTAGTTAAGAACTGCAAGATAGCATTGAGCAACCCGCCTTGTGGCGGGCCCAATCGGGACGTTTTTGCGCATATTTTTCCATGTCCGGCTGCAAAGTATAGGGGGTGCGCAGCAACTGCATAAGCTCCAGCAGTGGGCCAGTGTCTCCCTGCTCTGCGTTGTCAATGGCTTGCTGCGCCATGTAGTTGCGCAGTACATAGCGAGGGTTATGACTTTGCATTTGTGCCTGGCGTACTTCTGGTGGCGTGTTTTTGCTGCGGTTTGCGTAATGTTGCAGCCAAAGCTGAAAGTCGTCTTTAAATTGCAGGAATCCTTGTTCGGTATAAAAGGCGGGTTGCAGGGTAGCGATGTCCGGTTGTGCCAGATCCAGTTCGGCCAGGTGGGAAAAGAATAGCGTCATATCCACTTCGGCACGAGTCATCAATTCAAAACAGCGGTCAATCAGATCGCCGTCATCCGCTTGCCAGTTATCCCAGCCAAACTTGCCAGCAAGCGACGACATAAGTGTTCGCATATAAGTCTGGTCATAATGGGCGATGCCATTGGAAAGGCCTTTGGTGGTGCTCAGCAGTGGCATGAGCGCTTCGGCCAGACGTTCCAGGTTCCAGCGTGCAATATCTGCCTGCCGGCCAAAGCAATAGCGGCGGCCCTGTGCATCTGTGGTATTGGGCGTCCAGCCTGGGTCGAAATTATCTACCCATCCATAAGGGCCATAATCAATGGTGAGACCGAGTATGGACATGTTGTCAGTGTTCATCACCCCATGGACAAAGCCTACCCGCATCCAGTGAGCCATCAAGATTGCGGTGCGCTCACAGATCTCGGTAAACCAGACCTCAATCATTTCCGGCTCCAGAGATTGCATAGATATCGGCTTCCAGCCATGCTGGTTTGATGCGGTTTGCAGCCACTCGGGAAAATCGCGTTGTAGCGTAAATACGATGAATTGTTTTAATAGTTCGATTTCGTCAGCACTTGCCAACATCTCAAAATGCCCAAAGCGGGTAAATGAGGGTGCCACGCGGCAGATAATGGCACCGGCTTCCAACTGCGGATTGCCGTTATAAAACATATCACGCGTCACTTGTTCGCCTGTTGTCACCAAGCTTAATGCGCGTGTAGTCGGCACCCCCAGGTGGTGCATAGCCTCGGAGCATAGAAATTCCCGCAAGCTGGAACGCAGCACTGCCAACCCATCGCCCTGACGTGAGTAAGGTGTCAAGCCTGCGCCTTTGAGTTGCAATTCAAAACGCTTGTTATCATGCATCAGCTCGCCCAGCATGATGGCGCGCCCATCGCCAAGCTGTCCCGCCCAATTGCCAAACTGGTGACCGGCATAGCGCGTGGCATAGCCTTCCATGCCCGGCAACAGCGCGTTGCCGGCCAGTGCTTGCAGCATCTCGCCGCCTTGCATATCGGCTTCACTCAAGCCCAGCATCTGTGCTACTTCTGGAGAATAGGCAAGGAGTTTTGGTGCCTTGACCAACCTGGGACGTACGCGTGACCACAAGGCATGGGGCACTTGCCGTGTGTAATTGGCAGTCTCCGCATCGCCCGGCAACTCGCGCAGCCAGCGGTTATCAAAATTTAATGCATGCATGAGTTTATTTTAACCGCTATTCTGCCGGAGGTGCGAGCCGACGACTGCAAATAGTGCGGTAAAATAGCGCATGAATGTTTTTTACGAAGAAGAGGGCAGTTTCAAGATTGCCAATGTGATGAGCGAGGCGGAAAGCACGCTGCAAATCGAATCGGTTAGCGGCAAGCGCTCCAAGATCAAGGCAGCCAATGTGCTGATGAAGTTCGATGCCGGTCTGCAAGGCTTTATGGAAGCGGCCTCTGGCGAAGCAGATACCTTGGATACTGATTTCTTGTGGGAAAGTTGCGGCTTGCTGGAAAGCGGCGAGGGCGAGTTCGGGTTTCAGGAGTTGGCCGAGGCTTATTACGGCAACAAGCCCAGCGCGGTGCAGAACGCGGCAATTGCCATCAAGCTGCATGGCGCGCCGATGTATTTCTATCGCAAAGGCAAGGGGCGCTATAAAGCTGCGCCAGTGGATACGCTGAAGGCCGCGCTGGCGGGGATGGAAAAGAAGCGCCTACAGGCCGAGCAGGTGGCGCAGATGGTAGAAGAGCTTAAGGCGCACCAACTGCCTGAATCGTTCAAGCTCAAGCTGGAAGCCTTGCTGTACGCGCCGGACAAGAATACGCTGGAATGGAAAGCGCTGGATCAGGCTGCCACAGAACTCAAAAAGCTGCATATCCAGTTGCTGGCTGATGTGGGTGCTATCCCTTCTGTGCATGATTATCACCTGGGTGCTTTCCTGCGCGAATATTTCCCTGATGGCACTGATTATCCGGCGTTCGAGTCGCTGACAGCGTTGCCGGAGCTACCGCTCGCGGAGGCTGAGGCGTTCAGCATAGATGACAGCACGACGACCGAGATTGATGACGCACTGTCGGTAATATCACTGGCAAATGGCAATACCCAGGTAGGCATCCACATTGCCGCGCCGGCCTTGGGAGTACAGCCAAACAGCATGCTGGATAAAGAGGTGATGCGGCGCCTTTCCACCGTGTACATGCCAGGCCATAAGATCACCATGCTGTCGGAAGCAGCGATACGCCCGTTCAGCCTGGATGCGGGCGAGATCAAACCTGCGTTGTCGCTGTATCTGGAAGTCGCGCCGGATTTCACTATTGTTTCGCAGCAAACCAGGCTGGAGCGCATCCGTATTGCCGAGAATCTGCGCCATGATACGCTGGAGCCTTATTTCAACGAGGCGACATTGGAAACTGATAGCGGACACGCTTACTGGAGCAGATTGTTGTTCCTGTTCCATTTTGCCGAGGCACTGGAAAAAGCTCGCGGCAAGTACGACCCGAACCGTGCGCCGCAGGTCGATTACAATTTCTATGTGGATGACGGCAAGGTGCGCATCGTCAATCGCCAGCGCGGCTCGCCGATGGACAAGCTTGTGGCGGAGCTGATGATTGCCGCAAACAACCATTGGGGCGCGCTGCTGGCCGAGCATAAGCTACCAGGTATCTATCGTGCGCAGAACAATGGCAAGGTATACATGACGCTTAAGGCCGAGCCGCATCAGGGCTTGGGCGTAGCACAGTATGCCTGGAGCACCTCGCCTTTGCGCCGTGCCGTGGACCTGATCAACCAGCGTCAACTGATCGCTGCAGTACAAGGTACCGAACCTGCCTACCCGGCTGGGAATGGCGATATTGGCACGCACATGCGCAATTTCGATGTGACTTACAATATCTACAATGATTTTCAGACCCGCATGGAGCGTTACTGGTGCCTGCAATACCTGATACAGGAGCATCTGCAGGAAATCGGCGCGACTATCTGGCGCGAGAATCTGGTGCGGTTGGATAATTTGCCTTATATGACCAAAGTACATAGCTTGCCGGAGATCAAGGCGGGTACACGCGTGCTGCTTGAGATCAAGCGCGTGGATACGCTGCTGATGGAGCTGGATTGCAGGTTCAAGTCAACTATCGAATCAGTCAGCGAAACTGAGCCGCAAGCGGTAATCGATGAAGAAGGGGGCGGCGATGTTTAGGTTTGGCCGTAAGATGCACCGCGCCGTCGGCGGCGAGGAAAGCGTGGAAGTCAGCGAAGTAGATGGCATCCGCTCGCTCTATCTTGGTTCCAGCACCATCCAGAGCTCCATGCGCGTCAAAACGCCGTATAGCCTGGAACTGCCTTATTCCCGTGCGATGATGCTGTTCCTGCTGTTTGCCAAACATACGCAGGATGTGTTGATGCTGGGCCTGGGTGGGGGCTCCGTTCCCAAATATATCTATCACCACTTGCCCGATATCAGCATCCGTGTGGTGGAGCTGAACCCACAGGTGATCGCAGTGGCACGCAGCCATTTTTGTCTGCCGGAAGATGACGAGCGGCTGCAGGTGATTCTGGGCGATGGCAAGCTGTTCCTTGAAGAGAATCCGCAAACAACAGACATGCTGATGCTGGATATCTTCGATGGGCAAGGGATTCCGCCTGACCTGTATGCGCAGGATTTTTTTGATACCTGCCGTGCAGCGCTGAAGCCGGAAGGCATGATGGCGGTGAATCTGTGGGGTAGCGACAGAAATTTCGATATTTACCTGCAGCGTATCGAACAAAGCTTTGACAACCGCGTGCTGGTGATACCGACCGGGCGCCCGGGTAATATCGTCGTCTTTGGACTGAGCAGGCCGTTGCACGAAACACGCTGGGATATGATACGCAGCAAGGCGCGCGAGCTGGATACACAATACGGACTGGATTTCATGGGCTTGCTCGAAAGGCTGCGTGACCATAATCCGAATACGCCGCACCGGATAACAATGGAGTGATATGGAACTGAATTATTTTGCCACTTGCCCGCGCGGGCTGGAAAACCTGCTGGCGACAGAGCTGCAGGCCTTGCAGGCCAAGCGTGTGCAGGCCACTGACGGTGGTGCCAGTTTTTCCGGTGACTTGGGCGTTTGTTATCGTGCCAATCTGCACTCACGCGTGGCAACACGCATATTGATGCAGGTAGGGCGCAGCAAGTATGCCAAAGAAGAAGACATCTATCAGGCGGCTCTTAAACTCAATTGGCCTAACCTGTTCGATGTGAAACATGCATTCATGGTGAAAGTGACAGCGGTGCGCTGTCCGCTGAAAAGCCTGGAGTTCGTCACACTGCGTATCAAGGACGCGGTTTGCGACAAATTTCGCCAGGCCGTAGGCAGCCGGCCGAACATCGATACGCGCAGCCCTGCAGTACGTATCCATGCTTATCTGACAGCGGACCATTGCACGTTCTATGTCGACACCTCCGGCAATGCGCTCTATCAGCGCGGCAACCGAAAATCCAGCATCGAGGCGCCATTGCGCGAGAACCTAGCGGCAGGTATTTTGCTGTTGACAGGCTGGAAGCCGGGCCAGGCTTTATTAGACCCGATGTGCGGCAGCGGTACGTTTGCGCTGGAGGCCGTGATGATAGCGCTGGATATCGCACCTGGCTTGAAACGTGATTTTGGTTTCGAGCGGCTGAAGAATTTTGAGTCTGACACATGGAAGAAAATCAAAAATGCGGCGGTTAAAGCAGTAAAACCCAATAGCTTTCAAAAGATCTATGCCAGCGACATGGACTTGCGCGCCGTGCGCGTGACCAAACAGAATCTATCCGAGGCTGGTTTGGGCGATGTAGTGCAGGTTTCGCATATGGACTTTCTGGAGGCGCCTGCGCCTGCGGAAAGTGGCGTTCTGGTGGCCAATCCGCCCTATGGCGTGCGTATCGGCGAAGATGCCGATCTGGCAGCACTGTATCCCAAGATGGGTGAGGCGCTCAAGAAACGCTTTGCCGGCTGGAATGCGTATTTCCTCACCAGCGACTTGCGCCTGCCCAAGCTGATGCGCTTGGCTCCCAGTAAAAAAACGCCATTGTTCAACGGTCCGCTGGAGTGTCGCTTGTTCGAGATCAGAATGGTGGCGGGCAGTAATAGAAAGGAAGCCAAGTGACTGATTCCATTGATGAACTAAGAAATCGCGTCAACAGTTTTGTCACAGAACGTGACTGGGCGCAGTTCCACACGCCCAAGAATCTTGCGATGGCGATGATTGTGGAAGCTGCCGAGTTGGTAGAACAGTTCCAATGGGATACGCCACAGGAAAGTACACAGTTAACGCCGGAAAAACGCGAGGCTGTCAGCCATGAACTGGCAGATACATTCGTTTATTTACTGCGCCTTGCCGAAGTGCTGGACATTGATTTGATTCAGGCTGCGAATGAAAAGATAGACCTGAATGCCAAGAAATACCCCGCTGACAAAGCACGCGGCAGTAATGCAAAATATACGGCATACGAAAAATAAGGAGTTTTGGATGAGCGCGACATTGACTTCCCCTGTGACTGATTTGCTAGAGCAGCATGGTATTTCTTTTGATGTGGTGGAGATTCCACTGAGTGAAGACAAGAAGCCTGTACGTAGTCTGGAAGAATTGCTGACCAGCAAAGGCTTGGACCCGAAATCGGTGGTACGCAGCGTGCTGTTCCGTGCAGAATCCGGCAAGTTTTGTATGCTCGCAGTGGCAGGCGGCGGGCGTGCCGATTGGGCGATTCTGCGCAATCATTTGAATGAGCGCAAGCTGCGCATGGCGGAATATGACGAAGTGCCTGAGGCGACTGGCTATGTGGTGGGCGCGGTGCCGCCGGTAGCGTTGCCGGCCGAAATCAAGGTGTTGGTGGACGATAGCGTAAAAGCTTATGAAACGGTGGTGATAGGCAGCGGCGTGCTGGGTTATGCATTGGCGCTGAAAGGGGCTAATTTGCTGAAGCTGCTGGAAGGTGCTGACTTTGGTAGTTTTGTGAAGGTAGAGTAGTTTTTCTTACATGCGTGCGCGTTCATTACTAAAACCGTCGGCCTGGAAGCCGCATCCAGATTTCCTTCCAGGGCATCTGTATGAATAATGAAAAAATTGGACACAAAAAAGCCGGCGTTTGCCGGCTTTTTGTTTGGCGATGCTGCCTACTTACAACACTGCTAGAGCAGCATCGTAATCTGGCTCGTTGGCAATTTCGCTGACCAGTTCGCTGTGCAGCACATTGTTTTGCTCGTCCAGCACGACCACGGCGCGCGCATTCAAGCCGGCCAGGCTGCTATCCTGAATGTATACGCCGTAATCATTGGCGAATTTGGGTGTATTACGGAACGTGGACAGGCAAGTCACGTTCTCGATACCTTCTGCGCCGCAGAAACGGCTTTGTGCAAAAGGCAGATCGGCCGAGATGCAGATCACCACAGTGTTGGTCATACCGGCTGCTTTCTGGTTGAAAGTGCGTACTGAGGTTGCGCAGGTCGGTGTGTCAATGCTGGGGAAGATGTTGAGCACTTTGCGTTTGCCGGCAAAGTTTGCCAGTGTCGTCGGATTGCGTTTTGCATCGGCCAGTTCGAAAGCGGGTGCGACGCTGCCTTTTTGTGGAAGAATGCCGCCGATGTTGACGGGGTTGCCTTTGAGGGTGACGGTTGCCATGGTATTTCTCCTATCCTAATCTAGAGTTGCATTGTAATTTTGGTTTATTTCAGCGCGTTCAATGCCGCCTGATAATCTGGTTCGTCTGCGATTTCCTGCACGAGTTCCACGTGTTTGACGATGTTGTTCTCATCCAGCACTATCACGGCGCGTGCGCACAGGCCGGCCATCGGGCCGCTGGATATCAGCACGCCGTAATTGACCATGAAATCACGGCCGCGCATGGTGGATAGGCTGATGGCCTTATCGATGCCTTCGATTACGCAAAAACGGCCTTGAGCGAATGGCAGATCCGCCGAGATGTTCAGCACTACAGTATTGCTCAGGCTGGCTGCATGCTGGTTGAAAGTGCGGACGGATGTGGCACAGGTGCGCGTATCGATGCTGGGGAAGATGTTGAGTATCTTGCGTTTACCGGCAAAAGTTTCCAGTGTGGCATCCTGCAGGCTTTTATCCACTAGAGTGAAATTCGGTGCTGTACTTCCGATTTTAGGCATGTCGCCAGTGACGTTGGTGACTTGACCGCCGAGCTTGATGACTGTGATAGCAGACATGATGCTTCTCCTCAAGTTGGTTATTGTTTTTTATTATTGAGAGCATCATAAAACAAAAAGCACCCGGGGAACAGGTGCTTTTTACGGTGGATGACGATTAGCGGTTAAACGTTTTCGCTCAGGTAGCCAATGGTCATGGTCTGGTTATGCAAAACGCTATCATGGGTTTTGGGGCGAGGCGCCAGTTCGCCATAGGAATAGAAGCCGGTTACGCTGGTTTGCGCGCCGAGCACTTGCCGGACCTGGCGCACTTCATCCACCACTTGCTCAGCCATCACGCCCTTGCGTCCAACACAACTTACGCACAAGGCAAGCCCCGCCTGATTGGTTTTATGCTCTGGCAAGCCTTCCAGCACGATATTGGCAGCGCCGCCAGCACCCTCGACCAGACGGTCGTGGTTGGATTGGCATAGGCGGACAGTTTCACCTTCTTCCACATTGCCGGCAAACGTCAGGCTGTTGTCAGCAGGGTTGACTGCCAGCAGTGTGCGGATCTTTTCTACATCGCGTTTACCTTCTTCAATGACAGCCAGCGGGAATTTCAATCCTGTGCCAGGCAGCCCTTTGGCAAAGGCTTCGCCGATATACATGCGGTAAAGCGGTAATGCAGGTTTGCCATCCATCTCATAGACCACATTTTTGGTGGACTTGGTGATTTTGCGTGGCGGGCCGTAAGGTTTCCAGCCACCCAATGCACCGCTTGAGGTTACCAGGGCATTACCGTACAGGCCGACAGCAATCACTTGATTGTTAGCAACCGTATCGTTGAACAATTGCAGGGTTTTTACGAATGCGCCACCATCACCCGCCAAGCCGCCAACGATGGGCACTTCCCCCAATACGCTCTGGAAGCCTTTTAATAACTCGGAACCGTTCACGTTTAGGCCTTCGGAAATCACAAGCATGGTACGCAGGTCGTCTGCTTTGAGCTGCTTGGCAAGACCGGCACCTGTGTCAAACGAGCTTTGCATGCTGTTGACGGTAGTCTGGACGACGCGTTGGGTTGTTCTCTCCCATTGGATGGCGGTGATTTGTAAACTGTCATCCTGTACACCGTCTGGACCGATTTCGCCGGAGGTGGTGCAGCCGATGATCTGTGCTACCGGATAACGCGTTTTAAGCGTGCTTTGCAGTTTGGACTCGCCAAAGCGTTTGATGGAGCCAAACACCAGCACCAGGTTTGCGGTAGCCAACGGTGAAGGTCCGGATAGGCTGCTAATTGCCTTGGAAGCGCTGAGAGATTCCTGTCTAATCAACATATTGGCATTCCTGCTCTAATAAAAGTACCGGCCTAACCGAAAGTCCAATTGGGCAGGTTGTTAATCTGATACAACACACTTAAAGTGAAATATTACAAATATTGCGTAAGTGTTGCAAATTATTTTAAAGAATGTAATATTTTGTAACGTCAAACAGAACTCTGAAAGAGAAACTAAAACTTTGTTTCAGAAAAACTTAGCAGTTCTAGTTTGGTATATTTTTTATCGCAAAAAGGATAGCAAGTGGCGCAAACGGATTTGGCCGGTGTAAAAGTGATGGTGATTGATGACAGCAACACGATTCGTCGTAGCGCCGAAATATTTCTCAAGTCTGCAGGTTGTGAAGTGATCCTTGCCGAAGATGGTTTTGATGCGTTGGCTAAGATTGCCGAGCAGCACCCTCAAGTGATTTTCGTGGATATCATGATGCCGCGTCTGGATGGCTACCAGACATGCGCGTTGATTAAACGTAATGCGCGCTTCAAGTCCACGCCTGTTATCATGCTTTCCAGCAAGGACGGTCTATTTGACCGTGCGCGTGGTCGTATGGCCGGGTCGGATCAATATCTGACCAAGCCTTTTACGCAGGAAACGTTAATCGAGGCGGTGGCGACATACGCCAAAAAATAGCTGAATTGATTAGGAGGAAATGATTCGATGGCTATAAATAAAGTTCTGATCGTAGATGATTCCGCTACTGACAGGTTTCATTTGACCGAGTTGCTGGAAAGTTCCGGATTTCAGGTGGTGGCGCTGGAAAGTGGTGAAGCGTGCGTTGAAAAAACAGCTTCGATCGCACCGGATTTGGTCATCATCGACATCATTATGACCGGTTTGTCAGGTTTTCAGACTGCGCGTGCGCTGTCAAAAGATCCTGCCACGGCTAATGTCCCGGTTGTTCTTTGTTCCGGCAAGCTGCAGGTGACGGATTTGAGCTGGGCTGAAAAGATGGGGGCAAAAGCCTGTCTGCAAAAGCCTATCAAAAAAGAAGAGCTGAAAGCGGTTATCGAGAAACTTTGATTCGATTCGATATATAAAATGGCTAAAAGCTCGAGTTTAAGGGAATACCAGAACGGCATCATCGCAAGGCTGGAAGCCGCCAAAGCGACCGGTGCAGAAGTGTCGCAAAGTTATTTGGGTGTGCAGATCGGCGACAGGCATGTCTTGGTCAATCTGCAGGATATCAGCGAGACGCTGCCCATCGTCGAGATTCAACAGGTGCCACTGGTCAAGCCCTGGTTCCTGGGTATATCTAATGTGCGTGGGGTATTGTATGCCATCAATGATTTGTCGCGAATGCTTGAGGGCACTCCTACGGAGATGACTTCCAGCACTCGATTGCTTTTGATGAATGATAATGTGGTAAGTAATGTGGCTTTTTTGGTGGATAAGCTGGTGGGGTTACGTAAACTGGATGAAATGCAGCAGACGACAGATGTGGTACAGGATGAGTTGTGCCTTAAGTCGGAGAATTATGAAGATGCCGACAAGCGGCTATGGTTTGTACTTGACAGTGATAAGTTGGTCAGGTCGCGTGAGTTTTCTGCGCCGTATTTGGTTTAGGGCAAGTTTACTTAAAGATAATTCAATCAATAATGCAGTGGTTTAGATCTAGATTGGTATAAGAGGGAATCAACATGGCGCTAGAATTTTTAAAAGATATTCCAGGCAGGTTAACCAAAATTTTCTCCAAAGGAGGCGATGGTGCGGGTGTAGCACGTGCAGGTGCGCAGACCGTTTGGCCAATTTTGGGGCTGATCCTGTTCGGGTCATTAGCGTTTTATGTGATTAACCAGGTTCGCGTGAACGGCCCTGTGTATAAGGAAATCTCGGCCTACCAGGATCTGCGCGCGGACATTTTGCCTCCGCCTTTGTATGCAGTGAATGCATATGCGGCTGCTAACGAAGCCTATGTGGCCACTGCTTCGGGAGATTACGAGAAACGCGACAAAAAACTGGAAGAGGCGAAGAAATACGAAAAAGAATATAACGAGCGCCTTGCTTATTGGAAAGATAATTACCCGAAGCAGTTCGGAGCCAGTTCCTTCCAGGCGGTAGTGAAGTCAAATGAAAACTTCTACCGTATCTTTAACAAGGATTTCTCTACAGCAATCAAGCTGGGCTCTGTGGCTGCAGCCGCTCCGTTGGGAGAGTTGACTAAGGCTTATGAGGTGAACAAGCAGACGGCACTTACGATGGTGGGTGACGTGAATAAAGAGTCTGCTGCAACCGTATCCTCAAGTCAGAACTTGGTAGTTTTTGCTTTATTGGCGCTGGCTGTCTTAGGTGTGGCAATCGGTCTGCTTGTGTTTTTCCTGAGTAAAAAGCAGGCGGCTGCAATCGATACTGCGATGGCAACCCTGGAGAAAGATGGACAGGACAACCAAATGGCGGTTCTAGACTTGCTGGATGAAATGGGTGACCTGGCGGATGGTGACTTGACCGTGCGTGCGCAGGTGAAAGAGAACATTACTGGTGCGATTGCGGACTCCATTAACTATACAATTGATAGCCTGCGTGACGTGGTGACCGAGATTAACCGCGCTTCCGAGCAGGTGAACTCTGCAACCAACCAGGCGCAGGAAACATCTGCTGCTTTGCTGGTGGCGACAGAACGGCAATCTGTGCAGATTACTGAGACGACTAACGCGGTTAACAACATGACGCGCTCGATTCTGGAAGTGTCCAGCAACGCGAACCAGGCGGCACAGGTTGCGCAACGTTCGCTGCAAGCAGCATCGCAAGGTTCTCAGGCGGTGCAGAATACGATTGCAGGCATGAATGGCATTCGTGAACAGATCCAGGAAACCTCCAAACGAATCAAACGCTTGGGTGAAAGCTCCCAGGAGATTGGCGAGATCGTTGAGCTGATTTCCGACATTACCGAGCAGACTAACATTCTGGCGTTGAACGCGGCGATCCAGGCGGCGTCTGCAGGTGAGGCGGGCAGGGGCTTTACCGTGGTTGCCGAGGAGGTGCAGCGCTTGGCTGAACGTTCATCCGAAGCGACCAAACAGATCGGTTCGATTGTGAAGACTATTCAAACTGACACCCATAGTGCGGTGGCTGCGATGGAAAAATCTACCGAGGGTGTGGTGGCGGGTGCAAGACTGTCCGACGAAGCAGGTAAGGCGCTGACCGAGATTGAGACCGTTTCCAACAACCTTGCACGATTGATTCAGTCCATTTCCACTGCGACGGAAGCGCAAACCCAGGTGGCATCTCAGGTGACCAAAAACATGCAGCAGATTTTGGAAGTAACGACGCAAACCACCGAGGGTACCAAACAGACGGCAGCTTCAATTGGTCAGTTGACTTCGCTGGCAGAAGAATTGCGGGATTCGGTTGCCGGATTTAAGTTGGCTTAATTTGAGCATGCCGGTTTGGCGTGTCTCATGTTAAATCGGCGCTTGTTTTGAGGTAAGTATTCGTGCCAGAAAATTTTGATATAGGCCCACTCACCTGGGTGAAAGATGAGATCAACCAGGCGCTAGATGCGGTATTGGAGAATATCGATACGGCTAAACAGCAAGCGCATGATACCTCAGTGTTTCGCTTTTCCAAGACATATCTCTATCAGGCCAGCGGCGCGCTGGATATGGTGGGGCTTGAGGGCTGCAAGCGGTTTTGTGACGAACTGGAAAAGCTGGCGGGAAAACTGGAACAAAAGGAAATTTTCTTAACCCCTGAGCTGGCAGACCATTATGCTGTTGCGGTAAAGACACTCAAGGGATACATTCAAGACCTGCTGAATGGCGCGACGGATGTGCCGTTACGTCTATATCCTGCGCTGAAGCCGCTTGTGGAAGCACAAGGTGGTACGCCAGAGGAAAGTGAACTGTTTTTTCCTGACACTACTAACAGCGCACCCAAAGACATTCCGAACAGGGAACTGGAAGATGGTGCCTATATCCCTTATCTGGTCGAACAGCGCCAGGCATTCCAGAAATCTTTACTGGGCTGGCTGCAGACTAAACAGAACGATGCAGTTCACCGAATGACAGAAGCCATGGCCAATGTCAGTCAGGTGCAGAAGAAAAATAGTGACAAGACTTTGTGGTGGGCTGCCAGCGCTTTTACAGATTCGCTTGAAGAACAGGCCATTGCAGAGCATGCGGGTGCCAAGCGTTTATGCAGAAGGTTGGACCAGGAGCTTCGTTCTTTATCTGAAGGTGTGCAAAAACCCCATAGCAGCCTGTTGAGAGATGTGTTGTATTACGTCGCGATCAGCAGTCTGGATAAGCCGACGATTCGTCGTGTCAAAGAAGTATTCGAGCTGGACGGTCTGATTGGACGGGAAAGTTCCGCAGCGCAATACAGACCTGCCCATATTGACGATGTAGAGCTGGCGAATGCTTCCGCACTCAAATCAGTGGTTGATTCCTTGCACGAGATATGGGATGAAGTTTCCAATGCGATCGATTTCGGGAAGATGTCAGAAGGCGTAGCATCCAAAGTGAATGTGGATGATGTTCTGCTGACCAGATTCGCTGATCTGGCGCAGCAGCATATGCCGGAGGCAACCGCATTATCACAGACTGTCATCACGTCATTGTATGAGTCTACGCAACGTGCTGTAAGCGCTTTGCAGGCAGATGCAGGCAAGGTTACGCAGGCGGCGCTAATCGAAATCGCCGCAGCGTTGCATCGGTTAAGGGATACGCTGACGAACTATCAGGTTCTGGACGCTGACAAGGCGCAGAGCGTACAGGCAGAAACGGTGCGTCTGGAGAACGTGATTGCCGGCAACTTCGAAGCGAGTGCGGCACCGGAGCGGCTGGAAGATATGGATGTGGGAATCGTAAAAGCGGTGGTTGCTCAAATCAAGGAATTGCTGCAAGAGATTGAACAGTCCTTGGATACATTTTTCCGTAATCCGGCTGATAAGTCATCTTTGCAGGCGACCGCAAAACAGGTCAGGCAAGCTATCAGTATCTTCGATATGCTGAATCTGGCGATGCCCGCCAGTATCCTGCAAGCATGTGGAAAAATCATCCAGCATTTTCAGCAGAAGGACTATCAGCCACAGACATCACAATTCGAGTTGGTCGCAGAAAGCATCAGCATGGTGGGATACTATGCCGATGAACTGCCTAAACCACGCCAGGAATCCACAACTGCCCTGAGCGATGCTTTGGTACGCCTCAATACAGTGTTTGAACAGCATGAACTTGCAGTTGAGGTGCTTGAGTCCACCGAGAGCGAGCAGACTGCTGTTGAGCAAGAGGTAAAAACGGTCGATCAGGCGCATGATGAAGAGTTGCTGGATATCTACCTGACCGAATCGGAAGAGGTGCTGGCGCATATCGCGCAGAATCTTCAAGCGTTACGCGTCAACCCGACTGATCAAGACGCTTTGGTAGAAGTGCGTCGCAGTTACCACACAATGAAGGGTAGTGGCCGCACGGTAGGTTTGGCCGTGTTGGGTGAACTGGCCGGCAAAGTGGAGTCATTCCTGAATGGTGTCTTGGATAAAAAGACCAATCTCAATCTGGCGCAGATCGCAGAAATTGAACAAGTCACGGCAGCGTTTGCAGACTGGGTGTCAGTATTGCGTGCCGAGCATCGCGTAGAGGTGCCACAGGCAACTTGGCTGGCAAGAATCGCCGAACTTCCAAATCTGTCAGACCAGCCAGTCGCTGAAACGGAAACTACCGCCACGGAAGCGGCGCCAGCCGCCAAATCCCGCAAAGGCAAAGCTGCTAAGACAGCCAAAGTAGCACCCAAAGAAGATGCTTATGTCCTGGTGGGCGGTACCCGCAAACTGGCGCGTACCCTGTACGAGATTTTCATTAACGAAAGCATGCAGAACGTCACTAAACTTGAGCAGGATGTTGCCAAGTTGAAGCAGGCTGAAGCAAATATGCCAAGCTCTCTGGCAAAACGTGCTGTACACACATTGGCCAGCAACGCGCTGGCGACAGGATTTGCACCTTTGGGTGAATTGGGTCGTGCCTTGGAAGGTTGGCTGGATGAGGCCAAGGATTGGACGCCTAAGCAGACCGAGTTGTATGACAGTGCCGTGCAGGCAATATCCGGCATGTGGCAAAAGATATCTGAGCTTAAAAACCCGCGTGCCGCGCGTGCGCTGATTAAAGTGCTGAATGAAGCCGCTGAGACAGCCAAGGCTTATCAGCCCTTAGAGGCAGAATCCGTTCAGGTAGAAGAGCTTGACATGGAAGCTTTCGATCGCGAGCTTGCACAGGTAGTGAAACCCGCTGTAGAAGAAGTCGCAGCAGTTTCTGAGAATGCTGCTGTTGAATCAGATATCGCGCCATTGGAAGAGGAAAATGTAGGCGCTATAGAGGTTAAACTGGCGACAGGTGCCAAGTCTTTGGCCTTGGATAGGACACAAGTCGACAATGAAGTGTTGACGATGTTTGTGGAAGAAGCGCAGGAGCTGGTGCCTGAAATCGGGGTGGAACTACGGGCATGGCGCGCCAATCCGCGCGAGAATAAATACCCTGAAGCACTTCAGCGCTCTTTGCACACCCTGAAGGGTAGTGCGCGTATGGCTAACCAAAAAGCGCTTGGCGACATGATCCATGATCTTGAAGACAAGGTCGTTCGTGCACAGAAACGCCAACCTGTGCCTGAAGACTTTTCCGTCATGTTCGAAGAGTTCGATCAGATCAGCGGCGTCTTCGAGGAGAGCAAAGAGCAAGCGCCAGAGGAGGTGGTCAAGAACGTTGAGGCTGCGAATGCAGTGCCTACCGGACGTGCAACCGACAGGAAAGCGCAATTCCTGCGTATGCGTGCAGATGCCTTGGATCGCATGATCAACGAGGCGGGCGAGATATCGATTATCCGTTCCCGTATGGACAGGGAGGTTTTGGGATTCAAACAGGCCTCAAACGATTTGACGGAGAGCTTGACGCGCTTGCGTGGGTATCTGCGTGAACTAGAGATTGAAGCGGAAACGCAGATGCAGTCTCGTATGAGCACGTTACAGGAAGCGCATCAGGAGTTCGATCCGCTGGAATTCGACCGGTTTACGCGCCTGCAAGAGCTGACGCGCATGATTGCTGAAAGCGTAAACGACGTTTCGACCGTTCAGCACAACATTTTGCAATCTGTTGACCAGACCGAGGCAGCTTTACAGCAGCAAAACCGCATGAACCGTGATTTGCAGCAGGGCTTGCTGGGTGTGCGTATGTTGCCATTCAAGCAAATCAGCGAGCGTTTGCAGCGTATCGTCAGGCAGACGGCGCGTGAACTTAAAAAATCGGCGGACTTGGAGATCATTGGGGATGCTACCGAGATTGACCGCAGTATGCTGGACAAATTGAGTGCACCTTTGGAGCACTTGCTGCGTAATGCGGTAGCGCACGGTATAGAATCCCCTGCCGAAAGAAGCAAACTTAACAAGCCGGAAATGGGTACGATCAAGCTGCGCGTGCAGCAGCAAAATGATGAGATCAGTATCACGGTCGCCGATGACGGGGCAGGCGTCAATCTTGAAAAAGTCAAAGAAAAAGCGATAAAAAACAATTTGATAAGTGAGGATGCGCAGCCTACCGA
>JAKOWL010000195.1 GCA_029781535.1 Pseudomonadota bacterium
CTTGATGAACGTGCGGGTGAGCAATGGCATGGTTACTTTCCTGAAAGACTTTTGCGAATGGACAAAACGGTCATGACGATAAACAGCAGAATCGCAATCTCGTTCAACAGTCCGCCCCACATGCGGACGGTGTACCAGTTGGCATAATCAGCGATCAGACGCAATGCCAGCGACGCATGCAGCAAAATCAGCTGGATATAAAACGCCGGCTGAAAATTGATCGGCACACCCAGAATGGCAGGGAAGATGATCGGCGCGTGACCGAAGATCATAGATATAACAAAACCAATGAAGACGACATGCAAAGCCGCATCATATCTTGGACCCGCAACCTGCGCGCCAAAAACGAGATTTAATACTCCGCCGATGCCGAGCCACGTCAGACCCAGTGCCAGGCACCAGGCGATGTAACGCGTCAGCGGAAGTTTATGTTTGAGATTCCGCCAGGCAAGATCATTCCGCACTGACCAAAGCGCCAGACAAAGAAAAGCCGCACCGTTCAAGCGTGTACCGATCTGCGAATTGAAGATGGAAACGATGATGCCTGCAAGGAATACAAGGATGATCATCCCAAATAAACTTTGCTGATTTCGTGATGGACGCAATACCCGGCTAAGTTCCAGCCGTTCGCCTACGATGGTGAGAATCAGAAATGCCTGCCAAAAGAAAACTACTTGAAAGATTTGCCAGCCCAACAGCCAAAACAAGTTGCCTATAAACCATGCCAACATGCCGAGCAACATGGTCACCGTGTGAAGGGCAAACTCGCGGCGCGTCATTTCGATCAGGATGGCGACTCCGCCCAAGCTGGCAAGCGTGAGCAGAAAAGGTCCGAGGGGTAGAGTCCGGATCAGAACGGTGACCAGCCATCCCAGTCCAGCAAGAAGCGGAGGCAGGTACATCCATTTTTGTTTTATCGCCACGGCGCGTTCAAGCGTGATCAGAGTCCCCAGAAATCCCGAGATCATCAAAGGACCATGTGCCAACGCAAGCGAGGGAGTCAATGCGGGTAGTTGCCAGCCGAGCCGCATCAACCCCGCCCAGAGCGCGGCGAGCAATGCGAGAATAGCGAGTGATAGAAATGGCAAAGGGAAGCGATTGGGAAGTGATTTCATGACTTGATTCTACCGCTTGTTGCATGATTTGCTAAACATATCGGGAAACATAAGTGTGAAAATTTATGTGATAATCACTCTTGAATTGTCAACAGCCTTATTGAAAACGATGTATATCCTTGAAATGAACAACGGAAAATTTTTATGAAAATCAAAGCCGCGAATACAATTTTATACTGCGAAAAATGGCAGGAAACAGTTGACTTCTACAGAAACGGATTGAAGCTGCTCGTCATTTCATCCAATGATTGGTTTGTGGAATTCAAACTCAATGAAATGTCTCGACTGAGCGTTGCCAACGAAGCCCGAACATCCATTGATAGCAACCAAGGAAAAGGAATCACAATCAGCCTTCAGGTAGCCGATATAGATCAAACGCGGATCGAATTGATGGAAGCAGGAATCACGCCAACGCCGATCAAGGAAGTATGGGGTTCAAAGGCGATGTACATCCATGACCCCGAAGGAAACCGGCTTG
>JAKOWL010000221.1 GCA_029781535.1 Pseudomonadota bacterium
AAAAGTGGAAGGAAGCGGCAAAGGCACAAGCGGATGGTTCAAACTGGAGCAGGCCAACGTCTCTTACGACCACCCGTTCAACGCACCGCTGGAACACGCCCTCAACATCGACTTCGTGAACGAATCACAGGGGTTGGGGGCGCGCGTGGCAGTGGAACTCAGCGAACAGGCCGCGCGCGACCTGGTCCAGACCATTCTTGCTGTGCTGGATCAGGCGGAACAGGGTGGGCATCTGGAAAGTCAACGCTGATACAGATGTATGACAGACTGATCTAAAAGAGAAGTAATGAAATCTTATCGAAAAGAACTTTGGTTCAACGTTCCCACACGGCGGGCGTTTCTAAATATTACACACCAGGTCGAAGATGCCCTTCGCGAAAGCGAAATCCGCGAAGGATTAATCCTGGTCAACGCAAGTTTGTTACACTTCCGTCATTTGTTATACCCCCACCACCAGAGCCTCCTCCAGTAGCTTTTGGCAGTTTACGAATCTCTCCGGAAATTTCACCTGCGGAGCTATAGATCGTAAATCTCCCATTGTCGACCACAACCTGCACATTCAATATTTCGAGATTTCGCCTTTTGACGTGAAAGTCGGCATTCTCTTTTCCTACAAAAACATCCTGAGCAAATTCAATCACACCCTGAATAGCATCGTCCGTCAACTGGGTCACGCTTAATTCCGTCTGTAAAGTTCCCTGTCGCTTACACAACGCATCATATCTCTGATTTACTTCAGTCATATTCTGTTCCAAACTTTTTGCTACCAGGCCAGTTGCGCGTTTCAGCGCCTGACCAATCTCCACAGCGTCGGCTTCGGTCTGAGCCATCATAGCTTCCACGGCGTTCAACTCCTCGAGTTTTGGATCCAAGGCATTCAATTCCTCTTGTTGGGCAATCCGCAATTGCTTTTCTAATTTTTCGAGGTTACTGAAGAGGTCAATTATGCTATCCCAAACATCCTCCTCAATAGCGTCGGCACGAACAGAACGCGCCCAACAAGTTCTTTCCTCCAGATGGCTGTGATGATTATTCCGCCAGGTACATGTGTAATACTGATGATCGCTAAAATACTCACCACTCATGGCTCTCCCACAGACACAACGAATTAGTCCGCTTAGGAGGTAATCATGTTGCTTGTTACGTCGCGAAAAAAGCTTGTTCTGCCCTCTTAATTCTTGCGCAGCTTCCCAAGTTTCGCGATCCACCAGTGGAGGCACCTCGACTTCAATCCATTCATCTTTTGGGCGTTCATTGCGGGTTGGACCAATACGGACTCCAAACCGCCAAATTCCTGCATAGGTCTCACGTTCAATCACCGAAAGAACTGTGTAAGCGTGCCACATACCACTTCTACGGGAACGATGATAACCAGAGTTTGTTTCACCGGGGGTCGGAATACGCATTTCAGACAATCTTTTAGCGACCCCACCTGCTGAAAGTCGCTGACCAGATTCATCACCATAGACATACCACTGATAGATCAATTGTACAATTTTTGCCTCTTCTTCAAGAGGCGTAAAATTCACTACCTTTCCATTCTCATCGCGAATATGATCATATCCATAAGGGGCCCGCGTTCCTACTACCCTTCCGGTACGTGCTTTTGCTCTTTTTCCCCGCATAGAGCGTTCTCTGATTTTCTTTCGTTCATCACTACCCTGCCATCCCTTAATGACGAGAACAATGTCCAATTCGCTTTCGATCTTCCCAACATCAAGAGCATATACTTCAACTCCCGCACGAAGCCAGTTTCGGACTGTGGCAAGCAAGTCTACGATGTCACGCGATAGGCGATCCACCTGATGCACGACCACGGCATCCACCTCGCGAAACTTTACCATTTCCGCCAGACGCTTCCCTTGTGGGCGGTCTGCAACTGGAATGGCGCCGCTATTGTCTTCTTTGAATTCAACCACAATTGAGTACCCCAATTGTTCGATATACTGGCGACAACCATCTAACTGGCTTGGTAAGCTGTACCCTTTGTCAGCCTGATCATCTGTCGAAACGCGGGCGTAAATTGCTGCTTTTTTAGTCATTGCTCTACTCCATGTAGAATTTCATAAGGTAAAAATCAAAATAGAAAACAGGGATGCGCCGGCGCATCCCCATCTCTGAATCAGCCTTGCTTTGTCACAAAACGTGTTACATCGTCAAACAATGCCGATCCAAGCAAACGGCGTTGCTCTTCGGTGGAAATGCCCAGTTTTGCAACAATATCGAAAAGAAGCAAACCGACCGGACTCTCACAGTGAAGAAGGCTTGTCCCTCCTGCAACCAACTCCCATTCCTGGCGAACGCTGATCAAAACATCCGTTACATTTGTCGGCAAACTGCTGCAACTAACATTGGAGACTTGGAAAGTAGTATTCGTAAGCATCATTGACCTCTCTTGGACACCCCGCTTCTCCGGCTTAAAGCGAAACGCCCGATGGAATCCCACCAGGGCGTTTGTAGAGGCTATAATTACCAATAGCCCGCCTACCGCTCATGTCGGTGGGTTGGGTTAGGGCGCGTATCGTGTTAGCGCACTTTACACGCCCGTTATTACGTACAATTACATTGTATCATTACAATGTAATTATGACAAGCCACAGACCAGCCCAACCGCAGTTTCTTTTACCGCGGACCGTGTCGTTTATCCGAAGATTTTTCAGCGATCTTCAAATATGTCAGCAAAGATGATTTGTTTATTGCCCAGACAGGTCCAAATTTACGGGCGGAAATCTTCCCCTCTCGAATGAGAAGCCGTAAATATTCAGCATGATAGCTGGTCAATTTTGCAGCTTCCTGAACAGTCAGCCATTCTTCGCCATTCTTGGACGTTTCGATGCTCATACGAGGAATTATACACGCCGCACAATGCCCTATTCAATTGTAAATATCAATTCCTTTGTAGATTAAACCTTTCCGTCAATATTTATTTCTTTGGTGCCATGCACCTCTACCAACTCGCGCTTATCCGAGTCGTTTGTTTCCTTTTCACGGTCCAGGTAATCTTCTTTGGGAGAAAACCTTTCATGCCGGATTTTGCGACCATGCTTTGCAAATAATCGCAGACATTTGACGAGCGCGCGATCCAGGGATTCGTCATTGGAAGCATTATCTATAGTGATCAAATCATTTGCTCCCAAAACTTCCATCGTTATCTGACAATACAAAGATTAGAGATAACATGCCAAGCAAGTCCAACAGATATTTTTTATATGTAGATATATTCTTTACATAACTCATGCCGGAAAGTTTATTGGATTCTTTTAGGGGGTCTCCAACTCGTGTCTGTAAGTGAACGTAAGTATCACCAAGATAAACGACATACAAGGCTATCCCCATCCCTTTTTAGCATTTAATTGTCATCGCCATTAATGGACTTGTGCCTCGTGCAACAAATTATTCTGGCAAATACCATCGTTGGTTTCCAAGCTTTTGGTCTACTAGTGAAACCCAAACTTCAAATACATTGAGGAATATTTATGACAACCATAATTGCAATCGCAAATCAAAAAGGCGGAGTTGGGAAAACTACCACCGCCGTCACCCTGGCACATGGACTGGCGCTGCGGGGAAAGAGGGTGCTGTTACAGGACTTCGATCCACAAGGACAAGCAGCACGTGCCCTGCACCTGCCGCCGAGTTCCGCTGCCTATTCGCTGCTCACGATGGATACTGGCGCTAGCGAGACCGCGTACATCCAGGGAAAGATTATCAGCACAGAACGCGAAAACTTCTGGTTGTTACCAGGCAACAAACAAACCGCCGACGCCCAGGCGATGATCAACTCGCAGGGCAAACCGATCTCGTGGGTGCGGGAGACGCTGGAACGATTCTGTACCCCTCAATATCACTATCTGATATTGGATACGGCTCCGAGTCTGGGTGGCATTCAGGAACGGGTGTTGTGGGCGAGCGATCTGGTGATCGTTCCCACGCCGGCAGAGGCGTTGGGATCAGATGGTGTGCGCCAGGTGTTGGAAACCATGAAACGGCTCGCGTCCGAGAAAAACTGGAAGGGCGGATTGTTTGGTGTGCTACCCACTTTCTACATGGAAATTGTCAAAGAACATCGCCTCAATTTGGATGCACTGCGCTCCACTCTGGGAGACCTGATTTTGCCTGCGATCCATCGTGCTGCGGTGTTAGCGGAATGCCCGGCGTTCGGACAAACCATCTTCGAACATGCTCCCGACAGTCGCGCAACTCAGGAATACCGCCGGCTGGTGGACATCGTCTTGAAGGCATAGGAAGAGATCATGCCGCGCAAGGATATGCTCACCGACACAGTTACCGACACAACTGCCGACACGGGTCGGAGTGAATTTGCCAGTCAGATCCCATTGACCGACACAGCCGGACAATGGAGCCGACACGGTCGCCGACCCGCCAAACGAAACCGGAGATGGGAAAAAGAACATCGACCGTATCGGTATGTGAATGTGTCGGTTGAGTTACGGGAACAAGTGCTGGCACTGGCGGAACATTTGGGAGTTACAGCTGACGAAGTAGCCCGCGCTTTTGTTGAATATGGAGTCGAATACATGAATGAAGAGAAGTTGCATCTTCGAGCACAGCCCAACCCACATGGGCGCAAGATGACGCTCTTTCCAAAAGAACGCGGCAAAAGCTGGCAAGAGACCAATGATGCTCCAAGGGAAATCCCTGCCCGAAAAAAGAAACAACCCAGACAGGCAAGAAAAGTCTATCCCGCTGTCTCCTACCGGCTGCCGAAAAAAGTACATGATGACATCTGCCGTTTGGCGATGAATCTGGATGTACCGCTCGGCGATGTTGTATCGTTTTTGTTGCAGCATGGACTAGATGCCTATCGCACTGGAAAGTTGAGTTTGGAGCCTCAGGTCTTGATTGTGAAAAAGACACTGCGCAGGAATCAACCATGAAGCCAGATCAGGGTTTTCTCAGACAAATGAATGGATTTTTGGGCAATGATTTTGGTTCTATGCGTCACCGCATACCTGCCGCTACCTTGCCGTGTACTTGCCGCAATCATTCCCGCAAACATTGCCGCATAGCTTCCTTGAACAGGAAAGGCGGTAGGCTCTTTTTCGGGACTGCGATGATCTGCGATATGTCTCAAAATCATCGCCCGTTACAGGGCTTCCTGGTGGCTTTGTTGAATCGGGGTGTTGCGTGAGTGTTGAGACTTCCAACCGTGTCTGGAAGTACAGCCAAAAAGGTGGTACGCCGTTGTTGCTGTTACTGGCAATGGCAGACTGGTCTGACGACTGGGGCTATTGTTATCCCAGCATCGAGCAGATGGCGATCAAGTGCCGGCAGACGGAGCGCAACATTCTCAACTTGGTCGCTGATCTCGAACAAGCTGGTGAAATACGGCGTGTGGCACGCGGGAAAGGCGGCAGAGGCAAATTCAGCGGATCGGTCTATCAGGTCATTGTTGGGATGAGTAGAGATGAAATTTCTGCGAGTGAACAGGTCTCACCGAAGGCGCTAGACACTTTTGCAAAAATAAATATCGGAGAAATGAGCCTTCCAACTCCAAGGAAACCAATTGCACAAACTAGTGAAAAGATTTCAGGTGAAAAGTTTTCACCTGAAAAACAGAGTCCCGATTTTTCACCCGTTGTCCCTTGCGCATTAAAGGAATTAATTAACGTCAGTGACTCTACTTCTCCTCCTGCCGAAACATCGAAGAAAAATCTGGAACCGGAAGAACAAGCTGAGGCTTTATACCGACTCGTGCGTCCGACACACTTGACTCTTCCGAACTCCGAACAACGCGCTGTTGCACTCAAAGTCTTGGGAGAATATCTCAAGCGATACGACTCACCGCAAGCAGCAGCGACTGCCTTGAAGCCGTATGCCGCCGAAGCCGACGCACGCGGCATCCGCCAAACCAATTTGTGCTGGCTCTCGGAGTGGGCAGCAGTGGGGCAGATCCCCAAACCGCGCAAGAAAACGGCGAAGTATTCAAAACAAGAGAATGTGCAGGAAGATCAAACTGACTATGCCACTCTACGCAAACGCATGGAAACCGAATTGACGCCACACATGCACGGTGACAAAAGGGATTCGCTGTGAACACCAAAAATATTGCTGCTG
Source organism: Pseudomonadota bacterium (assembly GCA_029781535.1). Taxonomy (GTDB): domain Bacteria; phylum Pseudomonadota; class Gammaproteobacteria; order Burkholderiales; family Methylophilaceae; genus Methylophilus. The sequence goes on from JAKOWL010000221.1 coordinate 6,079, forward strand.
TGGCTGCCCGACTGAATATGATTCCGAGTGATGCTCCGACTTCTCCTACTTTATCCCAAACTGGAGACTGCTCGCCTGATTGTCCTGATTGTGGAGGAGTTGGATATATCCGCCACGATGTGCCGGTTGGACATCCTAAGTTTGGCAAACTGGAACGTTGTCCCAAGGCACGACTGTTTGTTACCAAACAGTCTTTACAAGCCGGCGAGATCGATCCGCGTGTCGGCTTAACACCTGATGAACTTCGTAATCTTTCCTGGGACTTGGTGAAGAAAGGAGTCAACCAGGCGGATCGTGCTTGCGAAGTTACGAGACGTGCGTACATGTCCGGGCATGGAACGGTGTTCATGTATGGCGGATATGGACAGGGAAAAAGTCTGGTGCTCAAGATCGCGGTTGCTACCGCTTTGAACGAGGGCAAGCGTGCCGCATATGCCAATCTTGCCGGCGTCCTGGATGACATTCGTATTGCCTATGATGAGCGCGAAAACAAAATGACTGAGTTAGTGCGACGCATGGAGTGGTGGACTTCACTCGATATGTTGGCAATTGACGAACTGGATAAGGTCGGGCAGACGGAGTGGGCTCGGGAACGCATCTTCCAATTACTGGATGCGAGATATCAACGCGCGGTCCGGCAGGAGGCGTTGACCGTGATTGCTGCCAACTATCAAAGCACGGACGAACTCTCCGGCTATTTGAAAAGCCGTATTGAGGATAATCGCTTTGTGGCAAATGGATATGTGATCCATCTCAAAGGCACGGATGGACGCAAGAGTATGCCGAAGAATTGGAAGTATTAGAGCGACACGTTCAGACCTCCCTTGCTCACGATTCAATAACATGGTTCTTCGAAAAGGAGAACCATGTCACATACACCTGAATACGAAAAACTGCTTGTTGAACTCAATGCCGGCGAATTACCGGTCATTGAACGCAAAATCCTGGAGGTACTCTGCCAGGCGCCGAAGGGTTTAACCCGTAGAGGGTTGGTTCGCATCGTTTTTGGTCAAGAAGCGCACACAAATTTGGGGAATGATACGAAAGATCGCAAGATTCGCAAGGCAATTGAAAACCTGAGAAACCGAGGTATTCCGATACTCTCGAATTCGGGGAAGGCCGGCTATAAACTGGACACTGATCCAGAAAATATTGAATGTATGGTTCGGGAACTGAAGAGCCGGATTATTCACTTACAGCAAAGAGTAGATGCAATCTCGTTTTACTATGAGCTATTCATCCGGGTTCCGGATGCAAACAGGAGTGACGAATAAAGTTCTATGGATCCACTATCCCGGCTGACAATCGAATGGAAACTAGTACCCCTGATCGGTCATGACGAATGGGTCGCGGACACCTTTATCCATCGCATCTCTGCCACAGACGGCTTGCCGCCTTATAGCCAGGCACGCATAATCGATCTGATTTCTGATCGACTTCTCAAGGCACATCCCCATCCTTGTTTATGGGTATCTGTAGATGCTCCAGGTAATTGGTATATCAATGAACTCAACAGGCTGGTAAAGCGGAAAATACCAACTGTGATACTGCCATCTGATAAAAAGCCTACATCAGGTTGGCAGTTCAAACCGGACTTGGTACTACAACAGAAATCCGTAGTGGAAGCTTCCAATATTTTGCCACCGTTTGATATCGAAGAGTACGGGCTCAAGACCAGCACACTGCGCGTTCTTCGCATTCTGGCACGGTTGAAGACTGCGCACACTTCAGAAATCACATCGCTTGCCGGCTTCAGCGAAACAAATGTACGGCATGTGCTGAAGGGTCTACAAGTCAGGGGATTGATCGAGTGGAAACAGATCGGGAAATACGATGGTTGGGCAATCTTGAATAAAGGACTGCGTCTTGTACAGCGCTCATGGAATATCCCCAAAGGAGCACGCTTTTCCAAATACCGAACCGAATATCGTTATGCAGCCGAACGCCATCGACGTAAGGCACGAATGTGGCGGGCATGGCTGGAAACTGCTTATGAAAACGTGAAAATTTGGGAGTGTTGGACAGAGGTTCCACTTCAAAAGGGTATTCCGGATGCGCTGGCGTGGGGAACTTGCCGCGAGAGAGAAATGCTTTTCTGGTTGGAGGTCGATAGCGGGAAAAGTTCCAGGAAAACAATGAAACATATCTATCAGCAGCGAATCCGTCAGGTTCATCACCATGCATTTTCATGGGATCTGCCGATTGTCTTCTGCATCCTGGGACCGGACTGGGTAGTTAAAGACTTTGAACGATATATCCCGTTTCATTCTCGCCGTCTTGCCATGATCGGACATGACTGGCGATACTTCGGCGAACTGCCACGATTTGAATTTGGTGCCTGGCAAGATGATCTGCGTTGGAGTCACTTTTTACGTGCTACACGAAAAGGAACAAAGTTGTCATTCGATCCAGGTCAGTATCCAAGCAAACCCAAGGACAAAATCCATAAAGACCGTAAACCAAAATCCACCAAGCCCAAATTTCAATCACCTAATTACGATGACGATGAATACTGGAACTCAAGCCGGTTAGACCAGGATAATTGACAAAGTGATGTACTAATGAAAGTGGCGGGACGGGGGTGCACTATTTCAAGGCCGTAAAAGATGCGTTCGTTGGTTGTTTGTTACAAATTTCATCTCAGGCAAAGGGGAAATTTCCGATACGGTTATAATTTGGGCCATAACATTTCATGACCTTAAACGAATCTGACACACGTGCCAATCTCATCGATCCCAAACTGGCTTCAGCTGGCTGGGGGCATGATCACGTACGTCGCGAGCATTACTATCGGCGGGATGTGCAATATACGGCTGGACGAATTGTTTTGCATGGGGAAAAAGCGCACCACAGAGAAGGGCGAAAGATTGACTATTTACTCCGTTATACGGATGGATTCCCCATTGCAATCGTTGAAGCAAAAGAAGAAGGATTAAGTGCAGATTCGGGCTATGAGCAAGCCAAGGGGTATGCAAAAGATTTACTCGTTCCTTTTGCATATTCCACCAATGGACATCAGATCCTTGAGTATGATTTCTTTGCGCGTACAAGTCGTGAATTAAAAGAATTTCCCACCCCTGATGAATTGTGGGGACGTTGGATCACCAACACAGGACTTGCCGATGTAAGTAAGGCTGATCAAGTTTTACAGGCTCGCGGGATATATAACCTGGATGACAGTGAAGCACGGCGATTGAATCCGCTCCTGCATCCATATTGTCCCGAGTCGCTCACAGGTAAGGGATTGAGGTATTTTCAGGAAGCGGCGATCACGCAGGTGATTCAACGCGCCATGCGTGGACAAAAACGAATCCTGCTGACGATGGCTACTGGTACAGGCAAAACATTCACCGCCATGCAATTAGTCTGGAAATTGACGAAGTCAGGTTGGTTGGACCGCCAACATCCTGATCGATCGTGGCGGGTGTTGTTTATTGCCGACCGCGTGGCATTGCGAAATCAATCGTACAATGTTTTTTCGCCATTTGCACGTGAAGGCAATGATCCGCGCCAAATGATCGATGGCTTTCCCGTTCCGTTAACACGTGATCTATACTTTGGCATTTACCAATCCTTGTGGGTGGAGGGCGAAAACGGGAAAAGGCTTTACGAAAGTTTTCCACCTGATTTCTTCGATCTAATCATTATCGATGAAGCTCATCGTTCAGGGTTTGGGACATGGCAAGGAATTCTCAAGTATTTCGGTAACGCTATTCATTTGGGTATGACAGCCACACCGAAACGGAAAGATAATGTAGATACTTACACTTATTTCTGCAAGGATGAGGCAGAGGTACTAATTGACTCCACTGACCCAGAAAAAGGAAAAAGACAAACCGCTGCCTTTGAATATAGCTTTGGTCAGGGTATTGAAGATGGATTCCTGGCAACATACAAAGTACATCGTGTACACACCACGGTGGATAAAAGCGGGCTACGCTTGCGAGAAGCCGTCGAGCAAGGCGCTGAGGTATTTGTGCCCGAGGGAGCACAGGAACGGGAACTTTACACCACACCACAATTTGAGCGCGAGATCACCGTACCAGACCGTACGAAGACGATGGTGGAACATCTGGCGGGGTTGTTGCGCCGATTTGGCTCCACAGAAAAAACGATGGTTTTTTGTGTGGACATAAACCATGCGCGTGAGGTTGCTCGTCTATTGAGTGATGAATTCAGCGCTTTGGGAATTGAACCTTATGCAGTACCTATCGTTGCAGAGGAAGGCGAAGCGTCCAAATGGTTGCAACAATTTCAGGATAGTGACCACCCCACACCAGTTATTGCTACAACTGCAGAATTGTTAAGCACAGGTGTGGACGTGCCTGCCTGTCGAAACATCGTTTTTATGAAGACGCTTTCCTCACCCCTGCTATTCAAACAGATTATTGGGCGTGGTAGCCGTGTGGACCC
>JAKOWL010000222.1 GCA_029781535.1 Pseudomonadota bacterium
CCGTTTGTCGCGCAGCCAATCAGGGTTGTTGAAGTTCGCATCCGTTTGGGTAGCTTTCAACCATAAGGCTCTGGCGGCTTCATGCTGATTTAAACCCCAAGTCGCCAGCGCTTTTAAGGCGTTCACATCCGCGCCGATGATTTTCTCGTTGACGGCCATCTTGCCCTCAAACCGGATGCTGTTCAGGTCATCGAGCGCTGCCTGATTGTTCCCGCATAACAAATTGGCGTAGCCACGCTTGTAATGCAGAATCAAATCCGATCCCGGCGTTGTATCATTGATCGCCAAACCGACGTTGCACTCCAAGACTGCCTGCTGTGGATCTTGCTGATTCAGATACACTTCAGCTTTATTGGCATAAACCACGCCCAAGCCGTAGTTCATCGATAGCGGCGGCTTTGACTTTGAAGCGACTTTGGCCTTGCCTAACTTAATTGCCATGTCGTAATCGAGCAGGGCGTGGTCAAAATCCTTTTGATTATGCCGGAGCATGGCACGCCGCAAATGGTTGAAACCAGAGTTCGGATTAAAGCGAATCATAAACGAATAGAGACGTTCGGCAGCCTGAGGGTTTCCCCACTTGACCAGCAGCGGACCTAAAAAAAGGTCACAAATAGGTAAGCGATTATCAAAACGGTGGGCACAAAAATGATGATAAAGACGTCTAACGGAATTCCGCCTTGCAGGAAGCCAATGACAAAAAGGCCTACACTCGAAATGATAATGCCAATAAACAGCCAAGCATACAGTTTTTGGAGTAATGACTTGATACGTGGGGAATGATCACTGGCTACGGCAAGAAGAATCGGTATGGCTAGTACAATCAGAACAACTGGCAGCGCTTTCTTGTTCGGCCAACTGAATGCCAGAAAAGCTAGACCGCCCGCAATCAACGCCACAATCGTCAATTTTGTGTGCTGAGACATCATCCCCATCCATTCACCTCGCGCCAAAATCAATCAAGGCATAAGCATTTGATTTATTTTAACGTGGACGGCAGGCATTATGACGTTGTGATTTATGGTTTTTAC
>JAKOWL010000240.1 GCA_029781535.1 Pseudomonadota bacterium
GCCAGCAGGCTAAAGCTGCACCGAGTCCGGCAAGGATATGGGAGATCGGGTGTGCATCGCAGGTGCTGGTGAGCGAAAAAATTGATGTGGTCATTGATTTCTCGGAACCTTTTGCATCTTTAACCATGGCGCAAGCTTGCCGAGATACCGGGGTTCCGATAGTCATCTGTACAACGGGGTTCTCGCGGGAGCAAACAGAACACTTGCGTGACTTGGCTAATAGCGGTGAATTCGGTCTTGTGCTGGCACCCAATATAACCCTGGGTGTTAATGTGATGATGCACCTTGTCGAACAAGTTGCACGGAGTTTACCAGGTTATGATTTTCATATCACGGAGATGCACCATAACCAAAAAAAGGATACTCCATCGGGAACGGCGGCTAAAATTTCAATGATGATTGAGCGGCTATTGCCTGGTAAAAAACCAAAGATCCATTCGATCCGTGCGGGCGGCTATGTGGGGCGTCACGATGTATTGGCGGCCGGAGATTATGACCGGATTCTCATTATCCATGAATCGTTTTCTCGGCGTGCTTTTGCGCAAGGTGCTTTGCATACGGCAGAATTTATCCGAGAAAAACGGGGGTATTATGAGATGAAGGATGTACTTTTTGGATCAAATGCCGCAAAAGAATAAAAGACCAGAAATCGACGCATTGGTTCGGTTGAGTGTGGAACTGTTATTTGTGGGCGTTTGAATCCAGCTGATTGTTGTGAGCTGCTGCCCGATATCCATTTGATATTGAAATGTTATGTTTAATGACCCAACCAAGATTAAATTGCACGGAATTTGCTACCATTGTATAATGACGTGGTAACAAATCGCCATCGGGGAGGTCTTTGCAAATTGGATGTTCAATGGTATCCAGGCCATATGGCAAAAGCATTACGTGAATTGCAAAATCAATTGCAGCTGGTGGATGTCGCAATCGAAATTTGTGATGCGCGTGTGGTGGCATCCAGCCGAAACCCGGAGCTTGGGCGGTTATTGCAAAACAAACCACGCATCTTGCTGATGAATAAAAGCGATCTGGCGGACCCAGTGGTGACCGATCGCTGGCTTGTAAAGATGCGAGCAGAAGGGGTAGAAGCCTTGGCGTTTAACGCCGCTGCGCGTCGGGGTACCTCACAAGTGATTCAAGCTATTGGCCGCGCTGCGGCGCCCAAAGTGGAAGCAGCAAAACGCAAAGGTGTTCGCAAAACAGTGCGGGTGGCGGTAGTAGGGGTGCCCAATGTGGGAAAATCCACGCTGATCAATTGTTTGGCCGGGGCGGCTCGTGCCCGCGTGCAGGATAAGCCCGGTGTTACCCGTGGCAAACAGTGGGTTCGATTGGGTGATTTTCTGGAGCTGATGGATACACCGGGGTTGTTATGGCCCAGGCTTGAAGACCCTAAGACCGCTCTGTTATTGGCTTTTACTGGGGCTATACGTGATACAGTACGCACCCAGGAGGAATTAGCGCAAGCGTTGCTACAGGATTTGGAAACAACTTACCCAAAGACGCTGGAACAGCGATATGGCCTTGTTGCGCCGGATCCAAACCCTTTGGATACGGTTTGCCGAAAGAGGGGTTTTTTGCTTCCCGGTGGACAGCCAGATTCGCTTCGAGCAGCCCAGGCTGTGCTGGATGAGTTTCGTGCCGGTAGGCTTGGACGTATCTCCTTGGAGGTGCCCAGCCCGTGAAGGAAAATGCCGAAGAAACATTTCTGCGCATTACAAAGTTGGAAAGAGAACTGTGGCGGCAAAGCCTGCGCGTTGCGGGCATGGATGAGGTGGGCAGGGGGCCTCTGGCGGGCCCAGTCGTCGCCGCATGCGTGGTATTGCCGGAATACCCACGGATTGATGGCGTGAGGGATAGTAAAAAGCTTTCCGCTAAACGCCGGGAGGAATTATGTGAAAAAATCCTCTCGATGGCGCAAGGCGTTGGCATCGGCGTGGTGGATGCACAGAGGATTGATCAAATAAACATTCTGCAAGCTACGCATGAAGCGATGGAGCAAGCGATTGGAAAGGTGACACCAAAGCCTGATCATTTGCTTATTGAT
>JAKOWL010000017.1 GCA_029781535.1 Pseudomonadota bacterium
GTGACCAATATGCTGATTGTGACAATAAAGGCAATAAGCGTCAGCACCGTACCACCTTATTTGCAAGATGCTTGCTTTGAATCCATTCCAGTGCAAATCGCCGTGCTTCTGCATCTTGGGAGATCAGCTGTTCAATTGAATCTACCGGTTCGGCAGGGATATGTTCCAAAGCGGATTCGATCATAGCCGGAATATCTAAAAACCCGATCTCATGCCTCAAGAAAGTCGCCACAGCGACCTCATTCACCGCATTCAACACAGCAGGAGCCGTCCCACCCGCTTTCAACGCCTCGTATGCCAACCGGAGGCAAGGAAACCGTTGCATGTCCGGCGTTTCGAACTCAAGCTTTGCAATATCAATCAAACTCAAGCTGGCAACGCCAGATTCAATACGCTCCGGATATCCCATTGCATAAGCGATTGGCGTACGCATGTCGGGATTCCCCAGTTGCGCCAGCACGCTCCCGTCAACATATTCCACCATGGAATGAATCACGCTTTGCGGATGGACAATCACTTCGATTTGATCAGGCGAGGCATTGAACAACCAATGCGCTTCAATCACTTCCAGCCCCTTATTCATGAGTGTGGCGGAATCGATTGTGATCTTTGCACCCATGACCCAGTTAGGATGTTTAAGTGCACGTTCCGGCGTCACTTCGGCCAAGTCGGCCCTGCTCAGCCTTCTGAAAGGACCGCCAGAGGCTGTCAAGATGATCTTCCGCACTCCACCGTCTGCCAGATGCAGATGTCGTTGCGAAGGCATCACCTGAAAAATTGCGTTATGCTCACTATCGATAGGGAGCAAAGTAGCGCCGCCATCTGCCACAGCCTGCATGAACAGGCGGCCTGCCATCACCAGCGTCTCTTTGTTGGCAAGCAATATCTTCTTGCCGGCTTTGGCAGCCGCTATCGCAGGGCGAAGTCCTGCCGCACCCACTATGGCCGCCATTACGACGTGCACCTCGGCATCGCTGGAGATTTGTTCCAAAGCCTGCATGCCGTGCAGCACCTGTGTGTGCACAGAATGATGCTTCAATTGGTCAGCAAGCTGTCTTGCAGCGGTTTCGTCCAACAAAACTGCATACTTGGGCCGGACATTCAGGCATTGCCTGAGCATCAATTCGACTTTATTGTTAGCCGCCAATGCAAACACACTAAACTTGTCAGGATGCCGTGCGATCACGTCCAGCGTTTGCTGACCGATGGTGCCGGTGCTTCCTAAAACCGTGACTTGCTGCATCAAAATACCTTGAAGTAGTTATAGATATAAATCAACAGAATCGCCAACGATACGCTTGGAATAAGTGCATCCAGCCTATCCAGTACACCGCCGTGCCCGGGCAAGATATCTCCGCTATCCTTCACGTCTGCACGACGCTTCAACAAGGACTCGAATAGGTCTCCTACGATGCTGATTGCGGTAATGAGCCAGAGTGCAGGAAAAAGCAGCCAGTTATCTATTTCAAAGCCATACATCAAAACTGCTGCAAAAATGGTTACACCCAGCAACGCCCCTGCCACACCTTCCCAAGTTTTGCCTGGGCTGATAGCGGGCGCCAGTTTGTGTTTGCCAAAATTCTTGCCGGCAATGTATGCCGATGTATCCGCGATCCATATTGTGCTGAGCAGTGCCAACAACATCCAGGGGTCTGCCCCCCTGGCACATATAACCGCAAGCCATAACCCGCCAATCAGCACTATGCCCAACAGGGTCATCATGATACGGTTCTGCGGCAGATGACGTCGTGCCAGGCAAATGGGCGCGATGAAAAGCCAAAACAGACTGACGACCAGAAACACCGACAGCGACTTGAAGAATATCCAGTGGAAACCTTGCGTCTCGATCGCGTCAATGAACCACAACCCCAATACCGCAGAAAAAAGCACCCACAGGAATGACGACTTGTCTTGCCAACCCAGCAGCTTATTCCATTCATCCAGCGCCAACAGTGACACCAGAAGCATGCCAAAAGCCCATAACTGGTTTGATGCCAGAAACAGCGCGGGGATAAAAACAGCTAACAAGCAAACAGCGGTAATGATTCGGGTGATTGGCATCGTCTAGGTCGTCAGTTGCTCGCTAGTGCGGCCAAATCGCCGCTCACGTTGTTGATAGGACTGGATTGCGGCTTCGAATGCCTTGGCATCAAAATCAGGCCACAACACATCGGTGAAGTAAAATTCCGTATAAGCCAATTGCCACAAGAGGAAATTGCTGATGCGCTTCTCACCTCCGGTACGGATGAACAGGTCCGGCTCCGGTGCATAATGCATGGACAGGTGCGCCACGATATCTTCCTCGGTAATGCCGCTGGGAGGCGCGTCCTGCCTGGCTTCCAGACCATGCTTTTTCATGCGCTCTTCCAATAGCTTATTGGCTGCCTGCAAGATATCCCAACGCCCGCCGTAATTGGCCGCGATCGTCAGCGTCAGCCCGGTGTTGTTCGCTGTCAGCGCTTCTGAAGCATTGATTTGCGCAACCAAGTCAGGATGGAAACGACTACGGTCGCCTATCAGCCTCAGGCGGATATTGTTGTCATGTAGCTTGGCCACCTCGCGTTTGAGCGCATCCATGAACAAGCCCATCAGAAAAGAAACCTCTTCTTCCGGACGGCGCCAGTTCTCACTGCTGAATGCAAACAAGGTCAGAAACTTCACATTCTTTTGGGCGCACAACTTGACCAAGTCGCGCACTGTTTCCACGCCGCGTTTATGACCTGCCACACGCGGTAAGAAACGCTTGCGCGCCCAACGGCCGTTGCCGTCCATGATGACGGCAATATGCTCGGGAACCTGATGCGCCGCTGGAATGCTTT
>JAKOWL010000045.1 GCA_029781535.1 Pseudomonadota bacterium
GCATTGGCTTATGTTGTGTCAAAATACTATCCTGTATACTTGAGCACTGGCACTGTGCCGAGGGTGACGATCAGATTACTATCAGGTTTTGTGATGAGTGAGCAGGTGTTGATTGAATCGTTGAATTTGTCTTGGATAACAATTACTGGGGTGGATGCTGAAACCGTTATTAACCGTAGTGCATTGACAACCTACTGGGGAAGCGGTTACCCAGCATTTGGCGCAACGAATGGTGGGTTTCTCCCAATCATCGGGCAGCTTTTCAACATGGATACATCAGGCACAGCAAGCAGTAGACACGGAATATTAACGCATTCAAACTCACGTGCAATTGTGTTAGGTGGCCGTGGAGTAAAAAATGCTGGTTCCTATGGCATCTATGCCGCTCCTGGCTCCACAATCAATGCCGATGGTGCCGATGCTTCAGGGGCTGGTACCTATGGCATCTTTGCCGCTCATGGCTCCACAATCAATGCCGAAGGTGCCGATGCTTCAGGGGCTGGTACCTATGGCATAATCGCCTCTTCCGGTGGCATAGTCAATGCCAACGGTGCCGACGCATCTGGGGTTGGGACTGCGGGCATATACGCCTCTTCCGGCGGCATAGTCAATGCCAACGGTGCAAACGCATCAGGGGCTGTGAAATTTGGAATATTCGCCTATTCCGGTGGCATAATCAGTGCAAAGGATGCAAACGCATCAGGGTCTGGGAACTATGGCATATTCATCAATTATGGCAGCATAATTAACGCCAATGGTGCCACCGGAACCATGGACCCAGCGCCAAATACACTGACTCCACGCGGAGTAATATTCAAGTAAAAGAGTGGAGGTGCTTACATGAAATATACAGTGATAAAAGGTAATAAATTCACAGGCACAGCATACGATGAAATAAACGAAGCAATAATAAATCACCATACATCACAAGGTGAGCTAATTGTTCAGGTTGAAACAGCGCCCGAACCTATAGAATACCAAAATGATATGCCTGTTTATG
>JAKOWL010000060.1 GCA_029781535.1 Pseudomonadota bacterium
CGGTATTGTTTGACTACGTACTGGATGGCAAGCGTATTGCGGCGGTAGGTCAAGCCAGCAAAACCGGCTGGTTCTATATCCACGACCGTGCGACCGGCAAGTTGCTGAAAAAATCTCAGGCCTTTGTGCCGCAGCACAATATGTTCGCCAAAGCCACGTTTGAAGGGACGGTGGTGTACCCGGGCATTTTAGGTGGATCCAACTGGTCGCCTGTCAGTGTCGACGAAGCGCGGCAGCGCGTGTTCGTGTCTGGCATCCATGCACCCATCAAATATACCTTGCACGAAACGCCTGCCAAGGGTGGCCAGCCGGCGATACGTTATGCATCGAGTGAGCCGACCAATGATCCGCGCTGGGGTACGCTTTCCGCAATCGACCTGAAAACTGGCAATATTGCCTGGCAGAACAAGCTCCCGCAGCCATTGGTGGGCGGTGTGCTGGCAACTGAGGGCGGCTTGCTGTTTGTGGGGGAGGGCAATGGCAATTTCAACGCATACGATAGCCAAACCGGCGCCTTGCTCTGGCAAGATAAATCTGACTTTGGCGTGAATGCGCCGCCGGTTTCCTATGAGGTTAATGGCGAGCAATACATCGCAGTGGTGAGTGGCGGCAATTCGCTTTTTGGCTACAAGCAGGGCGATGCGGTGCTGGTGTATAAATTGGCCAGATAACAAGGGCTTCTGTCTAAGCATTTTCCTTGTTTGATGCACGATATATTTTCATTGGGAAGAGGGGTGCTCCGGAAGCCGCGTCCCGCTTGGCTCCCAGAGCATCGGTTTAAACAATGAAAACGCGCGCGCATGAAGCGCTGATTTATGCATGGATTGTTGCTATCATTCTCGCACTATGACACTGCTAACTATCCAGCCGCCTTCCAGTAAAAAAGCACCAGCCAAAAGGTTTGCACTATTCAACCTCGGCTTCAGACCATTCTTTCTGGGCGGAGCGCTGTTCGCGATACTTTCTATCTTGCTGTGGATGCATCGTTTCTTTTCTGCCCAGGCGCTTACGCTTGCTACGGTGACCCCCAGTCAATGGCATGCCCATGAGATGCTCTATGGATATGGCCTGGCCATCATCGCAGGCTTTTTACTGACAGCGGTGCGCAACTGGACTGGTGTACCAACTGCCCACGGAAAGGCACTGGCAGCTTTGTTTGCGCTGTGGATGTGGGCGAGGCTGCTGATGGCATTGCCTATTCAATACTGGCAATTTGCCGCCGGGTTGGACGTATTGTTCAACCTGGGGCTGCTGGTTGCTGTGGCCATCCCCATCGTTCAGGCCAAGCAATGGCGGCAGATTGCGGTTGTTTCTAAAGTAATGTTGCTGGGTGTGGGTAACGCCTTGTTTTATCTTGGAGCGTTCGGCGCATTCAATGGAGGTGTGATGGTTTCCCAGACACTGGCCTTGCTTCTGATACTGAGCTTGATCCTGGTCATCGGCCGGCGCGTGATTCCGTTCTTTATCGAGCGCGGGTTAGGTTTGACCGGCAATCTTGTCCAGTACAAGTGGCTGGATGTTAGCATCATGGTGTTGTTTCTCGTGTGGCTGCTTGATGAAATGGCATTCCGTTCGGGAGCTGTTTCAGCATGGGCATGTGGCGGGTTGTTTTTGTTGAACGGGTTCCGGTTGCGAAACTGGTATCATCGCGGCATCTGGAAAGTACCGTTATTGTGGAGCCTTTATCTGGCTAGCTGGAGCATCAATTTCGGATTTCTGTTTTATGCGCTGAAAGAGGTACTCGCAGTATCCATCACCTTGCCAATCCATATGTTCACCATTGGCGGGATTGGCCTCATTACCCTTGCCATGATGGCGCGCGTGAGCTTGGGGCATACCGGACGTAATATTCACCAGCCGCCCAGAACGATTTCAGCAGTGTTTGTATTGCTGTTGCTGAGTATGGTTTTCCGCGCAGTGCTACCCATGCTAAGCGCGTCGTTCTATCGATACGGGCTGATTATCGGTGCTGTTTGTTGGGTGCTGGGCTTTGCCATTTTCCTGATGAATTATGCGGCTGTGCTGGTTAAACCCAGAATTGACGGTCAACCAGGATGAGTTTGTTATCAAAACATTTGATTTAACAAGCTTTCTTCGCTATAATCTCGCGCTTTTCAACCTTGCTGCACCTCATGCGCATTGAGGGTAGCTATAAACCACAAGGAGATTACATGCGACATTACGAGATCGTATTCATTGTGCATCCTGATCAAAGCGAGCAAGTGCCCGCGATGATCGAGCGTTATCGCACACAAATCACAAGCAACGGCGGGGCTATCCATCGTCTTGAAGACTGGGGCCGCCGTCAACTGGCTTACCCAATCCAAAAAATCCACAAAGCACACTATGTTTGCATGAACATCGAGTGCAACCAAGAGACTCTGGACGAGCTGGAACATGGCTTCAAGTTCAACGATGCTGTCTTACGTCACTTGACCATTGCAACTAAAGCTGCTGTGACAGCGCCTAGCCCGATGATGAAGGAAGAGAAATCCAAGTCAGTACTGAGCGAAGCTGCACCAGCTACTGCTGGGGCTGCTGCTGAATAATGTAGCGCTGAGCGGTGTGGTCACGGCGCTGGCGCCGATACGACATACACCGGCAGGAATCCCGCTGCTTAGCCTGACGATTCAGCATGCTTCCGAAGTGACGGAAGCGAACATGAAACGCAAGGCAGAATGTGAAGTAAATGCAGTGGTGATGGGTGAATTGACAAAAAGCCCGTTATCGATTGGCAATCATGTTCAGGTAAGTGGATTTCTGGCAAAGCAAAGCGCAAAAAGCACACAGTTGATTTTGCATATACAGAATTTAAAGATATTGAAGGAGTTTTAACATGGCAAGAGATATGTACAAACGCCGCCGCTATTGCCGTTTTAGCGCAGAGGGCATCAAAGAAGTTGATTACAAAGACGTGGATTTGCTCAAGGATTTCCTGAGCGAAAACTTTAAAATCATTCCAGCACGTATGACAGGTACTAAAGCCAAGTATCAACGTCAATTGACTGCCGCTGTAAAACGCGCACGTTATCTGGCATTGTTGCCATACACTGACAAACATCCAGGCTAAGGAGAGCACACATGCAAGTAATTTTATTGGAAAAAGTGGCCAACCTGGGCGCATTGGGTGATGTCGTTAAGGTAAAAGACGGTTACGGCCGTAATTTCCTGATTCCTCAAGGCAAAGCAAAACGTGCAACTGAGGCTAACAAGGCTGAGTTTGCAGCGCGCCGTGCTGAATTGGAAAAACAACAGGCCGATATCCTGGCTGTGGCAAAAGCACGCGGCGATAAACTGGCTGGCTTCGTACTGACAGTGACACAAAAAGCTGGCGTAGACGGTCGTTTGTTTGGTTCTGTGACTAATCACGATATCGCTGCTGGCTTGGTGGCTGCTGGCCATCAAGTGGCTAAATCTGAAGTACGTATGCCAACTGGCCCGCTAAAAGCGATTGGTGAATATCCTGTCAGCATCGCTTTGCATCATGATGTTGTGGTAGATATCACTGTTGTAGTGGCTGCTGAAGCATAAGATATTTCAGCAATAATAAAAAAGGCTGCCGCGGCAGCCTTTTTTATTTTGTGATTTTCTGGTTGAAAATTTGTTTAGCCATCCGTAGTTTTTCCCATAAGTGCCAGATGATTATTCCGCCGATAACACTTATTATGATTTGTATGCTGGGATGTGGATCTATGCCAATCATCAAAAAACCATTCTTTATTTGCATGTGAGTGAGGTAAATCATCAGTGATGCTGCTGCTAGTATATAGATAGGTTTGTATAACTGCGCCAGTACTTTTAGTTTGGGCGCAAGCAATACAAGTATTGCGCCTAACGTGAACATGTAATCTATTTGGCCAGTGACGATGGTTGGTAGGGTAATAGCTAAAGTCAACGCAGTTGCTTTTTTATTTTCCATGAGCGAACAATAGGCAAACCACCCAAAAAAGAACAACCAGATTTTTTGTTGAGGCACCATATTCTTCAGATAGTCCGTATTCCATATATGCTGCATCAAGACAGCCAGTAAACACCCGGTCAGCAAGATATATAAACTGACACGATAAGCTTTTTTGCCAGTGACTAGATTTCGTATTTTTTTGAACGACAATATGATTGCTAACAGCAGGAATATTTGTATTAGCACTTCAATAAACCACCAGCTAGAGTTTTTGACGATGAAGTTGTTGAAAAAGAGGATCTTGGGAAGGTAATAATTGTCACGATAAATAACATGTACTAGATTAACTAGGCTGGCTGGGAGTGCAATTGACAAGATTGTTGAAAATATCGGCCGTGTGCTATTCACGTTGTGAATAGTCTTTAGCTGAAATTTCGCAAAAGTATAACCTGCGACCATGAACAAAGCAGAGGTTGCTCCGCGTATATTGTGTATCCAAAAATGATTTATAACGACCGCAACAATCGAAATGGCGCGAACAACTATTGTGCTATCAATATCAATCCAGCCAGTCGAAGTTTTGATGTCCAAGGCCAATTTAGAAACCGGTTTTGTTTCCCATTCGTCAGGAATGTGCCCTACAATTTTCTCAAGTGCCAACGATGCCTGGATATGAGATAAAGAGTCACCACCCAATTCAATAAAAGTATGATTTTTTCCGACTTCAGTTATTCCTAATATTTTTCCCCAAGCGAGCGCGATCTCGTTCTCGGTTTCTGTTTCAGGTATTTCATAAGCGCCTGTTTTTTTGATAAGGCTTGAAGAGTCTGGGAGAGGGAGTCTTTTACGGTCTATCTTTCCATTTGGCAGCAGTGGTAATGATTCAATCAGCACAATGTGGCTGGGGACCATATAGCCAGGCAGCTTATTCAATAGCATCGAATGTAAGGTGTCGATGTTGATGTTTTTTCCAGTTTTTTTCACCACATAGGTGACCAATTGTTTTTCCTGGTTTTCATTGCTGTCATTTGGGAGTTCGGTGGCGATTGTGAGGGCATCTTCAATTTCAGGTGAATGGTTGAGGATGGCTTGATTGATTTCATTGAGTTCTATTCTATAACCGCGTATTTTTATCTGATCATCTTGTCTGCCTAACAGTACAACTTGGTAATCAGAATTGTAATAGCCATAATCGCCCGTGAAATACAGATGTATGTCCGGATCATTGGAAAAAATGTCGTTTGAAAAGTTTGCGTTGTTCTGCGATGAGCCAATATAGCCCTCAGACAAATATTTGCTCCGGATAACTACTTGTCCTTGCTCATAAAGACCAGCTGGCTGAGATTGATTGTTCAGAATCAGCACCTGTACATCAGCAATGGCTTTGCCGATAGGGATTTTCTTGTCAATGCTGTCATAATCGACACAATGATAAGCGACAGCCTGCGGCGTTTCGGTCGTACCATAGAAATTGATCAGCAAAGCTTCCGGTGTGAATTGGCGTATATTCCGGATGTGTGACTT
>JAKOWL010000077.1 GCA_029781535.1 Pseudomonadota bacterium
GACGGCCCTGGCTTTGTCGCCGGTAAGACCGGCGCAAAAATCCTGCCGGTGCGCATAGATGGTGCCGCGGAATCCTATTTTGGCCGCTTGTCTCGACATCACCCCAAACGGCTGCTTCCAAAAGTGACGCTCACGGTAATGCCTACCACGAATATCATCATGCCAAAAGCAACGCATCACGGCTTCCCGACTGGCAAGCAAAGGCGACGTATCGCAGGTGAAGGCATGCGCAGCGTGATGCAAAAAATGCTCTTTCAGTCGCAAAAGAGCCGCACCCTGTTTGAAGCGTTTCTAGATGCGATTGATAAGTATGGCGAAAGTTATAAATTAATCGAGGATTTAAATGAGGTAGAAGAAACTTATCATGACCTGCTGAAAAAAAGCTTGGCATTAGGCCGTATTGTGACCAAAGTCAGTAAGCGTGGGGAAACGGTAGGTGTGCTCATGCCCAATATCACCAATACCATGGCGTTAGTGCTGGGGATGACAGCGTTCAATCGCATACCGGCAATGCTGAACTATACCTCAGGAACTTCCGGCATGCAGAATGCCTGCATTGCGGCCAAAATCGGAACGGTCATTACTTCACGCAAATTTATAGAAACGGCCAAGTTGGAAAGTGTGGTGGAAGGCCTGACCAATTTGAACATCCTTTACCTAGAAGACCTGAGAGCCGATTTTGGAGTGGTGGACCGTGCATGGTTAATGGGTTACGCTCTGCATTATCCACGTGCAGTGATGGAACCGAGTCTGCCGGAAGAACCGGCTGTCGTCTTATTCACCTCTGGTTCCGAGGGGAAACCCAAAGGAGTCGTGCATTCGCACAAGAGTATTCTGGCTAACATTGCTCAAATCATTGCCATACTCGATTTTAATCCGACAGATAAGTTCATGATGGTGTTGCCGGTTTTCCATGCTTTTGGTTTTACCGGTTCCATGTTGCCAATTCTGAATGGTATCAAGATTCACATTTTCCCTTCCCCACTCCAATATAAAGCAATTCCGGAAATAATCTATGACCGAGGCTGTACAGTGTTCTTTGCTACAAGTACCTTCCTCGGTAACTATGCAAAATATGCGCATCCTTATGATTTCTATAAATTAAGAATCGTGGTGGCTGGTGCTGAAAAATTGAATGAAGAAGTGCGAAAAACGTACAGTGAAAAATTCGGCATACGCATACTGGAAGGCTATGGCGCTACCGAATGCGCGCCGGTGCTATCGGCCAATACTCCGATGGCTAACCTTAACGGCAGTGTCGGGCAGTTTATCCCGGGGTTGGAGCATAAACTGGAGAGTGTGCCAGGTATCCATACGGGTGGTTTGCTGCATGTGCGCGGCGAAAATGTGATGATGGGCTACTATCTTTACGATAACCCAGGAATACTGAATCCCCCCAAGGAAGGCTGGTACGATACTGGCGATATCGTTGAGGTGGATGCGGAAGGATTTATCCATATCAAAGGGCGTGTAAAACGTTTTGCCAAGGTCGCTGGTGAAATGGTGTCGCTGGAAGTGGTAGAAAAGATTGCCAATATCGCTGCACCGGAGTACCAGCATGCTGCAAGTACACAGACGGATGTGCAGCGAGGAGAAAATATCGTGCTGTTTACGACAGATCCGGCACTGAAACGAGAGGATCTGCAGATAGTGGCAAAAAATATGAATCATCCGGAAATCGCCATCGCACGTAAGATCGTGCGATTGGAAGAGTTGCCGCTGTTAGGTACCGGCAAGACAGATTATGTGACATTGAAGCAAATGGCAGAAAGCGCCTGATTAGGTATGAATCGTCGTCAGTTTCTGCAGGGGTTGGCGGCAATGTGCCTGGGAGGGATGGTTGTTACAGGTACCCGCCTATGGCCGGAAAGTGGATTTAAAGCATCCTGCTTAAGCGGTATGCCAGAATATCTGTCTCAACATCCATTAATGCAAGAAATCTGGCAAGGTATACAACCTGCAAACGTATGGGATAGCCATGTGCATTTGACGGGCTCGGGTGATAGCCAGCATGGGGTGTGGATGAATGCCAATATGAACAGCTGGTTACATCCGGTTTTGAAGGTGCAAAAAGATTTCTACATGGATGGCAGCTGTTCAGTCTTGGGTGACGTAGATAGAACTTATGTGTATCGGCTGGCAGCGTTAACCGCCGAAATGCCCGCAGGATTTAAAAGTATGTTGTTCGCTTTTGATTGGTATCACGATATGCAAGGCCACCCTGTCAAAGAAAATTCCATTTTTTATATTTCCAATGAATACACCGCTAAAGTTGCGAGTGATCACCCGAAATGTTTTGAATGGGTCGCATCGATCCATCCTTATCGCCAAGATGCGTTGGATGCATTAGACACTGCTAAAGCACAAGGAGCGCGCGCAGTTAAATGGTTGCCATCCGGTATGGGCATAGACCCAGCCTCTCCAGATGCGATGCCTTTTACAAAAAGGCGGCAGCGCTAAACTTGCCTATTATCAGTCATACAGGGCGGGAAAGTGCTGTGCAAGGGGGAGATCAAAGCTATGGTAACCCTCTACGCATGCGGCGGGCATTGGATAGCGGAGTGCGGGTTGTGCTCGCGCATTGTGCCAGTGATGGCTATGATGAAGATCTGGATAATGGCAACAAGCGTGTCAAGAGTGTTGAGCTGTTTGCACGATTGATGGATACCCCGGATTATAAAACGCTGGTTTTTGGTGAGATTTCTGCACTCACACTCATCAATCATGCATGGGCAATCCCATATCTCTTATCTCGAGATGACTGGCAGCACCGTTTGCTTAATGGCTCAGACTATCCTTTGCCAGGCATCTTTCCGCTGATAAATACCGAACAATTGGCGAGAAACGGTTTGCTTGAGCCAGAGCATGTTCAGTTTTTACAGCAACTTAAAAATTACAATCCATTGATGTTTGATTTTGCTGTGAAAAGACTGATCCGATATGAAGGAAAACGTTTTTCTACAAGTACATTTGAAACCAGAGCATTTTTTTCATAAGAAGAAACCAGGAGGATTAGATGCTGCCATTTATCATAATCGGAGTGATCATCGGTGCGCTATTGGATGGTTTTGTCGCGGCGTGGGTTGGTGGTGTGCTTGGTTTTTTTGCCTGGATGCTAATAGATGGACAGATACAGCAGGCACAGCGAATACTACAAGATAAGATTCAACGCCTTGAGCATGAGATAGAAGACTTAAAAAGCAAGGCTCAAAATCCGGATTCGTTAATCACTACCAACCAGGTTGACATCGGGCATGTAGAAGCGCCTCTGGATGCCAGTCTGGATGAGCCTTCCAGCCTGCCGGATTCGAAGCTTGTTGATAATATTCCTGAAAAAGCTTCTCAGGCACCATCCGAGCAAGTTCAACATGCGACATTGCGGCAGCCGCCAGAAGAAGTATCGGTCGATTATTCCGAAAGAGAAATTTCAGCTAAGCAGCCTGATTTGTGGCAAAAGCTTATCAGCGGCAATATTCTGGCGAAAATCGGTGCAGTATTGCTGTTTTTTGGGGTGTCTTCGGCGCTTAAACTGGCGGCGGAACATGGGTTGTTCCCAATACAACTTAGATTGCTGTTGGGGGCTTTAACCGCTACAGGCATGATCGTGTTTGGCTACAGCAAAACCGAACAATCGAAATACCGCATGTTTGGAATTGCCATGCAAGGCGGCGGTTTTGCCATTTTATATTTGCTGGTGAATTTCATGCTGACTCGCTATGGCTTGATAGGCCATGCGATGGCTTTCTTGGCATTTGCCGTGCTGGGGGTGAGCTGCACAATAATGGCTGCACGCCAAAATGACGCTGTGCTAGCCGTATTGGGCATGGCCGGTGCATTTCTGGCACCGATACTGGCTTCCGATGGGTCTGGCAATTACATGGCTTTATTTAGCTATTATGTGTTGCTCAACGGCTTTATCTTGGCAGTCAATTGGTTTAAATCCTGGCGTTCCTTGAATATGACGGGTTTTTTGATGACCTTCGTCATCGGCATGGGCTGGGCGTTACGCAGCTATCGTCCTGAACATTTTGGCAATGTTGAAATTTTTCTGGTGATTTTCTTCTTGATGTATTCGCTTGCCCCGGTTTTATCTGCCCTATTCAAATCGCCTGGCCTGAAAGGTTGACAGGAGGGCGTGTTGGTATTTGGCGTACCTATTTGCGCGGCGGCCATACAACACAAGCTGCTGATGGGTAATGACATTGCGCTGGCTTGGTGGGCGCTAGTGGCAGGGGTCTATTACATGGGGCTATGGTGGGGGCTGTATCAGAAAAACAGTACCGAAATGCGGCTGATGGAAAGAAGTCACCTGGGTATTGCGATTGCCTTTCTGACCATTGCGATTCCGCTTGCATTCGGGACGCAGCTCACTGTTGCGCTGTGGGCTGTCGAAGGCGGTGCGGTAGCATGGCTGGGAAGCAAGCAGGGTCGGCCTTTGGCAAGGTATGCAGGTGGTGCCTTGCAGGGCATTGCAGGCTTCTACTTTTTAATGCACTTGCACACTTTGTCACATCGATTGGTCGTACTGAATGATGTATTTATTGGGATGGCGGTTATTGCCTATGCAGGATTATTCACTGCGCGGCAGTTCTCCAATATCAAAAATGAGATTGGCCTGTCTAGGCTGATGTTGCTTTGGGCAGGCTTGTGGTGGTTATCCGCAGGGCTGCGGGAAGTAGACGCTTTTGTGCCGAGCCAACATCAAGATGCTGTTGGTTTGTTGTTCGTTGCTGGAACAGCGATTGTTTGCGAATCGATAGGTAAGTTAGTCAGCTGGCCTGACTTACGACGTGTCGGATGGGGGCATTATCTGGCAATGATAGTTGTACCGGTTTATGCTTGGATGCGTTTTTCACATGTACTGCATGACTTCATGGCATTGGTGTTCCCACTTGCGATAGCGGTTTATGGCTGGTTGTTGTATCAGCAAGAGCGTGACCATCTGGATCATTGTGACAGCCCGCTGCATAGCGTGTTTTATTGGTTGCTGGTGGTTTTGGCTGGACACGAGGCAAGCTGGTTTGCCAATAAGCTGGCCCATGGCAACACATTATGGCCATTGCTGGCCTGGGGGTTGATGCTGGCTGTTGCTATGGCAGGTACGATGCATTTGTCTCGCCGGCAGCTGTGGCCATTTTGGCGGCATCCTCAGCTGGATGTGCTATTACTGCCTATAACACTACTGGCCGCCGGTTGGTCCATCTTGGCTGGTTTCTTGCACCATGGTGGCGGTTCTGGTTTGCCTTATGTGCCATTGCTGAGTTTTTACGATATCACGCAGGTACTGGTACTTTTAACGTTATATCGCTATGTCCGTTTCAGCTCGGTTGCAACAATACAGCCATTTAAGCACTTACTTGTGTTGTGGCCGCTTTTTGTGTGGCTTAGCAGCATGGCGGCACGCATTGCATATCATTGGGGCGGGGTACCATTTACAATCGAGGCGCTCAAGCACTCTGGGATGTTCCAAACTTCACTATCACTTATTTGGACGACGATAGCGATAATGACAATGATCAGTGCAGGTAAGATGGCCAGCCGTTCCTGGTGGTATGCCGGATTTTCGCTGTTGGGGGTGGTTTGTGCCAAACTGTTGTTGCTGGATTTAGCCAACGCTGGCACGGTGGCATGGACAGTTTCTTTGATTGGAACAGCGGTACTGGTGATTGCAGCCAGCTATTTTTCCCCGATACCGCCATCAAGAAGCAAAATAACAAGTCAACAAGCAAGATAGTGGGATAATCAGTGAGCCAATTTAGCCTTATGAAAGAACAGCGTTTTCGCCCTTTCTTTTTTACGCAGTTCTTAGGGGCATTCAACGATAACGTATTCAAGACTGCGCTTGTCACATTGGTGACTTTTCATACCGTTACGCTTACCCATATCAGTGGCGCAAAACTGGCCACCATATTGCCAGGTGTGTTCATTCTCCCCTTCTTTTTATTCTCCGCCACTGCCGGGCAGATCGCTGATAAGTTCGAGAAGTCGCAGCTTATTCGTTTCGTCAAATCGTTTGAAATCGGCATTATGCTGTTTGCCAGTGCAGGTTTTTTCTTGCATAACATTTGGCTGTTGAGTTTTGCCCTGTTCATGATGGGAGTGCATTCTGCATTGTTTGGCCCAGTCAAATATTCTTATTTGCCGCAGCATCTTCAAGAGCATGAACTGATTGGCGGCAATGGCATGCTAGAAATGGGCAGCTTTGTAGCGATATTGCTTGGCCAGGTATTGGGCGCCTGGCTGGCAGACGCAGGACACACGGCCATTGGTATTACCGTCGTTGGGCTGGCTGTGCTTGGCTATCTTAATAGCCGGGGCATCCCTTATTCTCCGCCATCGGATGCAGCATTGACCGTGAAATGGAATCCTTTGATAGAGACCTGGCGGAATTTGAAGTTCGCATGGCAACATCAACCTGTCTGGATTACCTTGATTGCTATCTCATGGTTCTGGTTTTATGGTGCGGTGCTACTGGCGCAGTTTCCGGTGTTTGCCAAACAGGTGCTGCATGGTGACGAGAGCGTGTTTATCTTGCTGTTGAGTATTTTTTCATTGGGGATTGGTGTTGGGTCGCTCCTATGTGAAAAACTGGCAAAAGGTAAAGTGGAGTTAGGGCTGGTATTGTTTGGCGCAATCGGCATGGCGATTTTCGGGTTAGATTTTGCCTATGGCGGAATGACGCTCTCCATTGCGGCTGATGCACAGTTCGATTACCAAGGATTTTTGGCTGACATGGTTCACTGCAGATTATTGGCTGATGTCGCGTTCATTGGAATCTTCGCAGGTTTTTATATCGTGCCACTGTACACCTTTATTCAGACGGCAGGCTTGAAGAGCCACCAATCACGCACGATAGCGGCAAACAATATCTTGAATGCTTTGTTCATGGTCGTTTCGGCGGGGTTTTCCATATGGCTTTTCGGATATGGCCTAAATATTCCGCAACTATTTCTGGCTACGGCATGTCTACATGTGCTGGTTATTTTTTACCTGTGCTGGCGGCAGCCACGTTATTACCATGATTTTGTACATTGGTTAAGCCTGAAGCATATGACAAGGCACTAAGGAGCGATTTAGGTTTGAGATATCTTTGCGGTTATAATCACGTTTTTTTTCAAAGTGTTATCTGATGCGTATCACGCAGTTTTTAATCTATCTTTTCAAGAGTTTTCAAGCGGCAATCTTTCGCGTAGCTAACAGGCTTGGCCCGTTTGCGCCGTTTGTGGCGATGTTGCTGGTGGGTTTAGTCTTGCTATCTCTCTCACGTATCGGCTTGGTGCTGTGGAAATTCGACCGCGTGAATGCCACTGGCAAGCTTGTGGAAGTCTTGCTACAGGGTGTGCGCGTGGATGTGATGCAGCTTGGTTTGCTGGCGCTTGTACCTTTGTTGCTCGCCCCATTCTTGATAAATGGCAAATTATTCAAAGTCTGGCAGAAATTCACCTATTGGTGGGTAGTGTTGGGAATCGTGCTGCTGATGTTTCTAGAGGCAAGCACGCCTGGGTTTATCGCTGAATATGATGTAAGGCCAAATCGTATCTTTGTTGAATACCTGAAATATCCGCATGAAGTGTTTAGTATGTTATGGCGCGGTTTCAAGATGGATATTTTTGCCGGGGTCGGCGCCGTCCTGCTCACGATATGGGCCATGCGAAGATTTATGCAACCGTGGCTGTCCAGCAAGCTAACCTGGAAGACTCAAAATACCTGGTTGGTTTATACGGTTGTGTTAGCACTTACTCTTGCTGGGATACGCTCCTCGATTGGACATCGTCCTGCCAACCCTGCTTTGTTTGCCATTACCCAAGACAGTATGGTGAATAGCCTGATCTTGAATTCGGGCTATTCTGTGTTCTATGCGATTTATAGTCTGCAACATGAGGCAAAATCCAGTGCCATCTATGGCAAGTTGCCGAAAGCTGAGATTTTTCAACTTACAGGTGCACACGATACGGATATTCCGACGCTGAAAATGCTTGAGCCAAGTATGAAACGTGATAAGCCATTGAATTTGGTCATTATTTTGCAGGAAAGCTTGGGCGCTACTTTTGTTAAGTCGCTCGGTGGAGTGCCAGTGACTCCCAATCTGGAAAAACTGAAATCTCAAGGTATCTGGTTTAATCACTTATATGCGACGGGGACCCGTTCAGTCAGGGGCATCGAGGCAGTAGTGACCGGGTTCCAGCCAACCCCCTCCGATAGCACGGTGAAGCTGGATCTGAGCCAGAAAGGCTTTTTCACATTGGCTGATTTGTTGTCGAGACGTGGTTACGCGACAGAGTTTATCTACGGCGGCGAGACGCATTTCGACAATATGCAACGATTCTTTATGGGGAATGGTTTCAAACAAGTCATTGGCCAAAAGGATTACAAGAATCCGGTTTTTGTAGGTAGCTGGGGTGCCTCGGATGAGGATTTGCTTAACAGGACACATGAGCAGCTGATGGCCCATCATGCCAGCGGCAAGCCGTTCTTTACACTGGCGTTCAGTTCGAGCAATCATGCGCCATTTGAGTTCCCGGATGGCAGGATCGCATTGTACGAACAGCCAAAGGCCACAGACAATAACGCTGTGAAATATGCGGATTATGCGCTTGGCGAATTCTTTAAAAAAGCGCAGGCTTCTCCTTACTGGAAAGATACGGTCTTTTTGATCGTGGCCGATCATGATATCCGTGTGCGCGGCGATACCTTGGTACCTATCGAGCACTTCCATATCCCCGGCTTGATCCTGGGGGCAGATATTCAACCTAAAGTGATAGACACCATTACTAGTCAGATGGATTTGCCGGTAACGGTTTTGTCGCTGATGGGGGTGAGGGCTGAGACTCCTATGACGGGGCGTGATATGTCTGTGCCGCACGAAAATGGCCGTGCCATGATGCAATATAATCAGAATTTCGGATGGATGGAAGGCACACCTGACAACAATCATGTAGTCGTGCTGCGGGAAAACAAGCCTCCTGCGTACGCGGTATATGATGCCAAGGGTAAGCGCTTACATGAGTCTGCAGCTCCATCTGACGCCAAAGAGCTGGAAAATCGGGCCTTGGCGAACTCATTGTTGCCGACGATGCTGTACCAAGAACAACGTTATCATCTGCCTTAATGTCGAATCAATCTTCCATGTTAACGACGCGGGTCATCTATGATGGCCTGCGGTATATTCTGGGGGGCGGCCTGCGATTGGCGAAGGGGCATCTTCCACTAGAGCATCATGCTGTGCCGGAGGATTTTTTCGGCATAGGCGTCGCCAGCAATGCGGACCCGGCGACTGATGCTTATGTCATTGCCCAGCTAAGGCGTCTGGGAATCAGGCAGGTGCGCCTGGATTTGAGTTATGACGACTTGATTGGTTTCCAGGGGCGCTTTTGTGATGCCTTGCTGGAAGCAGGGTTCTCAGTCACTTTGCGGTTGATTCCTCCATTTGAATCTGCCAGGTTAATGCACACCGCTGAAGAACAGACGCACTGGCAGGCATTTATCAATACCGTAATAGCAAGGTTTGGTACACGTGTCCGGCAAATTGAGATTGGCAATACGCTCAATCGCAAACGCTGGGCCGGATATATCTGGCCAGGCTACTATGCCGCATGGCAAATCGCTCACCAAACGATAAGACCTCACGGTATTCCTTTGCTGGCGGCGAACATTCAGGATTTTGAGCCACTCTATAATGTGCATTTATTAAAAACCTTGCACAATAAACAACAGCTACCGGATATCCATTCCAATAATTTATTTGTGGAACGCGTGAGCGAGCCAGAGCGCTTTGACCACCGCATATTGAAATATCGCTGGGCCAAGCTGCTCAAATACAATTTGGTTAAAAAGGCGCGGCTTTTGCAAAAGATAGGCTGCGATTTTGATGTGCCCAATACCGTAAGTACCGGCGCATTCTGGGCAATCTATCGTATAGAACGCAAGTTGGCACATGGTGAGCAAAAACAAGCAGATTACCTGACGCGGTATTTCACCCTGCTTGCTGCCAGCGGGGCAATCAATCAAGCATTCTGGGGGACGTTCATCTGTCATCGTGAAGGATTGATCAGCGATGGTTTGAAGGATGCTGAATACCCAGCATTGGAAAGGATTGCGCGTTATCAAAGTGCAGATGGCAATCTAACGGATTACCGGTTGTATCCGAGTTTCTTTGCCATGCAAACAGTGGTGGCAAGACTGTCGGGCGCGCAGTATGTTGGTGCTGTTGCTACCAATATGGGGTTGGAGATTCACGATTTCCTGCAGGGTGGCTTGCATATCCATGTGGCCTGGACAGTTGACGGAAAAGCTGTCCCTTTGGTCGATGTCTATTCTCAAGCCACTCTCACAGCGGCTGCCTATCAGCATCGTGATGGTACGGATTTAGTGGATGAGACACCAGACCTGATTTGCGAGACACCGATCTATCTGAGTTGGCCAGCTGACTTTAAGCTGGATATGGTCGAAAAACCGGGCATCAAGTTGCCATTGTCGATCGATACACATGTGGCGGACACCCGCTATTTTTCATGTGCCCGACAAGGCTGGTCAGGCCTGATGGTCGTACGGAATCAAGTAGAAGCCGCACAACTGCTGGAAGCGCTGAATCCTGAGACTCTATCACCCCCACAAAAGTCTGACAGTTTGCGCCATGCGCGGAATGTGATCTGGACAATGCCGCATCCGTTTGATGAAAATGGGCAGGTCGCTATTAAAAAGCCGGTCAAAATGTACTGGCATAAAGTGTTGCTGGATAAAAATCGCCCGACCAAGGCACGTCGCAGTTGGAACGGGGCGATGGAACTCTTGCGGCGCGGTATAGCAACACCTCACCCTTTGGCCTTTTTTGAAAAGATAGGCGATAAAAGCCTGAAGCAGAATTTTTATATATGCGAATATGCGCATATTGACTGTCATATCGGCCAGATGTTTACTGCCTTCTCGGCTGGTGAGACCAGCTATCTTGGGGTGGGGCAGGAAACTGTCTATGCTCAATTGGCCCGGTTTATATCCAAGATGCACTATGCTGGGTGTTACTTCAGGGATTTGTCCGGGGGTAATATTCTGGTCAAGATTGAAAACAAATCTACACTCAGCTTCAGCCTGATCGATACTGCGCGTGCAAGATTCAGTGATTTTGGTGTTCCGATGTATCAGCGCCTGGCTGATCTGACACGTGCCGGCCAGAAGCTTAACTGGCCGGAAAGAGAACGTTTTCTGGGGCATTACCTGGGTTTGTCTGGCAGTCAACTATGCTGGTTCCACAAAGTCCCATTTTATCTATACGATAGCAAGGTTTGGCTAAAACGCCGGGTAGGCCGTAAAGGAATCAGAAAGTTGGGCCAGAGGCTCCGTGGCCTTTTCTCATGAATTTCATGAACCGCATTTAAGCAGTTTTGACATCTCTCTTTTCTGGACGCATCAGTAATATACCTATCACGTTAATGCTAAATTGACGAATTTATAGAAAAGGAGAAATTTACTATGTGGACAAAACCAGCTGCTACTGAAATGCGTTTCGGTTTCGAAGTGACCATGTACGTAATGAACAAATAAGTTCTCGCGTCAGGTACAAAAGGCATCCACATGGATGCCTTTTTTGTTCAGGTTATTTATGGTTGAAAAAACCTTTGGGCAACAACACCCAGATTTTGCCTTTCTGTTTCATTGCGCCGGCCAATTGCCCAGCTTTTTCACCGGCACCCCAAAAGAAATCAGCTCTTACCCCCCCTTTTATCGCCCCGCCAGTATCCTGTGCCAACATCAGCCGTTTCAGCGGCTTGTCCGAATTAGGTTGTGTGGTCGATAGAAAGACCGGTGCACCCAAGGGGATGAATTTTGGGTCTATCGCAATGCTGCGTTCTGAACTGATAGGCACCCCCAATGCCCCCAAAGGGCCTGGCAAATTACCGGGCAACTCGCGAAAGAAAACATAGCTGGGGTTATTGTCCAACAGCTCGCGTAGTTTGTCAGGGTTATTTGCCGCCCATTGTTTGATGCCCTGCATGGAAGCCTTGTCAGCGGTTAATTCTCCGCGCTCAATCAGGATTCTGCCAATCGAGTTATAGGCATGACCGTTCTGGTCGGCATAGCCCACTTGAATTTGCTCGCCGTTATCAAGGCGCAGCAACCCAGACCCCTGAATCTGCAAAAAGAACGCATCAATGGGATCGCTGACCCAGGCGAGCTCTTTGCCATTCAACGATGCCGAATTGGACTCTATCTCGGCGCGTGTAAAGTAAGGCACTAATTTGTTGCCCTGCAGTTTGCCTCGCACACGTTTATATTTCAGTTCCGGGTAGATATCTGCTAGCTCTACTGTAATCAAATCATCTGGCTGGCGGTATAGAGGTTGTGAATAGAAGCTTGATTTGTTGCGGCTTGCTTTCAAGACTGGCTCGTAGTAGCCGGTAATCAGGCCGCTGTCGGTATTGTCCAGATTGGTAGCCTGATAGACCTCGAAATAATCAGTCAGGTAGGCCATTATCTGTGCTTGGTTCGGGTTGTTGAGCTTATTTGCAGCATCGCAGGCGGTTAGCCATTGTGGTTTGTTTTTTAGAGAGCTGCAGCTGTATTGCCATGCGCTCCAGGCTGTTGTCAGGTTGTCCTCTTGCAAGTCTCCAATCGCTTCCCAACGGCTCAGCTTTAATAGGCTGTAATCGGGAATCTTGATAGCTTCGGAGGGTTTGGCCTCACAGTTTTTAGGCGTTTCCGGGGCAGGGGAGCTGGGTGTCGCTTCAGCCGGTTGGCAAGTGCAGGCTGGTGCTTTATGCGGTGGAGCAGGTTTGACATTGCGCTTCGCACATGCGGAGCACATGGCGAGCACTATCAATAGGGCAAGGTGTCTTTTCATTCAATGCAATACTTGTGGTACAGAGAGAATGAACTCAGGGATTTCGACTTCGAACTTCTCTCCATCGGTTGCAACGCAGAAGTAACTGCCATGCATGCTGCCAGCCGAGGTTTTGAGCACACAACCACTGGTGTATTCAAATTCCTGTTGTGGTTCAAGCAAAGGTTGAGCGCCCACAACACCTAATCCTTTGACTTCCTTGATGTCGCCATTCGCATCAGTAATGATCCAGTGCCGACTGATGAGCTGTGCAGCAGTCAGTCCAACATTCGTGATATGGATGGTGTAAGCAAACACATATTGCTGTTGTGCTGGATTGGATTGATCCGACAGATATTCAGTCTTGACGGTGACAGAAAATTCGTACTTTTTTGCGGTGGCCATTAATCTATGCGCTCGATCATGCCACTTGTAGGCGAGCTAGGGCTTGCGGAATAAAGCTTCTTCGGCATCCTGCCAGCCAAGAACGCCTCACGACCAGCCTCTACGGCCTTTTTCATGGCAGAGGCCATCAGTATCGGGTTTTGTGCGCCTGCAATGGCGGTGTTCATCAAAATGCCGGCGCATCCGAGTTCCATGGCGATTGCTGCGTCACTTGCGGTGCCCACGCCGGCATCCACCAGGACTGGAACTTTGACCGTATCAATAATGATCTGTAGATTCCAAGGATTCAGAATGCCCATGCCAGAGCCTATGAGTGAAGCAAGCGGCATGATGGCGCAACAGCCAACGTCTTCTAACTGTTTTGCGATAATGGGGTCATCGGAGGTGTACACCATCACGTCAAAGCCTTCTTTGACCAGTGTTTTTGCAGCCGCAATCGTTTCTATCACGTTTGGGTACAAGGTATGCGGGTCACCCAGCACTTCCAGCTTGACCAGTGAGTGGCCATCCAGAAGCTCGCGTGCCAGACGCAAAGTGCGCACCGCGTCGTCTGCTGTATAACAGCCTGCCGTATTGGGCAGATAGGTAAATTCACTGGGTGGCAAATAGTCCAGCAACGAAGGCTCGCCGGCTTTTTGTCCAATGTTGGTGCGTCGAATTGCTACCGTGACGATTTGTGCGCCGCTGGCATCAATCGCTGCACGTGTTTCGGTAAAGTCTTTGTATTTGCCGGTGCCTATCAGCAGCCGCGAGTGATAATGTTTTCCCGCAACAATTAATTCGTCATTCATCATCATTTCCATTAACCGCCACCTACGGCACCTACAATTTCAAGTTTATCCCCATTGTTCAGCTGGGTTTCCGCATATGAGCTGCGGGGTACAATTTCGCCATTCTGTTCAATGGCGATACGCTTTCCAGTCAAGTTGAGAATGCTGACTAAATCTGCAATTTTCATACTGTCAGATTCAAAATCATTCTGTTTGCCGTTTATCCAAATTTGCATGATTTTCTGCTTGTCTTCAATGGCAATATTTTACGAAAGTTTTGTTATGTATGGGCTGCAAAAGTGATTTTATTTTGGCGCAATAATTGCTTCTTTTTTTACACACTGCTTATTACACGCTAAAAATGATGTTTTTTGTGTAATCCGCAACAATTTTGACGCATTAGTAGCAAGAATTGTCATGTATATGAAAAAAACATGACTAAGGCAATGTGTCAGATGAATTTTTTTGATAAATTGCTGACCAAGACTACAGGAACAAAATTCCTGTAGATTTTAATCCCAAAAGGAAGATAGTGAAATGGAACATCAACAAGCAAACGTAGTGAAAAAAGATATATTGCATGAAGAAATTTTCGCCCCATCTTTAACCGAAAAGTCAGACAAGGTTAAAGAGCAAGAGAAAAACCTCAAAGTGCTTAAAAGCCAAAAAGATTTTGGCCGCGTGCTGGAATCTGTCAGCGATTGTGTTTAATTAGCATATAGCGCATACAGTCATCGGCTGTATTTAGCTACAAACACTGAGTAAAAAAACGGGGCAGCATGTGCCGCCCCGGAATCTTTTATTTCTTCATTACTTTCTAACTTACTCGATAGTAAGTTGTGGGCGGCCTTTTTCTGGCCAGTCCAGATGGAAGAATTGACCGCGAGGTTGATCCACGCGCTCGTAGGTGTGTGCGCCAAAGTAATCGCGTTGTGCCTGCAACAGATTGGCCGGCAATACAGCGCTTCTGTAACCATCATAGTAGGCCAGCGCCGCGCTGAAGCCTTGGGCAGGTACACCGTTGGTAACTGCCATCGCAATTACTTTGCGCCATCCCGCCTGACCTTCGTTCAATGCAGTGGTAAAGTACGGGTCGAGCATCAGGTTTTTCAGGCGTGAGTTACGGCCATATGCATCGGTGATTTTTTGCAGGAAGCGGGCGCGAATGATACAGCCGCCACGCCAGATTTGTGCGATCTCACCGAAGTTGAGTTTCCAGTTATATTGGACTTGTGCTTTGTCCATTAACTGGAAGCCCTGTGCATAAGCACAGATCTTGGAGCAGTAAAGTGCGTTCTTGATCGCTTCGATAGTAGCGGCCTTGTCTTTCTCCTGCACTAAAGCTGGTCCTTTCAGGATCTTGCTGGCTTCCACGCGTTCTTCTTTCACGCTGGAAAGTGCGCGTGCATACACAGCGGCGGCAATGGCATTCGCCGGTGCGCCTAATTCAAGTGCATTCGCGGCTGTCCACTGACCGGTACCTTTTTGACCGGCAGCATCCATTACTTTATCTACCAGGAAGCCAGGGCCAATCGGGTCTTTCTGTTGCAGGATATCGGCAGTGATCTCAATCAGATAGCTGGAAAGCTCGCCTTTGTTCCACTCTGCGAATACCTTGCCAATCTCATCAGCTTGCATGCCTAGCAGGTTCTTCATGAGCCAGTAGGCTTCACAGATCAACTGCATATCGATGTATTCAATACCGTTGTGCACCATTTTGACGTAGTGGCCTGCACCGTCCGGACCGATATATTCAGTACAGGAGAAACCGCCTTGTACGGGTTTACCAGGGGCTGCGCCTTCCAATGGGGCGCCGGTTTCCGGGTCAACTTTAGCTGCGATATCTCGCCAGATAGGCTCCAGTGAGGCCCACGCTTTGCGGTTGCCGGATGGCATCAGGCTTGGGCCAAAGCGTGCGCCAATCTCACCGCCGGATACGCCGGAACCAATAAAGTCGATGCCTTTGGCAGCCAGTTCTTTTTCGCGGCGGATAGTGTCTGTCCACAGGGAGTTACCACCATCGATGATGATGTCACCTTGTTCCAGGAATGGCAGCAATGCATTGATCGTCAAATCTGTTGGGCTGCCTGCTTTAACCAGCAATACGATTTTGCGCGGACGTTTGATGCTTAATACGAAAGAAGCCAAATCGGCATGACCCATGACACGCTCGTGTGAAGGCTCATGCATTTTGCATTTTTCGATAAAGTTGAGCATTTTCTTGGGGTCACGGTTGTACACAGCAATGGTGTAGCCATGGTCCGCGATATTCAAGGCAAGATTTTGCCCCATCACTGCCAAGCCAATCAGGCCAATATCAGCATTTTTTATGGTCATAATGTTTAGTCTCTTAAATGGGTAATTTAAAATAAAAATGAGCTTTTGCTTGTGGCGCAAGCTCGGAACAGTCACTTCTTATTTTTACTGCCAAATCAAATTTCGTTTACGGCTCATACTTCTAAAAGTTTAGGCCAGCACTCTGCCAAGCATCTGCAGCGTGAGCTGATAGCCGATTGCTACCAGCTGCGCATCATATCGATCGCCCTCATCACGCATGAATGCATGCTGGCCATTGAACTCATGCCAGGTGAAGTTGAGATTGGCCTCTAACATCTTGTGATAGACCAGTACACGGCCTGGGGTTGGGATATGAGGGTCTTGTTTCCCCCAAATCATCAGCATCTCGCCTGTGATTTCGGAGATGCGTTCCATCGAGTGCTGACCGGGTTTGTTGGGGATAACGTTAGTATGCAAATCTGTGGCATAGAAACATGCCGTTGCTTTTACTTCGGGCTGCAGCGCTGCACGGAACGCCAGATGTCCGCCTATGCAGAAGCCAGCCGCACCCAGGTTACCGTTATACCATTCCTGTTTCTTCAGGAACTCGATCATGGCGCGATTGTCACTGTCGTAACCTTCTACATCTTTGGCGGCTTTGTCAGCGTTGCCCTTGTCTCGTCCCGCATCATCATAGCCCAGTACGGTGCCAATTGGGTTTAGCTCATGAAACACCTCGGGTACCAAAACCGCGTATCCATGACCAGCCAGGAAGCGTGCGGCACGTTCGATAGGTCCTGTTTGCTGAAAGATCTCGGAGTAAAACAAGATGGCCGGAACTTTGCGATCTGTCTTAGGGCGGTGAATATAGGTGCGCATCACGCCGGTAGGCGTATCAAGGTCAACAATATGGGATTGGATAAGCATGATAATGAGCCACTTTTGGTCGAAAGCTACATTTTACAAGGCTTTCTAAAGACTTTCACGAGAAATTTTTGACAAACTGTGATCAAAGGCACACATTTATGTTTACTCATGACATAAGCTGGTATTCCGTAAACATTTTGCAAAAAGGTGCCCATTATGGATAAATGCTTAAGCGTTTTTTTGGTGCTGTGCACTTGCTCAGCATGGGCAGAACCTAATTATGAGCTGGCTTATCGGCTTAAGGCTTCGGTGGTCAAGGTGCATGTTACGACTCAGTTTGGTGGGAATGGTGTCGGCTCAGGCGTTGTGGTGGACAAAGATATCGTGGCTACCAATTGCCATTTGATGACGAATGCTGTCGGGGTCAATATTTCTAAATTTGGCGATAGCTTTGCACCAGTAGCTTTGCGTGCGGACTGGAAACATGATGTTTGTCTGCTGCGTTTTCAATATCTGGACATGAAACCTGTAGAGTTGGCAGACACTGAAAGCCTGAAGTACGAGCAGGAAATTTTTTCGATTGGCTTTCCAGGTGGCGTTCTTAAGCCGCAAGTTATTTATGGCAACGTCAAAGCGCTTTACCCATATGAAGATAGTGTGATTGTGCGTACTGATGCTGCATTTATGATGGGATCCAGCGGTAGTCCTGTGTTTGATACGCAAGGCCGTCTGGTGGCGCTGAGCACATTTAAAAGTCCTGGGCGTGCTGCATATTATTACAATGTTCCGGTCAAATGGATCAAGGCGCTTATGAATACGCCTGAATCGACATTGCAGTTAACAGAACATACACCATTTTGGGATGCTCCTGAAGCTTCTCGTCCCCATTTTATGCAGGTGGTCGGACCCTATCAAACTCAGGATTGGCTTGCGCTTTTGCAAGTGAGTCAGATATGGGTGGATCAAGAGCCTGCTAACGCAGAGGCGTATTATTATCTGGCTTTCGCAGAGTACAATCTGGGGAGAAAGTCTGAGGCTGCGGTGCATTTTGACCGAGCTTTGCAATTACATCCTAATCACCCATCCACATTGATGGCGCAAGGATTGATTGCACAGGAAAAAGGGGATGCGGCTACCGTAGCGCAAACCCACTCTGCCCTGAAAGATATCAGGGCATTTCTGGATGAAGAGTTTACCGCAGCACTAAAGAATCAGTAGTCGCTTGAGCGGCCTGTGGAATAACCATGAGGCACATCGTTCTGCCATTCGCCACAGTCATTGCAACGGTGATCATGCATGCTCGGGCTGTAAATCAGGTCGCTGCCGTTGCAATGCAAGCAGACTGCCGGGTGCAGTGGGGCTGACTTATGATGCGCTTCGTGGTGTTTGGTCGCCACTTTACTGCTGCCTAATCCATACTTGTTGTTCATCGCGTTCCTCGCAATTTTCTACAACGTAGCAGTAAAGTTACTCCCTTTTTTCACTAAAAACAAGCATTAATGACTAACTACAGTTTAGCTTGCCGCACGTGTCATCCTGTCCAAGATGGCGGCCCATTCCGGTGCGTCAGGGGGTACTTCTACCAATATCAACTGCTTGCCCAGAGCGTCCATCTGATGCAGTGTGCTGTATAGTTGCTGCGCCACATCCGGGGCATGCTTGTTCAGTTGAAAATGAACGCAATCAGGTAGCGTGCCTTCGCCAATCAGCAAGGCTGCAGTGGAATCATTCGCGAGTGCGACTAATGCATCCCGACTAGGGATAAGTTGCATTCTGGTGCGTGGCGAATAATGCAGCGTATGCTGGCCTGGTGCCTTGATGGCTTGATTGAAACTGACAGCGGGTTTGCCGGCGACGGTTGCTATGCTGGCAGCTGAGGTCATGCCTGGGCGCAGCAATTGCCAGTCGTCGCCTTGTACCGCTACGATGGTCGATTCGATGCCGACTTGGCAGGCGCCGCCATCGAGCACGGGCACTTCGTCCCCAAGGCCGGCCTGTACATGCATCGCGGTGGTAGGGCTGAGCTGAGTGAATTTGTTGGCGGATGGTGCTGCCAGTGCTAGGCCGCTAAGCTGCAGCAATTGCAGTGTCAGCGGATGATTGGGGATGCGCAATGCCACGGTGGGTTGGTTGGCGCGTAATATGGATGATACGTGAGGCTTGGCTGGCAGCACCAAGGTAAAAGGGCCGGGCCAGAAGGTTTTTGCTAGCTTCTGCGCCAGCGGCGGGAACTCGCTCACCCAATCCGTCACACGGCTGATATTGTCAATGTGGACAATTAGCGGGTTATTCGCAGGGCGTTCCTTGATGACATAGATCTGTCTCAGCGCGTCATCGTTGCGTGCATCCGCGGCCAGTCCATATACGGTTTCGGTCGGAATGGCGACCACTTGGCCGGCCTTGAGTTTGGCTATGGCAGTATTCAAATCTACAATCATGCGCGTATTTTACCCTGCTTTGCGAAAGGTCAGGTTTATCCTGCGCATTCCCAATAGGGCATTATCCCCTGATTTGATTGACGAAACGCCATGGTAAGACAATCTTGATGCGCCACCCCACACGACCACGTCTCCGTGATGCAGCGGAATCTTGATAGTTTTGTCGTTTCGTCTGGTACCGCCGAACAGGAAGGTTGCAGGCAGCCCAAGCGAAACCGATACGATAGGTTGGGTAAAATCGTGTTCATCCTTGTCCTGGTGCAACCCCATCCTGGCGCCAACCATGTATTGATTGATCAGGCAGCTGTCGGGATTGAAATCGGCAAAGCCTGCTTTGCCTGCGGCAGACTGTGCCAGCTGACGCAGGCTATCTGGCATGGTGGGCCACGCCTGCCCAGTGAGCGGATGAATCGGTGAATAACGGTAACCTTTTCGATCGGATACCCACCCCAGCTCACCGCAGCTGGCTGTTTGTACACTCATGTAATGCCCGCCCGGTGTCTGCATGTTGCACAAGGGCGCTTGCGAGATGACGGACTGCACGTCCTGCCAAATCGTTGTCATTTCAGGCAAGGCATATCCAGTCAGCAAAAAAGCATCTTGAGTAATCTGCAGGATGGATTCGTTAAAAAAGTCGTGCATAATCTTGCCATGGTAACTGTACAATTTTACACGCAAGCGTCTATGTTTTTGGCAGGTCTGGATGAGGACTGGGCGCGTTTGGTCGCTGAGGTGGGTCCATGCCGGTTCGAATCCAAGACACAGCGCGACCCTTATCAGGCTTTGGTGCGTGCAGTGGCCTATCAGCAGCTGCATCCCAAGGCCGGTGATGCGATTCTGTCTCGTTTTGTAGGTATGTATCAGGGGGTGTTCCCGCAGCCGCAGCAATTGCTGGATACCACGTTTGATGCGCTTAGAGCTTGTGGTTTTTCTGCCCGTAAAATCGAAACCATTCAAGGAGTCGCTCTGGGAGCCTTGTCCGGTAAGGTTCCCAGCCATACCCAAGCAGTCTCGATGTCAGATGAGGCGCTCATCGAGCAATTGGTAAAGCTGAAAGGCATCGGCCGCTGGACAGTAGAGATGCTGCTGATTTTCACCTTGGAGCGGATGGATATTTTAGCTGCAGACGATTACGGTTTGGCACTGGGATACCAACGATTAAAAGGCCTGGAAAAGCCGCCCAAGCCGAAGGAGCTCGCCAAAATCGGCGAAGCATGGTCGCCTTATCGTACGGTTGCCAGCTGGTATTTGTGGCGCGTACCTAAAACTTAGAGACGTTGCCTAAGTTATAATCACTGCATGTCTCTACCGCAATCCATCTCACAAATTTTAGCGTCCAACCACTTCGCATTTGCCAAGCTTCTTACCTACCGGATCCAGATGGTATTGGCCTACCAAATCATGGCGGTAGCCGTGGGGTGGCATATCTATGAACTTACGCATGACACTTTGTCATTGGGTTTGATAGGTCTGGCAGAAGTCATCCCATATTTTGCGAGCGCATTATTTGCCGGATATGCCATCGATCACTACTCGCGCCGGTGGTTTGCTGTTCTATCCGCACTCATGTTGGCAGCTAATGGGTTGACGTTAACGATGATTGCCGCTGGCTTTCTGCAGGCCAATAGCGTGTTCTGGATTTACGTCAGCATTGCTTTTACCGGTTTGGCGCGTGCCTTCATCGCCCCCAGCTATAGCGCGTTGATGGCGATTATTCTGCCACGCAAGTCTTATGTCCGCGCTGCCGGTGTGAGTACCTCATTATTCCAAGTCGGTATGATTGCCGGACCGGCGCTGGGTGGCTTACTGGTGGGGTTTGCCGGCAAGACCATTACTTATGCAATCACGGCCGGCTTGTGCCTGAGCGCGGCAGTCACCTTGATCGCTTTGCGCGTCAAGGAGCCGCCGCCGGCCGAAACTGCCCCTGTTTTTACCAGCATCGCACAGGGTCTGCGTTTTGTCTGGAATAGCCAGATATTGTTCAGTGCGCAGATGCTGGATATGTTTGCGGTGTTGCTGGGCG
>JAKOWL010000089.1 GCA_029781535.1 Pseudomonadota bacterium
TTGCGAGCGGTCTGAGTTGCTTGGTCGCGTGATTCGCGCAACCCGCGTTGATAATCCATTAAATCAGGGATTGGGCTTTTTATGGTTTGATGATTACGACACCTACTATGAAAGCGGCGGTGGTGATTCTTTCTGGGACAGATTCGGCGCTGATGGAGATTATATTGGTGGGGGCGCGTTTGGATATGATCTGCCTTATTATGAAATGCCATCGTATTTTGATTATTGGCCGTCTGCTGGAATTGATGCGGGAAATTCCTACGACGATTATCAGGCTGAATATTTCTACAATCAGATTCTTAACCCCTATGCTATTGATTATGGCTATGGATTCGCACAGACATCGCCTGATAGTTCGGGTGGTTCAGGGTGGGACTCAACTGCATTTTGGGATTGGGTGACAGGGTTACTTCAGCCGTCGCCAGTGCCTTCAACTGATTGGCAAGGGCCACAGCCAAATTTTGATTATGGTTCCGCCGATATACTTTTACCGGGCTACTGCCCACAGGGGACATACCATCCCCAAAATGATCCTTATGCGTGTGTGCCATTTCCGAATGATCCGGCTGCGAAAAAACAAGCGCAGCAACAACAGAAACAGCAACAGGCAGCAGCACGAGCAGCACAAGCCGCACAGAAAAAGCAGGATCAACAATGCCCGCCTGATCCGCAGCGTCGTCCGGTCTGGCGCAATCCTCAAACTGGAAAATGCGAACTTGTGCCGCAATGCCCGCCGAATACGAAATTTGATTCGACGACGCGGCGATGCCTGACGCCCGTACAGACCAAGCAAATTTACGGTGACAATTCCTGGCTCTGGTGGTTGCTTGGCGGTGGTGCAGTTTTGCTTCTGGCAACGCGAGATCGTGGAGGGCGCAGACGATGAGTTGTTGTGACGGATGCAATCAGGGATTGGGATGCTGTGATGGTCTGGGTGAACCATACGCAATTAGCGATTACGTTGTCGCGGGTAGTGTCATTGCGTGGGGTGGTCACATCTTATTGCCAGGCAGTAATACGGCTTCCGGTTGGGGTGATGATGTAGAAGCCTCTATCAAAAATGCTCTTTGGAACCACGGGGGCTTTTCGTGGGTAGACGCTGGCCGTGAATCAGGACTGATCAATCCGTATATCTCGATCAAAGTCACAACGCGCGTGGATTTTCAGCATTTGGTTGACATTTTGCGAACGATTGAAGGTGCGATTTATCAGGCGGGATTTAGGCCGGAAACACAGGCTTTTTGGATTGAAAGTATTCCGTCAACCGCTGAAGGTAATGCGAATGTCGCGCAGGCCGGGACAGGCGGAAGCGTGAACACTAATCAATCATCGGGCAGTATAAATTGGCCATCATTGCCTTCATTGCCAGATATTTTTAGTGGAGATTCGACAGATGTATCTAGCGGAAATCCGATTGATGCATTGGCCAGATTTTTCAATGTCACTCCGACTCAAGCAGCTTTGATAGGTGCGGGTTTGGCGATTAGTGGAGTCGTTTTATTGAAGAGGATTTTGTGATGCCAGCAAAGAAAAGCACGAAGAAACCATCGGCCAAAAAGCGCAATAACAAAAAGCGCAATAAAACGATCATCACAAAACCCAAGCGGGTGATCGTGATTAACAAACTGAAAAACGGCTCAACTGTTCGCCGGAAGATTCGCAATAGCTATGTTGATCTGGTTGTTCGCGGCACTGCGAAGAAAACGCCGCAGGGCTGGCTTGTCGGCAAAAAGACAATTCCGCAAGGCAGAGGAATAGCCACAATCAGTAGTGGTTATTATCTGGATAAAGCAACCGGGATGATCTTTGCGAAACGCGCTCGCAATCCTCGCAATGCAATAAAAACTTACATGGTTAGCTACGGTGATTCTCGTGAATTTGCAGACGGGTTTTATAAAGTTAAAGCTAAAACTGCTAAGCAAGCGATTGCAGGTGCAAAACGGTTATTTATATCTGATTGGAATATGTCGTTCCCACGTTTAATGGATGGTGCGAAAAAAGCTAAGAAAACGGTTTTTGGGATTTTTTCGACAGACGCAGACGAGATTAGGCCAAGAAAAAATGTTGCCGCCGGCGCTTATTACGATGGCGCATTTCATCCATATCGCTCAAGCCCTGATTACGATCCTGCCATAGCAGGCGAAACCGGAAAGAAACCACGTCGCACTCGAAGTAAGAAGAAAAGAGCAGCAGTTAAAAAAGCAATTCAAACGGCCAGACATAAAGCTGCGACGAAAAGCCGAAAGAAAACCACATTGCGTTTAGCGTCTCGCGCTTTGTCGCGTTCTGTGCCGCTGAAGGCTGGGAGTAAGGTGCAACGCGCTCGCAATATTTCACAGGGCTTTTACGATGCTTCAGGGGTTTTTCATCCAATCCGGTCAAGCGCGGACTACGATCCCGCAACAGCAGGCGAAACAGGAAAGAAACCACGTCGCACACGAAGTAAGAAACGCAAAGCCGCTGCAAAAAAAGCATCGTCAACGGCCAGACATAAAGCCGCAACAAAAAGCCGGAAGAAAACCACATCGCGTTTAGCGTCCCGCTCTTTGTTTCGCTCTGTGCCGCTGAAGGCCGGAAGTAAAGTGCAACGCGCTCGCAATCCCCGTTATGAAGTGGTCGGCGTGAATGCTCAAGGCAGAGAGTTTGATTTGGCCATCCATGTTGATGCTAACAAAACTAAAACCCTGCAATGGGCAAAGAGTCATTATCCTGGTTACAAAAAATATCAGATCACGCTGAGAGATAGGCAGGATTACATTGGCGGGACGCCTAAGCCAAAAACTCGTAAGCGGCGCAATTCTGCCGCGTCTGATCGGCGCGAATTTGCCGGACGCTATACGGGCGATAAAGACTTGTATTTTCCGCAGGGAACACCGACAGGCTTATCAAAACTTGGCAAGCTGGTACTTATCAAAACTCAATCCGGCAGCATTGCGCCAGTAAGGGGAACTGTTTGGCTGTGCCGTGATACCAAAGGCAAGTTGCATCTTGGAACAACCAGCAATGCACCGTTGACAGATATGCCAGCGGGGAGCCTGGGCGAAGTGAAGCGGCTTGAGTATGAAGAAAGTAAGCCGCATCTGGGCCATCCCAACCCGACAATCTGGTTTCACCGAATGGGCGAAGAGACAGGAGAACGTCCAACGCTATACAGCGATGGTAATGGCGGTTTGAAATTCAGAGGCGGTCGCTATCGCATCACTTCAAGAGGTATTGAGAATTGAGCGGAACAGTAAGAAAACCAGTGCCGCCGCTCGAGTTAATGGATGGCAATGATCTGTTAGATTCAATGCTTGAAAGCAATTTGAGCGAAACCACAAAGCGCGAGTTTATTGAGTGGGCATATACGATGAACTGGCTTGATGATGACCAATATAAGTTAGCCATCTCGCGCATTGAGCATTTGAAAAAGCAATCATAAAGGTTTGTGCGCGGAAGCTGCTCGCCGCCGCACGTTGCACAAAGCAAGAGCAGATAGGAGGCCGATATGGCTTTAGTCAAAAGAAGAGTAGCGAATCCAACGCCCGCAGTGTTGGCGTTCGTGAATGGAACACGAGGTAAATCTATGGCTGCAAAAAAACGCACCACAAGACGCAAAACAACCAAGCGGCGAGCGACGGCTACAGTGCGTAGCCGGGCATCTTCCGCTTCGTTTCGCAAAACAACTCGACACAAAAGCAATCCGACGCGCCGCACTTCGACCAAGCGGCGCAGTGTTGCTCGTCGTCGTAATCCATCCGGTTTCACTGGCGAGGTGATTGACTTCACCGTAGCTGGCGTGGTTCTCGGAATTGTTCAGCCGATGATTCAGCCAGTCATTGCTCGCTTTATCCCATTGGGTCAGTTCACTGCTCCGGTATCTGCTGGTGTGGCTGGCTATGGCGTAGGCTGGTTGGCTGAGAAGTTTGCGGCAACCCGGCGCTTTGGCCGTCCGCTGAAAGTGCTGGCTGTGGCAACTGCTGCAATTGGAGTTGTGACGCCGATTGTTCGTGGATTTATGAGCCGGCCTGCCGCTAACAATGGAATGAACGGCATCGGCATAGTGACAGGTATTCCGCCGCGCGTTGTTGCCCCGCCTCTTCCGCCTGCGAAGAGTCAGAGCGGCGTCAATGGTCTATCAGCAAGTCCCGGCAGAGCAAATCGTTTTGCCAGCCGCTAAACCGAAACCATAAGTAATCGCGCAGACGATTAAGCAATTCAGTCAAGGAGTGAATTATGAATTATTCGCAAGATCCAAATTTCGGCTTTACCGGCTCAGTCATGGGCGGTCTGCCGACAACTCTCGATGACATCAATCCGCAGTATTATTCCCAGATCAAAGCTTTTGTTGACGCGAACGGCGGCAGACTGGCTTCGATCTGTGGCGTCAGGCTGTATGACACGCTGCGAATTGATGCCGGTGTTATTCCGCTCAAAGATTTTGTGTACTTCGCCAATGGCGTTGGCGCACAGCAGGGCTTGTTCGTGGCCAATACCCAATACGTCAAGCAGGAAATTGACGTTACGCCATGGGTGTCACAAGGCCAACTGTCCAATGGATATGAAGCTCTGATCTGGTCAATTCAGGTTTACCCGCATTTGGCCGGATCATTGGATGAATCGGTGCAGACAGCCGGCAATGCCATCAACCTGCCTATTGATCCCGGCATCATCAGCGGTGAAGCCGCGACGGATGCAATCAAGCAGGGCA
>JAKOWL010000095.1 GCA_029781535.1 Pseudomonadota bacterium
GAGGAAAACCGCGATGAGATTGCTCAGATGCTTAAGGGTTCGGATATGGTTTTCATCACCGCTGGTATGGGTGGAGGTACCGGTACAGGCGCTGCACCCGTGGTTGCGGAGATCTCCAAGGAACTGGGGATATTAACCGTCGGCGTTGTGACAAGGCCGTTCCTTTTCGAAGGAAAGCAGCGTATGCGCAATGCAGATTTAGGGATTACGGAATTAAAAAGCCGAGTTGATACCCTTGTCACCATACCCAATGATCGCCTTTTGCATGTAGTGGGCAAGGGAACGCCAATCCTGGAAGCGTTTCGTGTGGCCGATGATGTGCTGCGGCAAGGCATTCAGGGCATTACGGATTTGATTGCAGTTCCAAGCCTAATTAACCTGGATTTTGCGGATGTTCGTGCGATTATGAAGGAGCGCGGTATCGCACATATGGGCATTGGCTTTGGATCCGGAGATAATAGGGCGATTGATGCTGCCAAAGTGGCTATCAACAGCCCGCTGCTGGAAACGACCATCGAAGGTGCACGCGGTATGCTGATCAACGTGACCGGTGGCGAGGATCTTGGATTAATCGAGGTTAACGAAGCGGCCAGTATGATTATGCAGGCGGCAGACCCCGATGCCATGATTATATTCGGCGCCGGAATTGATCCGAGCTTGGAAGGAAAAGTTCGCATCACCGTAATTGCAACAGGGTTTGAAAACCCCATGATCCAGAGTTCCACCGCAACCCCGTCGCAGCCCAAGGTAACCACGCAAGAGCGCATTGTGATACCCAAACAAGATGAAACTGAGCTGAAGATCGACTTTTTAAGCCCTGGGAAGAATTATCGCCCTGCAGTGCCAACCTCTCCGGCCTATGGTGCGGAACGCGGCAAGAATAACGAGACCGACGATGCCACCAAGGATAAGGATATGCCGGATATTCCAAGCTTCCTTCTCCGTCGCAACCATCCCAAACGATAAAAAATACGAGCAAGCCCCCGTTCGGCCGTAATGCTGAATGGGGGTTTT
This sequence comes from Pseudomonadota bacterium, assembly GCA_029781535.1. GTDB lineage: Bacteria > Pseudomonadota > Gammaproteobacteria > Burkholderiales > Methylophilaceae > Methylophilus. The sequence goes on from JAKOWL010000095.1 coordinate 1,015, forward strand.
TCATTTTGAACTCAGATTCTTAACATGTATTTTTGTATAGATCATGCGCGGAAGGAACATGTTAGGAACAGTAAAATGGTCTTGATTATTGAAGAAGATCCATTAAAGGAGGTCATAATTTGCGATCGGCATATTCGGATTTGGCAATGGAAGCTCGCGAGGCTTATTTGAATGAACAACCTGGCGCAATACCGGGGGTAGAAACGCAGGATTGGCAAGCGGATGGCGGCATCCATATTAATGCTGTCAAGATTATTAACCAGGAAGGGGTAAAAGCCTTAGGCAAACCAATCGGAACTTATGTCACACTGGAAACGCGCATTATTCCCCCAGATATCCAGCAGCAAAAGGCGGCCAGCCAAGCGTTGGCTGCGGAACTGATAAAATTGGTTGGCAAGGTAGAAAAAACACTGGTGGTAGGCCTTGGCAATCGGTATGTGACCGCAGATGCGCTTGGCCCAAAGACAGTGGAGAATACCTTGGTTACACGTCATTTGCTCGAAAATCTTCCCGGGCAAGTGGACAAACGTGTGCATTCTGTTTGTGCTGTGGCCCCCGGGGTCCTTGGCATCACAGGCATCGAAACCCTGGAAATGGTGAAAGGTTTGGTTGCCCATGTGAAACCGGATGTGGTGATCGCCATTGACGCGTTGGCATCCAGTAGTACCAATCGTCTTGCAAACACCATTAAATTGACGGATACAGGTATTTCGCCCGGAAGCGGGCTTGGCAACATGCGAGAGGGGCTTAACAAAGAAACCCTAGGGGTTCCGGTTATCGCACTTGGCGTTCCGCTGGTCGTTTATGCACAAACCATTTCACGCGATGCGTTGAACCTGCTGCTCAAAACCCTACAGGATGGCAAACAAAATTTGGATACCAAGCGATTGCTTGCGCAAATGGATACGCAAGCGGATGCTATGATCGATCAAGTGGTGACTCAATCGATGGGAGATTTAGTGGTTACCCCTAAAGAAATTGATCAAGTTGTCAAAGAGGTGGCCTACACAGTCGCGATGGGGATCAATCTATCCCTGCATCCGGAAATTCAGTTTGACGAAATGACAACCCTCATCGATTAATCGATTCAGTTTCGCTCATACCCGCAAGCTGGCTGGAATATGCTGTTGTTGAGCATGAACAAAAGCCAACGGGGAGTGAGCACATTGAAGCACAAACAGGGAAGACATGCGCGTCTGCAGGATAACCACGTGTTTTATTTTGTGGTAGGGCTTGTGGCCGTTATCTGCCTTACAACTATTCTGCTGGGAGTCATCTTTAAACCGGCAACTGTACCCACACAAGCTCAGCCACAAAACACTGCTCCTGTTGAGCTTGTTTTGCATGGCGCCGGATTGGACGAGCCATCTGAAATAAGACAATATCCCATTATCCATTGGATTTTTAAAATCCTGTTTGGGGTGGATATCACAGATGCGCTGGATATGCTTTCATCTCAATTGCCAGGAGGAAATAACAACCCTCAACCATCTGCTCTGGATACGGATGAAAAACAGGTTTCTGAAAAAACGCGTATCGAAATCACCCGTATTGTGGATGACCTACAACCCATTATAACGGATCAGAATGGCCCACAAATTCTGGTGTATCAAACCCATACAACAGAAGCATATCGCATGGAACAAGCCGGATTGTATCAGGAAACCGAAGCATGGCGTACAGATAACCAACAATACAGCATTGTAAGTATCGGTTCGGAATTTACGCTTCAGATGGAGCAGAAATATGGCTTGAGCGTAACGCACGATTGTACAAACCATGAACCGCCAAAGTTAAGCACATCCTACTCGCGTTCACTTGAAACCATCCGGGCTTATCAGA
>JAKOWL010000122.1 GCA_029781535.1 Pseudomonadota bacterium
TCGTTAGCGGAGAAGCTGAGAGCGCGTGCAATGAAGCTTTATGCCGGACAAGCTGCCAAAATCACCATGAATTAAACGGCTGGTTGCTCAGATAATCGACGTTCTATTCGGAATTTTATAGATTGACAGGGTATTGACTGCAAAATATAATGGCGTAGTGATGCGAAGCATATTGTAACAAATCTTACGCTTTGGCGAAATTGTGTTACATTGCATTGTATCCAAAGCCTATGATACAGCTTACTGATGATAACTGGGAGGGCTTAAAAACATGGTTTTTTCAACACGGAAATTGGTATTCGCGGGGCTTTGCGTCGCTCTGGGTGTGGTGCTCCCTTTAGCTTTTCATGCGGTGCCAAATGCCGGAAGAGTATTTTTACCCATGCATATTCCGGTATTGCTGTGCGGGATGATCTGCGGCTGGCCATATGGCCTGGCCTGTGGACTGCTGGCGCCAGCACTTTCTACATTGCTCACTGGTATGCCGCCCGCTGCCATGTTACCAGCCATGCTATGTGAGTTATCTGTCTATGGGTTAATCGCCGGGTTACTTATCACCTATTTGCGTACCGGGCGTCGCTGGCTGGATCTTTACACTTCGCTGGTGTTGGCGATGCTATCGGGCCGGCTGATTATGGGTTTGGTTAACGCATTCATTTTTTCAGCTGGCACGTATTCTGTGGAAATCTTTGTTTCAGCCGCATTTGTAACCGCCTTGCCGGGCATCGCGATCCAGCTGGTTCTTTTACCTGCACTAGTTCGTCTGCTGGACAAGTTGGGGGTTACCATGGAGAACAAAGCTAAAGCAGCTTGATGTATCCATCATTTTAAAGGATTGGGTAATGCATGAACCAAGCAAAATTTTATTTGAACGAACCTGTTCGGCTGGCGTTGGTTCAGGGAACGCAAGTCAAAACAGCTTCCCTGCCGGGGCTGGCTGCACTTTTCCAATGGATTAAAGAGGATGCATCCGTTTTTTTCGGAGCTGATATTGCCGATACTGTGGTGGGCCTTGCCTCTGCCAACCTGATGTTGCTTGGAGGCGTAGCAAATGTCTACGCGCGCCTGATCAGCCGTGGGGCGATGGAACTGCTGATACAAAACGGCGTGGAAGTGGAATGCGAACAGCTTGTTGAAGGCATTCTTAATAAAAACCGTACGGATGCTTGCCCAATGGAAATTGCCTGTCAAGGAACATCCTCACCACAAGAAGCCTATCATCGATTGATCCAAGCCCGTAAGAGCCTTTTTGCAATGACTCAAGCCAATGAAAACTGGCACAAGGTTGATTTTGCCGCGCGAGCGAAAGACATGGTTGCTCAGATGACATTGGCGGAAAAAATTGCGCAGATGAGCTTTAATGCTCCGGCAATCGATCGGCTTGGGGTACCCGCCTATAACTGGTGGAACGAATGCTTGCATGGGGTTGCGCGAGCCGGTGCAGCAACGGTATTTCCACAAGCCATAGCCATGGCTGCAAGCTTCAATACTGAATTGATGCATAAGGTTGCTGTGGCGATTTCCGATGAAGTTCGCGCGAAATACAACGAAGTTAAACGTGTTTATGGGGATACCTTAATCTATCAGGGACTGACATGTTGGTCGCCCAATATTAATCTTTTTAGGGATCCGCGCTGGGGGCGTGGGCATGAAACTTATGGGGAAGATCCTTTCCTCACCGGAAACA
>JAKOWL010000146.1 GCA_029781535.1 Pseudomonadota bacterium
ACAGTACAAGAGTGCATGGATCAATTTTTTTCGACATTCTCAGCCCCAATAAAATTATTTGCTAGTTTTTACCATATGTCCGCCAAACGCATTGCGCATGACAGAAAGCAGTTTGTAGCTGTAGCCATCCTCTTCCTGGCTGGCAAAGCGCATTTGCAACGCCAGGCTCAATACAGGTGCTGCAACACCCTGTTCCACAGCCTCTACAACAGTCCAGCGGCCTTCGCCGGAGTCTGCCACGTAAGGCGCTACGCCATCCAGTGTCTGGTCATGCTTGAGTGATTCTGCAGTCAAATCCAATAACCAGCTGCGTACGACAGAACCGTGGCGCCAGAGTTCTGTGATCTGAGCCAGGTCCAGACCGAACTCTTCTTTACCTTTTAGCAGGTCCAGACCTTCTGCCATCGCCTGCATCATGCCATACTCGATACCGTTATGTATCATTTTGGTGAAGTGGCCGCTGCCAACTGGGCCAACGTGTGCCCAGCCGCGATGCGGGGCAGGTGCAAGCGCTTTCAGGGCAGGGGTGACGGCTTCCGCTACGTCTTTCTCGGCACCTACCATCAGGCAGTAGCCATTATCCAGTCCCCAAACGCCACCGGAAGTGCCGCAGTCCATAAAGCCGATGCCATGTTCGGCCAGCATTCTGCCGCGGCGCTGGCTGTGCTTGTAGTTGCTGTTGCCACCATCGATAATGATGTCGCCCTTGTTGAGCATCGGGATAAGGTCAACGATCTGTTTTTCTGTGATTTCACCTGCCGGCAGCATCATCCAGATGATCTTTTGTCCTTCCAGTTTGCTGATGGCATCCTGTACGGAGCTTGCCGGAATCATGCCTTCGTCTTTGGCCAGTCTGTTTACGGTGTCAGTGTTGAAGTCGAAGCCAACGACTTCGATTTTGTGGCGGAGCATGCGTGCGGTCATATTGCCGCCCATTTTGCCCAAGCCGATCATAGCGAGTTTCATGGTTTATCCTGTGGTGTAAGGAGTTAAGAAGCACCGTCTTTTGAACGGTGCGCTCAATTATTCAAATATCGGTAATTCAAACGAGAATTATCTTTTTGAGTTAGGTATAATTATAACAAATGCAGCGAGTTCACTTAAAGCTGCTTTTTCTTTTTTTGGCACTAATTTCCAGTTCAGTTTGTAATTTCAGGATTTTCAGGTTTTCTCATGACGCAGAATTTGTCTCAAAACCAAACACGTTGGCATGTTTTCCAATCTCAGCACGATATCAATCACGCAGCAGTAGACCGTATCCTGCATGCGGCAGACAAGGCGATCAAGAAACGCGGCAGTTTCCTGATCGTGCTGGCCGGTGGCAGCACCCCAAAAAGCGTCTATCAGCTATTAAGCAAGGCCAAGGCTGATTGGGCGAACTGGCATATCTATCACAACGATGACCGTTGCCTGCCGGTAGACCATGTCGAGCGCAACAGTAAAATGGCGCGTGATGCCTGGCTGAGCCACGTGGATATCCCGGAAGGGCAGATTCACGATATCCCGGCAGAACTGGGTAATATCGCTGGTGCCAAGGCTTATGCAGAGACGCTAAAAGGTGTGCGCAGTTTTGATCTGGTGATTCTGGGGCTGGGTGAGGATGGCCATACCGCCAGTCTTTTCCCCGGGCAAGAGGTGGATAACAGCGCCGATGCCGTCCCGGTGTTCCACGCGCCGAAGCCGCCTGCAGACCGTATCACCATCAGCGCGAATCGTTTGAACAATGCACATGAAGTCATGTTTCTGGTGACGGGTGCAGGCAAACAGGATGCGGTGAATAACTGGCGTAAGGGCGTCAAGATACCGGCGACATTGATTCACGGGAAGAACGGTGCAGACGTCTACTGTTTTGGCGTAGAGTTGCGTTAATTTTTCATTGATTAAAAGGATGCCCTGGAAGCCAATGTGGATGCGGCTTTCAGGGCATTTGTTTTTGTAATGAATTTTTAAGTGTTCTGAATGACGATATTCGGAAACTTGCTGCTATGGTCGAGCGCAGCGATAGCGATCTTGCTGGCTGCTTTCCGGGCAATCTCTTTATAGATGCTCGCCACTTTTGAATTAGGTTCGGCAATCACTGTTGGTTTACCGCCATCGGCTTGCATGCGGATGTGGATATCCAGCGGCAAACTGCCTAGCAGATCAACGCCGTAATCTTTCGCCATCAGTTCGCCACCGCCTTCGCCAAAGATATGTTCTTCATGGCCGCATTTCGAGCAGATGTGCGTGCTCATGTTTTCGACGATGCCTAAAATCGGGATGCCGACTTTTTCGAACATTTTCAGTCCCTTACGTGCATCCAGCAAGGCAATGTCCTGTGGCGTGGTGACGATGATGGCACCGGTAACGGGGATTTTCTGCGCCAGTGTGAGTTGGATATCCCCTGTGCCCGGTGGCAGGTCGATCACTAGGTAATCCAGGTCTTTCCAGTTGGTGTCACGCAAAAGCTGCTCCAGTGCGCCAGTGACCATCGGACCGCGCCATACCATCGGGGTGTCTGTGTCGACTAAAAAACCAATGCTCATTGCCTGGATGCCATGCGCCTGCATGGGTTCCATGGATTTGCCATCCAGACTATCCGGGCGCCCGCTGATACCCAGCATCTGCGGCTGGCTTGGGCCGTAGATATCAGCATCGAGTAAACCTACAGAAGCGCCTTCTGCCGCCAGTGCCAGCGCCAGATTCACACTCGTAGTGGATTTGCCGACGCCGCCTTTGCCAGATGCGACGGCAATGATGTTTTTGACGTTTTTCAGCAGTCCGACATTCTGCTGTACTTTGTGGGCGACGATACGGCTGCCGACGTTCACATTGATTTGGCCGATATCACCGATGCTGCGCAGTGAGTCTGTCACCAGCTGTTTCAGCGATTCCAGCTGGCTTTGCGCCGGATAACCCAGCACGATATCCAGGCTGACGTCGTTGCCATTGATTTGCACGTTCTTGACGCACTTGCCTGAGACGAAATCTTTACCTGTGTTAGGGTCGATGCAGAGTTTTAAATTGCTTTGAATGAGAAGCTCGGAAATTGCCATGGTGGTCTCGTAAAATTCTTGAGTAAAAGTATCAACTATTCGATGCTGCCTATTTTAAATCATGTGAAAGCGCTCGTCATTTGATAAAATGCCGGTATGACAAAGAAAATACTCGTTACTTCAGCACTTCCTTACGCCAACGGCAGTATCCACTTGGGTCATTTGGTGGAATATATTCAAACCGATATCTGGGTGCGTTTCCAGAAGATGCAGGGCCATACTGTGCACTATGTATGTGCGGACGATACGCATGGCACCCCCATCATGTTGCGTGCTGAGAAAGAGGGCGTTACGCCTGAAGCCTTGATTGATGCGGTGCACAAAGAGCATAGTAAGGATTTTGCCGATTTTCTGGTGGAGTTCGATAATTATCACTCGACCAATTCCAGCGAGAACAAGGAGCTTTCGCAAACCATTTACAAAGCATTGAAGGCGAATGGCAAAATCGCCAGCAAGACGATTGAACAGTACTTCGATCCAGTCAAGAACATGTTCCTGCCGGACCGCTTCATTAAAGGCGAGTGTCCGAAGTGTCACGCCAAAGACCAATATGGCGATAGCTGTGAGGTGTGTGGCGCGACTTATAGCCCAACCGAATTGATTAATCCGTTCTCTGCCGTTTCCGGTGCTACACCAGTGCGCAAAGAGACGGAGCATTATTTCTTCAAACTGAGTGAATGCAGCGATTTCCTGCGTGAATGGACACGCAGCGGTACGCTTCAGGCTGAGGCAGCCAACAAGATGACCGAATGGCTAGGCGAGGCAGGGGAGAATAAGCTTTCCGATTGGGACATTTCACGCGATGCGCCGTATTTCGGCTTTGAAATTCCGGACGCACCGGGCAAGTATTTCTATGTGTGGCTGGATGCGCCGATTGGCTACATGGCCAGCTTCAAGAATCTATGTGCCAAAAAAGGCCTGGATTTTAATGAGTACTGGGCCAAAGACAGTAAAACTGAGCTGTATCACTTCATTGGCAAGGATATCCTATATTTTCATGCCTTATTCTGGCCAGCAACTTTGGAATACAGCGGCTATCGCAAGCCGACACAAATTTTCGCGCATGGCTTTCTCACTGTGAACGGTGAGAAGATGTCCAAATCGCGCGGCACATTCATCACCGCGCGCAGCTATCTGGAACACGTTAAGAACCCGGAATATCTGCGCTATTACTACGCGGCTAAGCTCAATGGCACGATGGAAGACATAGACTTGAATCTGGAAGATTTTGTCGCGCGCGTGAACAGTGATTTGGTGGGTAAGTACATCAATATTGCGAGCCGCTGTGCAGGATTTATCACTAAGTTTTTCGATGGCAAGCTAAACATTGAGTCTATGAAGCCGCTGGTTGCCGACGCTCTTGGTCAAGGGGTGCTCATCAAAGAGTCATACGAAGCAAGAAACTACGCAAAGGCAATTCGCGACATTATGGATGTGGCTGATAGAGTAAATCTTGAAATTGCGAATATTGCACCATGGGTCCTTGCAAAAGATGAGTCAAAACGTGCTGAGCTTCATGATATTTGTTCTAAAGCGATGCATTATGTGCAGACGATATCTATTTATCTTGCACCAGTTCTACCATTGGTCAGTCGTAAAATTGCAAGAGAGTTTTTTGGTATGGACCGTGATTTCTTGTGGAGTGATTTAAGTGAAGTCCCGAAATCAATAAACACTTACCAGCATATCATTACGCGACTAGATTCTAAGCACATCGATGCAATGGTAGAAGCAAACAAAGAAAGTCTGCAAGCAGCTGCCCCTGTAACGCATTCACAAGTGCATCATGCACAGGCACAACAGCCTGCAGCGGCGGATACAATGGTTGAACATATCAGCATCGATGACTTTACCAAGGTCAACCTTGTGATTGCCAAAATCGTTAATGCAGAACATGTGGAAGGAGCTGAAAAGCTTCTCAAGCTGACTCTTGATATCGGCGAAGCAAAGCCGAGACAAGTGTTCGCAGGCATCAAGTCGGCGTATGACCCTATGACTCTAATAGGGCGTTTGACGGTGATGGTAGCGAACTTGGCACCACGTAAGATGAAATTCGGATTGAGTGAGGGGATGGTGCTGGCTGCCAGCGATGAGCAGGGCGGACCGTTCATCCTTTCTCCAGACAATGGCGCGCGGCCAGGCATGCGCGTCAAGTAATAATAAAGTAGTAAGTAACAAGGGCAATTTAGATTACCGCTCATTCGCTCAAAAATACCGATTATCGGATGCCTCTAGACAGCTTGCCATCAAGTTTTGCATGATGCATGCTGGTCGCAAGAGTATGTTGCGAATGAGTAATATGGAGATTACAGTGAATTTAAAATATGCAATCGCAGCAGTGATGCTGACATTATCTAGTCAAACAATAGCTGCTGACAGTACAGGCAAAAGTGCTGTGGGTGGTGGATTGGGTGCAGCCGCAGGTACGGCTCTTGGTGGTGTGCTGGGTGGTCAAACCGGCGAGATTATCGGTGGTGCGGTAGGTGGCGGTGTTGGCGGAGCTGTTACCACTAAAGGCAAAGGCCAGACCGGCGCTGTTGTAGGTGGTGCGGTAGGTGGTGCAGGTGGGGCAATCGTAGGACGTAGTGTTTCTGGTAGCGGTACTGGTGCTATTGTAGGCGCAGGTTTAGGTGGTGCTGGTGGAGCTGCAGCCGGTAAGGCGATTGGCGAAACTGCGTATGACAATAAGCACTCTGGATATGATAGAGATGGGAAGCGCTACTATAAACGTCATAAGCACCACCACGACGAGCGTGACCATGAATGGCATGACCGTGGTAGACGAGGTCATGACGACGATTGATTGTAATTAATATCAACGAAAAAGCCCGCAATTGCGGGCTTTTTTGCTAGGGTAATATTACTCAGCTTTTTTGTCAGCTTTGTCCTTTTTGGCTTTGGTGTCTTTCTTGTCAGCTTTAGCATCTTTATCAGCTGCTTTTTCTTTTTTTGCCTTTGGTTCTTTTTTGTCTGCTTTATCCGCTTTCTTGTCAGAATTGGCTTTATCTTCCTTTTTAGCCTTGGTCTCTTTAGCCTCTTTCTCTTCCTTCACTTCTTTTTCTTTTTTATCTTTTTTTGTTTCTTTGGCGGTTTTTTCTGCTTTCACTTCTTTGCTGTCAGCAACTTTCCCGCTATCAGCCGCCTTTTCAGTGCCTACAGACTTAGTTTTAGTCTCTTTTTCTTTTGCAGCTTTCACGTCTTTGCTATCGGCAGTTTTCCCGCTTGATGCTGCTTTTTCGCTGCCTACGGATTTAGCTTTTTCTTCTTTCTTTTCTGGAACAACAGCGGTAGTGCGGCCAGAAACAGATACATCTTTACGTACGTTTTGTAGTGTTACAGGACCAACACCATCTACTTTTTCCAATTCATCAACAGATTTGAACCCACCGTTTTTCTTGCGGTAGTCAATGATTGCTTGTGCTTTGACAGGGCCAATACCATCTAAGGATTCCAGTTCCTCCTGTGTCGCGGTGTTGATGTTAACTGCTGCAAGTGCTGGCAGGCTAAATGCCATGGATGCGAGCAATGCGATGATAAGTTTTTTCATGTTTTTTCCTTAGGTTGAGAGTGTTGAAAAATATATCTAAAACGGCATTCTAATCATTTTGGTTGACATGTGTCCGAATTTCTTGATGTATGGCTTGTAATGCCAACAATGGGTTTTCTGCCTGTGTGATAGGGCGGCCAATTACCAGATAGTCTGCCCCCATTTGTAATGCACGGGCTGGTGTCATCACGCGGCTTTGATCATCCAGGCTAGCACTGGCAGGCCTGATGCCTGGTGTGACGGTTACAAAATCCTTGGAGATGGCTTTTTTGATGCTGTTTGCTTCGTGTGCCGAGCATACTACGCCATCAAGACCCGCCTGATGCGCTAAATCTGCCAAGTGCAGTGCATGTTGTTGAAGTGGCGTATGTATGCCGATCTCAGTCAGGTTCTCCTGGGTCATGCTGGTCAGTACAGTGACAGCAATGAGTAATGGTTCCTGACCGCTTTTGTCTACACCTTCGCGCGCAGCCTGCATCATCGCGCTACCGCCGCTGGCGTGTACATTCAGCATCCAGACGCCTAATCTCGATGCAGCTTCGCAGGCTTTGCCGACAGTATTGGGGATATCATGAAATTTAAGGTCCAGAAATACCTGGAACCCACGGGACTGCAGTTGTTCGACCAAGTGCGGTCCGGCAGTTGTGAAAAGTTCTTTCCCGACTTTAAGTTTACATAAGCTGGGGTCCAGTTCGCTGGCAAGCTGCAGCGCGTCTTGTGCGTCGGCATAATCCAGGGCAACAACGATATTAGAATGCATTATTTTTGTTTCACAGTCATTTCACGGGTGAGCGCTTCGCTCGGCTCGGCGGGTAGGGATTCCCAAGCATTGCATGCAGGACATTGCCAATGGTACTGCTTGGCTCTGAACCCGCATTGATTGCAATGGTATGCAGCCCGGTTGCCGATAGCATTGCGCACGGTCTGTTGCATCAGTTGGATATCGGGTACTTTTGCTTTCTCATCCATGGCACGTGCCTGCAGCAGTTGATCCAAGGTCTGCAGGCTGGGTTTGCGTATCAGTTCATTGCGCGCCAGTTTCGCAGCGCTATCTGGACCATTCTCAGCCAAGGTTGCTTCATAAAGTACATTGAAAAGGGAAGGCAGCTGATAAGTTTCTGCATAATGGCTAAGCAAGACTATCCCTTCGGGCAGATTGTTGAGTGCGGCATGGCTTTTAAGCATTTTGTTGGCGACCAGGCCCAAATATTCTGGCTGCTGGAACTCGATACGTTTCCAGAAGCCGATAGCCGCCTTATGGTTGCCTGCTTCGGCTTCCAAATCGCCCTGTAACACGTTGGCGCGTACACAATCCTTGTTGGCGTCTAGCGCTGCATCAAGTGCGTTGCGTGCCTCATCATGGTTCTGCGCTATCAGGTGGGTCATGGCGATTTCGCAATGATACTGCGCGATTTCCTTGCGGAATGGTATTCCCGACAAGCGTTCCAGCTCGGTAGCAGTTTTAATGGCTTGTGCCCATTCCCGCTCCCGAACGTAAATCTCCAGCAGTGCGCTCAACGCGGGCTGGCGGTAGCGCGTATCGTTCAAAGATTTGAATAACTCCTCGGCACGGTCAAACAAGCCTGCTTTCAGGTAATCCTGCGCCAACTCGGCTTTGACGGCTTCTTTTTGATTGGCCGTCAATTCTTTTTTCTCAAGTAAATTCAAGTGTAAATTGATAGCGCGATCTGTTTCCCCGGTTCTGCGGAACAGACTGCCCAAGGCGAAATGCAGTTCCAGAGAGTCGGTGTTGGCATGTATCGCTTCGCTGAAAGCTTCTACAGCTTTGCCTTGCTGATTGCTGATCAGGAAATTGAGGCCTTTGAAGTAGGCCGCAGGTAGGGTGGTGGATTCTGTAAGCAATTGCTTGATATCCACCCGGGCTGCTATCCAGCCAAGAGTGAAAAAGAGCGGCAGTATCAACAACCACCAAAATTCAAATTCAACGGACATCGAGAATGTATGTTTAAGTGTTAGGCGTATTCTACCTAAGCAAACGCTGACTGGCTAATGATTATATGGACTACCATCAAATCGGCGAAAAAAAACGGTGCGAGGTCGCACCGTTTTAAGCTAAAAGCAATTACTTTTAATCCGGGGTATCAACCCTGTCCCTCAATTCCTTACCAGCCTTGAAATGAGGTACATGTTTGGCAGGCACTTGTACTTTGCTGCCAGTTTTTGGGTTGCGTCCCAAGCGTGGTGGGCGATAGTTCAGGCTGAAGCTACCGAACCCCCTGATTTCAATACGCTCGCCGGTGGCTAGGTTGTCTGTCATCGCATCCAGAATTGTTTTAACGGACAATTCTGCATCTTTAACAACCAGTTGCGGAAAACGCTCCGCTAACAGATTAACCAACTCCGATTTTGTCATATCTGGTACCTAGTAATTATCGTTATAGTGTTTGGGCTATTATTTTTTGGTGTCCAGTTTGGCTTTCAGCAAAGCACCCAGATTGGTTGTGCCTGCAGATGCAGCATCCACAACGTCCTCAGCTTTGGTTTTTGCTGCTTTGGCTTTTGCAGGTTTCGCTGCTTTATCTTCGGAAGAGGATGCGCCGCTTGGGTCTTCACTCAGTTGTTTAACGCCCAATGAGATACGCTCTTTTTCCACATCGATAGCTAGGATAACAGCTTCGAGCTCGTCACCTTTTTTGAAGTTGCGGATTGCTTCTTCACCAGATTGTGTCCATGACAGGTCGGACAGGTGAACCAAGCCATCAATACCGCCTGGCAGGCCGATAAACACGCCGAAGTCAGTGATGGATTTGATTTGGCCAGCCACTTTGTCGCCTTTGGCGTGGGTGGCAGCAAAATCATCCCATGGATTTGGTTTGCATTGTTTCATGCCCAAGGACAAGCGACGACGGTCTTCATCGATTTCCAGGATCATCACTTCTACTTCGTCACCCAACTGAGCGATTTTGCCTGGGTGAATGTTCTTGTTGGTCCAGTCCATTTCTGAAACGTGCACCAAGCCTTCGATGCCTGGCTCCACTTCCACGAATGCACCGTAGTCAGTCAGGTTGGATACTTTACCGAACAAACGTGTGCCAACTGGATAACGGCGGCTCAAGGCTACCCATGGGTCGTCGCCCAGTTGCTTGATGCCGAGTGATACACGGTTCTTGTCTTGATCGAACTTCAGGATTTTGGCTTCAACTTCCTGGCCTACAGTCAACACCTCAGATGGGTGTTTTACACGGCGCCATGCCAGATCGGTGATATGCAACAGGCCGTCGATGCCGCCCAAATCAACGAATGCACCGTAGTCGGTGATGTTTTTCACGATGCCTTTCACAACAGCACCTTCGGTCAGTGTGCCCATCAATGCTTCACGGTCTGCGCCCATATCGGCTTCCATCACTGCACGACGTGAAACTACGATGTTGTTACGTTTGCGGTCGAGCTTGATGACTTTGAAGTCCCATTCTTTGTTTTCGAACGGGGTGGTGTCTTTTACCGGGCGAATGTCCACCAAAGAGCCTGGCAAGAATGCCATGATGCCGTTCACGGATACACGCAAGCCACCTTTAACGCGGCTGGAAACAAAACCTTTGACCACACGGCCTTCGTTCATTGCTTCTTCCAGATCCAGCCATGCTTCCATTCTCTTCGCTTTGTCACGAGAGAGTTGTGTGGAGCCGAAGCCGTCTTCCAGCTTTTCGATAGCCACTTTAACGAAATCGCCCACAGCGACTTCCAGTTCGCCTTGTGCGTTTTTGAATTCTGCAGCGTCGATCACGCTTTCAGATTTGAGACCTGCGTTAACGATTACGTGGTCATTGTCGATTGCAACCACTTCCGCGGTGATGATCTCACCGGAGCGCATTTCCTGACGCGCTAAGCTTTCTTCAAACAGTGCGGCGAAAGATTCGTTAGTGGAAGAGGTGGATTTAGAGGTAGAAGCCATTAAGTTAAAAAATTCCGAAAAACCCCACCTAGCAGTGGGAAAGTTAATCTAACATCACATTAGGCATGTGCTAAGTGACACGAACTGCACATCATACACAAAAAAATATGTGGGTTCAATGACTTAATGAAAAATTAATATATTTTTTATAGGCGTCCAGCACAAATTCAACCGCTTCTTCAATTGTGCGCTGTGTGGTGTCCAGCAGCAACGCATCTGCGGTTTTTATCAATGGTGCGGTTGTGCGCTCGGTGTCGCGTTTGTCACGTAGCTTTAAATCTTGCAAAATTGCCTGATAATCTGCGGATAGGCCTTTTTGGGTGAGTTGCTTGTAACGACGTTCTGCACGCGTTTCTGCGCTTGCGGTCAAGAAGATTTTCACGGCTGCATCAGGAAATATGACGCTGCCCATATCGCGCCCATCGGCTACTAATCCAGGAGCCTGTGCAAACTCCTGTTGTAACACAGTGAGCGCACTGCGTACTTGCGGATAGGCTGAAACTTCCGACGCGCCTTTACCGATTTCCTCGGTACGTATTTCATCAGTGATCTCATGTCCGTCAAGAAGCACTGCGCCTCGCTCAAAACGGATGTCGAGCATCTCTGTCATATTGGCGAGTGCGTCAGCATCTGCCCAGCTGACCCCTTTTTGTCTTGCGGCAAGCGCTACTACACGGTACAGCGCGCCAGAATCAAGGTAATTAAAGCCAAGGGCCTCGGCAACGAGCTGGGTGATGGTGCCTTTGCCGCTGGCGGAAGGGCCGTCAATCGCGATGACAGGGATTTTGTTCATCGTTTGCAAATGCTGTCAAATACGTTGAAATAGTCTGGGAAGGTCTTGGCAACGCATTTGGGGTCGTTGATGGTGATTGGCACACCACCCAGGCACACCAGAGAGAAGCACATTGCCATGCGATGGTCGTCGTAGGTATCGATGACCGCATTGGGGGTGAGTTTTGCCGGTGGGGTGATTTGGATGTAATCCGCACCTTCTTCCACCAATGCACCGACTTTGCGCAACTCTGTTGCCATCGCGGTCAAGCGGTCAGTTTCCTTGACGCGCCAGCTGGCGATGTTGCGCAGTGTGGTCGTGCCATCCGCGAACAACGCCAGAATCGCTAATGTCATCGCGGCATCCGGGATATGGTTGCAATCCAGGTCGATGGCATTCAGCTGTGCAGGTTTGCTCGCTGTACTCGTGTTGTTCCCATACTCAATCGATGCGCCCATTAGCGCAAGTGCTTCTGCGAAGCGGATGTCTCCTTGGATGCTATCCTGACTGACGCCTTGTACTGTCAGCTTGCCGGCTATCGCGCCGGCAGCCAGGAAATAGGAGGCGCTGGAAGCATCGCCTTCTACAGTGATCTCGCCAGGGTTTTGATACTGGCTGTTTGCCGGAATGGTGAACCGCTGCCAGCCTTGTCTTTCCACACGAACGCCGAACTTCGCCATCAGGTTGAGCGTGATCTCGATATAGGGTTTGGAGATCAGTTCTCCGACAACTTCGATCACCGCCTGTTTGCCGGTGAGTGGTAAAGCCATCAGTAGTGCAGTTAGAAACTGGCTGGAAACATCGCCGCGAATCTGGATAGGTTTGCTGACATCGGTTGTGCAGGGTGAGATTTGTAGTGGCGGAAAGCCAGTGTTGCCTTTGTACGTTATCTGGCAATCAATCTGGCGTAGGGCGTCCACCAGATCACCAATCGGGCGCTCATGCATGCGTGGCACGCCATGCAGGTGATAATGTCCGGTAGATAATGCCAGCGCTGCCGTAAGCGGCCGGAATGCCGTGCCTGCGTTACCCAGAAAGATGTCCGCGCTCTTGTTAGGGAAGTTACCACCACAACCATACACACGCCAATTGGTCTCACTGAGCTTTTCCAGTTTTACACCCAATGTCTGCAAAGCTTCAAGCATGCGTGAGGTGTCATCCGAAACCAGCAAATCATGGATTTCTGTCATGCCAGTACCTAATGCGGCTAACAATAACGTGCGGTTCGAGATGCTTTTGGAGCCAGGTAGTTTGATGCTGCCTTCTACGCGGCTGACGGGTTGTAGTGTGAGTTGTTCCATAGGTTATTGCGTTCTTGCCCAATTGTTACGTGCGATGCTGGCGGTCTGAAACAGTGCTTCCAGGCCTTTGCCGTCCTCATTTGCAAGCAATTGTTTTAAATGGGAAATCTGTTGTTCGTAAGCGGTTAGCTCGTTTAAAAGCGCGGTCTTGTTGGCCAGCGCGATGTCACGCCACATCTCGGGGTGGCTGCCAGCGATGCGGGTAAAATCACGGAAGCCGCTAGCGGCAAAGCTAAACAGTTGTGCCGCATTGGGGCGATTGGCGATCTCATTCACCAGTGCGAATGCCAGTAAGTGTGGTAAGTGGCTGACAGCCGCAAAGATGCCATCATGCGTTTCTGCCGGCATCTCGCTTACTCTCGCGCCACAATCACACCATAATTTTGCCACTCTGGAAGCCGCGTCCTGATTGGTTTCCGTAGTAGGGGTCAATACCACGTTCTTGTTGATGTAAAGATCTGCTTGTGCTGCAGTTACGCCTGACTTCTCCGCGCCGGCGATCGGGTGGCCGCCGACGAACTGGCAGAACTGGTCACCCAGTACCTCACGTGCAGCCGCAAGCACATCGCTCTTGGTGCTTCCCGCGTCGGTAATGACGGTGTTGGCGGTCAGATGCGGTTTGATGCTTTGTAGAATCGCTTTGGTCTGTGCCACAGGCGCAGCAATCAGGATCAAGTCGGCATCGCTGCAAGCCGCATGGATATTGGTTTCCATAGCATCGATCACGCCTAGATCCTTGGCTTGTTGCAGGCTATCGATATTGCGGCCGACACCGACGATGGAAGGCGCATCTGGTCGTTTCTTCAACGCCAGCGCAACAGAGCCACCTATCAGCCCAACGCCAAATATCACCAGTTTTTTCAACGAACTTGCCTTTGATTCTTTGTGCAAAACAAAGCGGCAATTGTACCACTTCGCCAAGCGGTTTGCCTTATCTGTAAATGTGGGTATCAGGGGTTACGTGTGAGTGCTGTGTGTGTCGAATAATCGACATCTTGATGTCGTTTTCGCCTGAGTGTTTTGGCTTGATAATAAATTATATATATAAAACATAATCTTACGTTTTGATTTTGGCAAGCCCATTTTTTGCATTCACTAGACCTGAATATCAATAAAAATATGTCTAGGAGTGAAAATGGGTTTTATCGACTGGTTTACTGAAAGAGGTGAGGCTTTTATCGAGCTGCTTCAACCAAGCGAAGAAGTGACGATAATGGAAGAGCAGGAGGATGTGAGTTTCAACGGCCTGGACCTCAGGCAGGAGTTAGCAGAGCACCAAGCCTGGCGCCATCATCTGGAGCGTATGCTTAGAGGTGAGGTATCAGAATTGCGGCAAGAAGATATTTTGCTGCATGAGCATTGCTCACTCGGTCAGTGGCTGGAGAATGAAGGTAAAAAACACTTCGGACATTTGCCGGAATATACAGCCGCATGCAAGGCGCACAAATACTTCCACATATGTTTGGAGGAAGTATTGACTTTGCACGAGAATGGCGATTATCTTGAAGCCGAGAAGCTTCTTAAAACCAAGTTCCGCAGTGCTTCCAATAAAAACCAGCTACAGTTGATTACCTTGTTTACGATGCAGCCGCGCTAGTTTTACTGATTGACATAAACAAAAAACCGCCGATTAAGGCGGTTTTTTGTTTCGATAGCCAACAAATTAATGGTTACGGCGTCTAAAGCCCACAAAACCTAACAATGCAGAACCAAGCAACCATGCTGCGGCTGGAACTGGGATAGTCACCGGTGCATTTGCGATGAAATGGCTGGTCTCGTCGGTATCTCCAAGCGCACCACAATCTTTAGGAGCACCTTTCCCGCCACATTTTTGGTGTGCTGCAAACAACCAACCGGATTCGTTTGCAACTAAATCAGCCAGCGTCAAATCTTGATCAGCATCTACAGTAAAAGTTAGAGGGCTAACATAATCATTGCCGCCCCCCTTGGCGCCATCACTGAAAACGCCGAACATAGATACATTTTGTTCAGTATCCTCACTCCAACCACTAGGTAAGCCATTAATAGTAACGTTGCTTGGAGTGTCTGACATGTTAAAATAAAACTTATCTATCCACCAACCGGTTGGGTTGAGAGACTGTACGTTAAATAGCAGATTGCCTGCACTCTCAGTAACATCTACCTGTGCAAAGTTAACCCCGATATTACCTAATACATTGGAATAATTCAGATAATATGTTTCGGCTTGTGCGCTAGACGAAAAGCCAATTATTGCAGTTGCAATAGCACTAAATAAAGCGTTTTTAAGTTTCATAGCATTGCCCCTTGTGATCTAATCTAAAATCTAATTTTGTTAGATTGAAGATTAAGCTCGTCGAGATATGTCTTCAATAGCCCGTTAGGGCCAATCAGGTTTTAAAGTGATAGCCCTTTCGGGCTATCAGGTGGAGGTCGTGTCAGGATTTATCCGTTTGCTGGACCCATTTGCCGCCAATCAATCGTTGTTGGGGTCTAAAGGCTTGTTTATAGACCATTTTCTGGCTATCGGCTATCCAATAGCCCAGGTATAAATATGGCAAGCCCAGGCTTCTGGCTTTTTCTATCAGCCGCAGGATGCTGTAAGTGCCAAAACTGGTTTTAGGGTCACTGGTGTCGTAAAAGGTATATACGGCTGAAAGACCATCCTGCACTACATCGACCACACTCACCATTTTCAGCACATCATCTTTATCCCTGAATTCGACCATCAGGCTATCTACGTTGCTTTGACACAGGAATTGCTGGTATTGCTCGATTTCGTTCAATGGAGCAGCATTTTCGCCGGATTCCGGCGGCATGTGTCGCGCGAGTTGGTATCTTTGGTAAAGCTCGAAATGTGAAGTATCAAATACCACGGGCAATGTATTTGCGTGCAGATGCGCATGCAGCTGAAATGCGCGTTTCTGGCTGCGATTGGGTTTGAATTCATCGAGTACAATTCGCACCGATACACAGGCATGGCAATGCTCGCAATGCGGGCGGTAAGCAAAGTTGCCGCTGCGGCGAAAACCTTGCTGAATCAGGCTGCTATAGACTTGCGGCGTAACCAGCTGCTGTGGCGTGGCAATCAGGCTTTGCGCACGCTGCTTGGGCAGGTAGCCGCAGGCATAGGGCGTGGTGACATAAAACTGCAGCTTCTGCAAAGAGGATTCGTTAGGCAGCACCATGTCAGCAGTTTACCAATTCTGAGAGCTTTTGTATAAAGACTTTTCTGGGGATTTCGCGCCCGCCAAAGCTGGTCAGCAGTGGGGTTTTCATCTGGCAATCGATCATGCCAACATGCTGATTCTTAAGATATTCCACTAAGTTTACAAAGGCGACTTTCGAAGCGTCCGTTACATGGTGGAACATGCTTTCGCCAAAGAACATGCGACTGATTCTTACCCCATAGCAGCCACCAACCAGCTTGCCTTCCAGCCAGCATTCCGAGGAAACAGTATGGCCTTGCGCATGCAAATCGCAATAGGCTTCTATCATCTGCGGGCTGATCCACGTGCCGTCCTGTCCTGGTCGGCTGGCTTGGCTGCATGCCTGCATGACTGCCCGGAAGGCAGTATTGATGCGGAGTTCGAAAGGATGCTTCTTGAGTGTTTTGGCGAGCGACTTGCTGATCTTCAGTTCGTCCGGGAATAGTACCATGCGCGGGTCTGGACTCCACCAGAGAATCGGCTCGTCCTCGCTGAACCAAGGGAAGATGCCTTGCCGATAGGCGCTCAACAGGCGCGTGCAGCTTAAGTCACCGCCGATAGCAATCAGGCCGTTAGGTTCTTTCAGGGCTTGCTCCAGCGGAGGGAAAGGGCAGTCACCTTCGATCGCAGCGACCTTGCCGCCAGGCAGCTGGTAGTAGCCAATCACAGTTATTTCTTGAAGAACAGCATAAATAGTATGATGGCTGCAACTATTATGATAAGAACGGTTGGCGCACGGCGCAGGATCTTATCGCTGGGCAGTTCGGGAATTTCGATGGGCGTCTTGCGTGCCGCTTGCGGCAGCAACTGATAATTGCCGATTTCCGCTAGCGCTTCATTGAGCACATTGATGTCCTTTTTAGGCTCCATCAGGATAGCCTGTGGCGGGTCTAGCGTCACAATCACATCATCCGCAAACTCGCTCAACTTGACTTGTACATGCTTGACGCAATTGCCGCATGTCATGCCGGAAACGTGATATTTGACCTGAGTATCCATAACATTCTCAAAATTTCTTTTAAATCAATTCATTAACGCGTAAAATGCGCGCTTTCACCTGCAAGCGCGCCGTTTTGGAATTCTACAGCAATAACACCGCAAAACCACTCACCAGCTATAAGCCTTATTGGGCCAAACGTTTTGGTGTGGCTCCCATGTTGCCGATGAGCCGTGCGGAGATGGATGTGCTTGGTTGGGATAGCTGCGACATCATCATCGTATCCGGCGACGCTTATATCGACCATCCAAGTTTTGGTGCTGCATTAATTGGACGCTTGCTGGAGTCACAAGGTTTCCGTGTCGGCATCATTGCACAGCCGGATTGGCAATCTGCAGACCCGTTCAAAGTGCTGGGTAAACCTAACCTGTATTTTGGCATCACGGCCGGCAATATGGATAGCATGGTCAATCGCTATACGGCAGACCGGAAGATCCGCTCTGACGATGCATATACGCCAGGCGCAGCGGCAAACAAACGCCCGGACAGGACGGTACTGGTGTATTCGCAGCGCTGCCGCGAAGCCTTTCCAGACGTGCCATTGGTGGTAGGTGGTATCGAAGCCAGCTTGCGTCGTATCGCGCACTACGATTACTGGAGCGACAAAGTACGCCGCTCCATTCTGGTGGATAGCAAGGCGGATATCCTGCTGTATGGCAATGCCGAGCGCGCAATCGTAGAGCTGACGCACCGCATGGCTAAAGGTGAGAAACTGGCGGATATTACCGATATCCGTGGCACCGCGTTCATGTGCAAAACCGTTCCGGATGATTTTGTCGAGGTGGCTTCCACGCAGATGGACAGGCCGGGCAGGGTGGATCCATACATAGATCCTTACGCGATGGAAACCCCGACTGGTGCTGCCTGCAAGACAGAAGGCGCCCCCGAGACAGCGAAAGTTATCCAGATCCAGCGCTCGGCTAAAGTGCCTCGAGATAAGCAAGTAGTTCGTTTGCCGGCATATGAGCTGGTATCCGTCAATCCGGTGATGTACGCCCATGCTTCACGCGTGCTGCATCTGGAGGCTAATCCCGGTAACGCGCGCGCACTCATTCAGCAGCATGGTGACCGCGAGGTGTGGCTCAACCCGCCGCCTATCCCGCTCATCACTAAGGAAATGGATTACATTTTTGACCTGCCTTATGCCCGCAAACCGCATCCGGCTTATGGCGGGGCAAAAATTCCCGCCTGGGAGATGATACGTTTCAGCGTCAACATCATGCGCGGCTGTTTCGGCGGCTGCACGTTCTGCAGCATCACCGAGCACGAAGGTCGCATCATCCAGAACCGCAGTGAGCAATCCATCCTGAAGGAAATCGAAGAGATTCGTGACAAGGTAGAAGGTTTTACCGGTATCATTTCCGACCTTGGTGGCCCAACAGCCAATATGTATCGCCTTTCATGCAAGTCTGAAGATATCGAAAAGAACTGCCGCAAGCTTAGCTGCGTGTACCCCGGCATCTGCGAGAATCTGAATACTGACCACAGTGCCTTGGTTCAGCTCTATCGCAAGGCACGCCAGATCAAAGGTGTGAAGAAGGTGCTGATAGGCAGCGGCTTGCGTTACGACCTGGCTGTGAAGTCGCCGGAATACGTCAAGGAACTGGTGCAGCACCATGTGGGCGGATACCTGAAAATCGCGCCGGAACACAGTGAAGAGAACGTACTCAGCAAGATGATGAAGCCGGGCATGGGTGCATACGACGAATTCAAGGCGATGTTCGAGAAGTTCAGCAAGGAAGCGGGCAAGGAGCAATATCTGATCCCATATTTCATCGCGGCTCACCCGGGTACGACGGATGAGGACATGCTCAAGCTGGCGCTCTGGCTGAAGCAGAACGATTTCAGGCTAGACCAGGTGCAAACGTTCACGCCCACGCCGATGGCGATGGCGACCGCGATGTATCACAGTGGCAAGAACCCCTTGCGCAAAGTCACCAAATCCAGCGAGGATGTGCCGATTCCTAAAGCGGGTGGGGTACGCAGGCTGCATAAAGCCTTTATTCGCTATCATGACCCGGCCAACTGGCCGCTGCTGCGCGAGGCGTTGATTCGGATGGGGCACGAGGATTTGATTGGCAGCAGCAAGAAGTGCCTGGTGCCTGCCTACCAGCCAGCGGTGTTGGGCAAGGTGCGTCAGTCGGATGGCAGTGCTTTTGTTCCCAAAAAAGGCAAGCCCAAAACCATGCCCAAAGGCTTCAATCAGATGAAAAATCCGGCGCGGCCAGCGCGCAAACGGGGTTAGAAATATCGGCTAATTGTGCTGCGGCATCACATGGCGGCCAGATTCATATTCCACTTGGTTGGCCTGCTTTACAAATAGCAATTCATGTGTCGCAAACCCTAACTCTTTGGCCTTAGCCATTAATTGTGCCTTGATGGGAAAGGTCAATTGCGGGGTGCGGCTTAGAATCCACAGATACTCCTTGCCGCTGCTCACCAGCGCATAGTTATAGTAGGGTCTGTCCAGCTCGATGATGTTGTAGTCCCCGTAAATCGGCCTAAAGAAAGATACTTTCAGCCGTCCGGTGCGGGTGCCATCCTTGTTCGGTCCATCTGCGAATTTTGCTTTGCCGATAGCTTCTTTCCACTCGCCGCTTGCCGGATTGAAGCCGCGGTTGATGACCTTGATGGTGCCGTCATCATCAATACTGTAATTGGCGGTGACTTGCTCCAGCCCTTTTTCAAAGCTGTTGTCCAGCCGGGCAATCTCATACCAGGTACCGATGTACTGCTGTGGGTCAAAACTGCTGACGACCGCACTTTGCGCAGCGGGCGGCATGGGTTTTGTGCAGGCGGCTGTTAAAAAAATCAACATCAATAAGCTAAAGATTCTCACAATACACTTTCAAAAAATGGTTGCCAGCTGGCTTTAACAGAATAGCGTTATGCTAATTTTATCTGTTTAGTCGTGCAATAAATCTATCCAGTTCCGCAGCAAAGGCTTGCCTGTCAGCTTGGCTCATTGAGGATGGGCCGGAAATATCCACGCCACTGCTGCGTAGCCCTTCCATAAAGTTGCGCATGGTCAGGCGTTCTTGAATGTTGTGGATGGAATAAAACTCGCCGCGCGGGTTGAGTGCATGGGCGCCTTTTTCTATCACTTGTGATGCAAGCGGGATATCTGCGGTAATCACCAGATCGCCTGCTTCCAGTATCTCGACAATTCTGTTGTCTGCAACATCAAAGCCTTTTTCTACTTGCATCGCCCTGATATAAGGCGATGGCGGTACGCGCAGCAGTTTGTTGGCAATCAGCGTGGTCGTGATCTTGGCGCGGTCAGCCGCGCGGTAAATGATCTCTTTGATCACCACCGGGCAAGCGTCTGCATCCACCCAAATCTTCATCAATTAACGGCCTCTGTTTCCACTGTGGTGCACTTGCCCTTTAGGCGCAAACTGAGGTTTTTGCGGCTTAGCCTGATGTCTCGCTGCTTCGGATAATGGTTTGCCATTGCCTTTTGGTTTTGGCTGACCTTGTTTTTGCGCTTGACCTTGTGTTGTTTTTTGCTGCGCGCCTTGCGGACGGCGTTGCTGCTGTGGCTTTGGTGGTCTTGGTGCCTCAGCTTCTTGTCTCACCGGCGGCACAAAGCCTTCAACTTCTACTTTGGGAATCTCGCGCTTGATCAGCTTTTCAATATCTTTCAGGTATTTCATCTCTTCGGTATCCACCAGCGATACCGCTGCGCCACTGGCGCCAGCACGTCCGGTGCGGCCAATACGGTGCACATAGTCTTCGGGCATGTTAGGCAATTCAAAGTTAACCACTTGCGGTAGCTGGTCGATATCCAGACCGCGTGCAGCGATATCGGTAGCGACAAGCACGGGGATGTTGCCTGCCTTGAAATCCGCCAGCGCCTTGGTGCGTGCGCCCTGGCTTTTGTTGCCATGAATCGCCGCTGCGGGGATACCATCTTTTCCCAGTTTTTCTGCCAAACGATTCGCCCCGTGTTTGGTGCGGGTAAAAATCAGCACCTGCTTCCAGTCATTGGTTTTAATCAGATAGCTTATCAGGCTGGTCTTGTTAGCCTGCTTTACCAGATGCACGGTCTGAGTCACCATTTCGGACGCCGTATTGCGGCGTGCCACCTCGACAAAGCCGGGGTTATGCAGCAGGCTATCTGCCAGTGCCTTGATTTCATTTGAGAAAGTGGCCGAAAACAGCAAGTTCTGACGGTGTTTTGGCAGCAAGGCCAAAATCCTTTTGATATCACGCACAAAGCCCATGTCCAGCATGCGGTCGGCTTCGTCCAACACCAAGAACTCTACGCCGGATAAATCGATATTCTTCTGCGCAACATGATCCAGCAGGCGGCCGGGTGTCGCTACCAGAATGTCCAGCGGTTTGCGCAAACGCGCGGTTTGCGGGTTGATGTTGACGCCACCAAACATCACCATGGAGGTCAAATGCAGATATTTGCCATAGGTTTTTACCGATTCCTCCACCTGCGCCGCGAGTTCGCGTGTCGGAGTCAAAATCAGGCAGCGCGGCTTGCCGGCTTGTGCTTGCTGGTGCTTGGTGTGTAAAAGATGCAGCAAGGGCAGGGTAAACCCTGCGGTTTTGCCGGTACCGGTCTGTGCGCCGGCCAACAGGTCGCCGCCGTTTAACACAAGCGGAATCGCTTTGGCCTGGATAGGCGTAGGCGTGGTGTATCCTGCATCAGCAATTGCCCGCAATATGGGTTGTGCCAATCCTAAGGCGCTAAAATGCAAGGTAGGGTTAATGTTTAAGCTGGCGTCAACGCCAGCGTTTGTTACTTCTGTATTCATGTAGTTTTTTTCCTGCGACGGCCAGTTGCAAGCTGCAACACCAATCGAGGCAGACGAAATAGGGATCAGATTGATTTAAACAGCAATTGATCTGGGTAATATAAAGAGCCGCTGCGCAGATTGGTTAGTCGCAGGGTGATTGCATTATACGGAGTTGCGGCTTAAAAGCGAGAAACTTTACAAAAAGCCGCATATTGTTACAAAGCGCTTTCAAACGGGTTTTAGGCCGTATACGTTCATTATCGAATCAATATGTCTGAAAGGCACATCCAGATTGGCTTCCAAGGCATCGGTTTTCATAATGAACGCGCGCATGCATGGTTATCAAGGCCAGTCTTCAGGCTCCTTGGGTTCTTGTGCTATCCAGGCAAATAGCGACGTACGCATCACATCTTCCACCGACATATCGATGGGTTGCAGCCATTCGCGCGGTACAAACACGGTATAACCGCCTATGTTGTAGCCCATGGGCAGGAACACGGCCACGCGGTCACCCTGTAGAAACCCATCCGGCAAATCCTGTATGTTCTGCCGGGTTACCAGCCCTACTAGCTCAAGTTGCGAGCCAGGCATGCGCAGGATCACCGCCTGCTGGGAAGGCCCGTTCTTGCGCGGTGCGAAATAGCCCGCAAAACTCTTTAGCGAGGAGTAGATGCTTTTGACAATGGGTAGATTCAGGAGCGGGAACTCGATCATTTCCAGCAGCCTGTAGAACATGTGGTGCGATACCAGATAGCCCCAAAGCACGATAAGCAGTAACCCCAGCACGATACCCATGCCAGGCGCATAGAACTTTCCGATGAATGGGCGTATCCACCACATCGAAGCGTCTTCTGCCCA
Organism: Pseudomonadota bacterium; assembly: GCA_029781535.1. Lineage (GTDB taxonomy): Bacteria > Pseudomonadota > Gammaproteobacteria > Burkholderiales > Methylophilaceae > Methylophilus. Next base: position 22,363 of record JAKOWL010000146.1, read on the forward strand.
TACCAGAAAGATATAGAACAGATAAATGGTCATGCTTAGAGGCAGGGCGGTGAACAAGCCCCTGAAGAAATATTGGTAAATGCGTTTCATGTGGTATTTGATATACAGGTGAATTAAGCACTCGTAATCTTACAGCAATTCATCCGCTTTATTGCTTACGTCAGCGCTTTTAGAGCGGCGCAAGTCTCTTGCAAAGATATGCAGCAGCAGAAACCTCCAGCAGGCTCAGCGGCACAGCATACACCAGCAGGCTGCCGGGCAGCACGCCCAGGTTCCACAGTGTGATCCACATCAGCACAAAGCCCATCACCCAGCCAATGATCATCGTGTTCAGCAGGCTGAACCTGCGGGAAAGCATGTAGATCATCCACGCGAACACAAAACCCCACACACCCCACAGCGCGCCGTTGATGGGTTGGGAAGGGAAGGTGAGCCCCAGCGACTGGTAATGCTCCAGCCAGTAAGATTTAAACAGTAGCTCGTTGCGGAAGAACTCCGAGATATTGACCCAGATGCCGGTGATGAGAATGGCTAGAAAGCTTTTGTTCATGGTGATGCATCCTCCGTGATTGATAGCTGCATCATATCATCAGATTGTAGGGTGGTTAGGCCGCTAGGTCATCAAGCACACTGACCGTAAAGTGCGTTTTCATCTCAAGCGCTCCATCGTGCCACTGGCCATCCCATGAAACCTTTACTCGAATTACCGGAGAGTCAGCCTCATTTGAGCGTGCCTGAATGGAGAGGATCATGCGCGTTGCAGTTCGGCGTCTAACTTCGATGTTTGACGGTGGAATGAGCGGATGTAGCTCGAACCACTTGTCCTTCACAACGCTGCAAAGATCCGCTTGGGCTACTGGGCCAACTGTGCGTAGCGTAGGGAGAACGGGCTGATGCATCCACACAAGAGGCATGTCGCCTACCCATGAAACGGCAAACTGACCGTCCGCGGCAGGCTCCTCGATTTGAAGTAGTGCGACGTGTACCTGATTGGCTGGCGACCACCGGCGCTCATTTGTAACGCGGATTCTGTAGTAGCGTGCGTCCTCAAGTCACTGGCGCTCAGTGTTGCCTTCGACCCAACGAAGAGTGACCTTTGTCATCTCGCCCGACGCGTCTGCTATACCAAGGCGCAGCTGGGGTGGATAGAACTTCGATCGAAAGGCTTGGCCGAACAGAGCAACAAGAACGGCGGCTATTGTTGCAATGGCAGCTGCAAGCTGGACGCCCCAGTTGAGCCAGAACTGTGAATTGGCATTAATGATTTTATAACCCCACTAATTATTACAAAATTAAAATGGTAAAGACACCTTGTTAATTAAAGGTTTTGTTTCAAGTTTCATCATATCATCCTCACTCAGCCACCGCCATTCGCCTTCCTTCAAGTCTTCCGGCAGTTTCATTTCGCCAATCTGGATGCGCTTCAGCGCTTCCACACGGTTGCTGATGGCGGCGACCATGCGCTTGACCTGATGGTATTTGCCTTCTGCCAACGTCATGTGGATGATGCGCTCGCTGATTTGTTTGACCTCCAATGCGGCAATGGTCTCTTCTTCATCAATTAGCTTAACCCCGCTGAGAAGCGCTTGTATATTGGCTTGCGAGACAGGGTGTTTGCAGGTGACTTGGTAGATTTTGGGCACTTTGTGCTTGGGCGAGCTCATGCGGTGGATGAATTGCCCGTCATCTGAAATCAGAATCAACCCCGTTGTATCTTCATCCAACCGGCCGATGCACTGCACGCCGCGTTCCACCAGCGGGTGGGGCAGCAGGCTGTAGATGGTGGGGTGGTGCTGGGTCTTGTGTGAGCATTCGTAATTGGCGGGTTTATTCATCATCAAATACGATTTTTCTTTGTACTCCCACGGTTCGCCTTTAATCGTGAAGCGCAGGTTTTCCAGTTCGAACTCGGCATCCGGGTCGTCGCACAATTCTCCGTTGACGGTGATCTCTTCGTTGATGATCATGATGCGGCACAGCTTGCGCGAGCCAAATCCTTGCTTGTGCAAAATGCGCTCTAAATCCAGTTTCTTGGCCATAAGATGCCTATTTGAGGTGTGTGTAGATAATAGGCAGGACGATAGCGCTTAGCACACCGTTCAACCCCATGGCCATGCTGGCGAAGGTGCCTGCTTCCTCGTTGACGCTGAATGCGCGGGTGATGCCTAGCCCATGCGCGCCGACGCCAATGGCGGTGCCGCGCATCCACCATGGTTTGATGCCGCAGACGTTAAGGATATATGGTGCCAGTATCGCGCCAAGCATGCCGGTGATGACGGTGAACACGGCAGTGAGAGTGGGGGAGACGTGGA
>JAKOWL010000158.1 GCA_029781535.1 Pseudomonadota bacterium
CGACGTTTGATGATGTTGTTTACATTCAAATTGCCTTCGACAAGATGCCAACCAAATAAAACAATAACCAATGTAGCTAACAATATAAACGAACCTTGTGCGTACCCTAGCCCAAGGGTTCTGTCCATAAAGTCAGACATTGTAGTCCCTGCGGTACTAGTCGTTAATATGACTAACCAATACAACAACGGATTAAAGTGCTCGGATTTAAGCTGGAATGCTAAAGAAACTAGAAAAAAAGAAAGAAGAATAATAGTGCTAATGGCATAGCCAATATTCAACCTCATCGATAACAGGTCGCCAGCCGTTTCCCCTAAGGTTGTGGCACAAATCTTCATGATCCAAAAGGCTAAAGTAACGTTGGCGACTTTATTGTAATAGTTGTTAGTCATCGAATAATCTTTAGATGTTTACTGGAACAACCATTGGCCAATGATTGTTTCCGCTTCTTCCACGCCTTGTTTTTTCAAGCTACTAAAGAGTTGTGCGGTACAGTTCCCCCACGTGGTTTCCAGTTCTTTACGCACTTTCATTAGCGTCTGGTTGGCCTCGTTGCGAGAGAGTTTGTCTGATTTAGTGAGCAGCACATGTACAGGTTTTCCGGTGGGTTTGAACCAGTCCAGCATCTGCCTGTCCAGCGGCGTGAGCGGGTGGCGGCTATCCATCACCAGTACCAGCCCTTTCAGCGAGATGCGCTCGCTCAGGTAGGTGGAAAGTACTTGCTGCCAGTGGGCGCGCAAGGCTTCTGGCACTTTGGCATAACCATAGCCGGGCAAATCTACCAGATGTCGGTCATTGCCCAACGTGAAAAAGTTGATGAGCTGTGTGCGGCCGGGCTGTTTGGAGACAAAAGCCAGTCGGTTGTGGTTTGCCAAGGTGTTCAACGCGCTGGATTTGCCTGCATTGGAACGGCCTGCAAAGGCGACCTCCACCCCTGTGGCAGGCGGCAAGTCGCGCAGGTGGTGAGCGGAAGCAAGGAATTGGGCGTTCTGAAACAATGGCATATGAAGGGTTTGTTACTTTTTGAGATAGGTCAAGGCATGCATCCTATCACGAAGCGTTCAAATTTGATAAAATGCCGCAAGTTTAAATGCTTGAAAATATTGGAGTTAATATGCGCTTAGGTTTGATAGCGGTTTTGGTGTTGAATTTGATGGTGTTGCAAGCGTTTGCTGCGGATAAAACAGAAGACAAGGCTGTAGCCGCACCAGCACCTGCTAAGGTAGAGGAGAAGGCGGCAGCGCCAGCCGCGCCGGCGGCTGAGCCAAGCGCGGCAGAGAAAACAGTGCAAACTGTTTGTGCGGCCTGTCATGCACCAGATGGCAATAGTGTGGTGACAACCAATCCGAAGCTGGCTGGTCAGCATCCTGAATATCTGCTGAAACAGCTCACCAATTTTAAAGATGGTAAGCGTGCCAACGCTGTAATGAGTGGTATGGTAGCCAATCTGACTGAAGATGATATGAAAGGCCTGGCAGCCTACTTCTCTTCACAAAGGCCTACGTTGGGCAAGGCGAAAAGTAATGGTAAAGGTTCGGTAGGTGAGAAAATCTACCGTGGCGGTATTTTGGCGACTAGCGTACCGGCATGTGCAGGTTGTCATGGTCCGACTGGTAATGGTATTCCTAAGCAATTCCCGCGTTTGGCCGGCCAGCATACTGATTATACCTTGCAGCAGTTAAGGACGTTCCGTACTGGTGAGCGCGCGAATGCCCCGATGATGCAAGCGATTGCAGTGAAGATGACTGATCAGGAAATGCAGGCTGTGGCTGATTATATCCAGGGCCTGAGATAGGGGCGAAACGATAATCAAAAAGGCGGCTATTGCCGCCTTTTTTGTTTTTGTGGCTGCCTTACTTTGACTGGGTTAGCCTTACTCTGAATCGTACATCACCATTGATATTATTCGCTAAGCTTAGCTCGTAGCCTGCCTGGTGAGCATCCTTGCCGGCATGATACAGGCCTACACCTAGGCCGTTGTGCGAGGCGATATGTTTTTTGAATAAATCGTTGGCGACTGCAGCGTCCATGGCCTTGCCGCTATCGGTCACTTCAATGCGGCAGCCGTCGGTTTCGTCATTCAGAATGGCCACCTTGATAAGGGTGCCTGGCTGGTATTTGGCCTTTTCCAGTGCGTTGCTGATCAGGTTGTCCAGAATGCTGTCCAATACTTCGACTTTGATTTCCTGTCTGGGCAGGTCTTCCGCTATAAATTCTACATTTGGTTCACGATGACGTAGTTGCAGGTTCTTCCACCATGCAGAAATTTTTTCGAGTTTTAGCTTTTCTTCACCAGGCGCTTTAAGTTTATCCAATGTGGAGGCGATGCGCTGGTTCAGCATAGGTAGCTGGCGGCGCAGTAGTCGCAACAATGCTTCTTGGTCGTCTTCACCTGATTGTTCTGCGGCAGTGACTAAAGTGCCTGTGGATTGCAGGATATTCTTGATGTCGTGGGTCAGGCGGCTACCGGTTTCATAGAATGCTTGCATGTACGCATTCTGGCGCAGCGTCTCCTCACGGCGTTTGGCCACGTAGAATTCGCCCATGATCTGGGTCAGCAGTTTGACGTGCATATATAGCGCAGGAGAAATCTCCCAGCGCATGTTCAAGGTCATGTGGAAATCCTTGAAATTGAACTGCGCCACATGCTCTGAGTTTTCACCAATCTTGCCGGCAGCTTCGTCGGTCATCCAGGAAACCCCAGCAACCCATGGCAACGACTGCATCTCGCGCATGGCTGCTTCCAGAAAGCCTTTTGGGCTGGTTTCGATCTCCCCTAAGGCGGCGATGTTACGTACCCAGCGCTCGAATGGCATGCCCACGCTGGTAAGGTAGCGTGACATCATAAGCTCTACCCCTGAGAAGTGCGAGGTAGGCTTCCATAGCAGATTAAGCGCGATTAAGCCGAAACCAAGTCCGAACATGGTAATAAAGATCACTTGCAAGTAATGGACATTTTGTATTGTGCCCACGGCATAGCTGGAAAGTACCAGGATAAATGCCAGGAGCGTGAGCAGCATCGTATAAAAGAAATCCAGGATTGGTAATTGCTCATGGTTGCGCGCAGGATGTGCAATAAAGAAAATGGCTATCGGTAATAGCGGCAGAAGATAGAGCACTGCATATCGCGCTGCTTCCAGGTCTGATCTGGTATCGAGCAATTTTGGCACTACCCACAATAGTAACATGCTGAGCAGGTAGATTGCTGCCAACAGGTGCACCATGCGGTTGTTCTTGGCATCATCAGAGAAGATACGCCCGCCTAATAACCCAAATAAAATAGAGAGCCAGATAGCGGTGAGCCACCAGTTGATAAGGAAAGATGCGACCAACCCCAAGCCTAAGACCATGGCGCTGGCCAGCTTGGAGACTTTTTGATTTTGCCGCCAAACTGGTTGCCACATCAGGAATAGGCCATAGTGGCATAAAAAATAACTGCGGCTTAGATGGCTGCTTATATCACCCCCCCATACCAGAAAGGCATGAAGGCTAAGTAGCATGAACGCCAGAATGCGATTGGAGTGCGAGATGAAGAATTGTTGAAGGTTGATATGCTTAAACATGGCGCCAATCGGTCTCCCAAGCCAATGTGTCAAAAAAATGTCATAAATGATGAAAACTCATCAGTTTTGACCGCAGCCATTTTTACATATATTTGCCGCAAACCGCTTATAGTCTTGTTTGGATGGCTTGGCACGACAATTGCATGTATTTCGGCGAATGGTGAAATGAATTAGAACTCACCGTAATTTTTTGGGTAAGGATACCATAATGAAGAAACAATCTGGATTTACGTTAATCGAGCTTGCCATTGTGCTGGTGATTATTGGTTTATTGTTGGGTGGTGTTCTGCGCGGTCAGGAGTTGATCAATAGTGCCAAAGTGAAGAATATGGTAACTGACCTAAAAAACGTACAGGTCTATATCTACACTTATCAGGACAAATTCAAAGCATTGCCGGGTGATGATAAGGCTGCAACAACTCATGTGGGTGCTACAAATAACGGTGATGGTGATGGTGAGATTGATGGTGCCTGGAATGCCGCGACAGGTGAATCTTTTAATTTCTGGCAGCATATCCGTTTGGCGAACATAGCAACAGGCTCGACAACTCTGACTGATGCGACTTATCTCCCGACGAATAATGAAGGTGGCCCTGTAGGTGTGCAATCAAAACCACAAAACACCATTACTGGGCTATCAGGTTCATATGCGGTGTGTACCGGCGGTGTTTTAGGTAAGTTGGCTAAGCAGATTGATACGCAAATCGACGATGGCGATACAACCAAAGGTTCAGTAATGGTTGCGAGTGCAGTTGATGGAACTACTGCCGCAGCTGCAGTTGCTACTACTGCGGCGAATTTTGATTCGACAAAATATGTATTGTGCATGGCGTTCTAATTAGAATGTTTGTGAACAAAAGCCCGTGATCACGGGCTTTTGTTTTTTTGCTGGTAGATATTGCGTTTGCTTGCAGGACGTTTTGCTTTAGAATAGAGCGAATTTTTTAACGTTTTAGTCCATGATTCAAAATATCGTCGAAATCGACAACTTATCGTTTGGCTACAAAGGCCGCTTGTTGCATAAAGGCATCAATATGGTCTTCCCAAGAGGGAAGGTGGTCGCCATTATGGGGGGTAGCGGTAGTGGTAAAACCACATTGCTGCGCCTAGTAGGCGGCCAAATCAAGCCTAATAAGGGTGAAGTGCGCGTCGACGGAAAAGTAGTGCATCAGCAAGACCGAGAAGGCATATATGAGTTGCGTCGCAAGATGGGTATGCTGTTTCAGCACGGCGCTTTGTTTACCGATTTGTCGGTGTACGAAAATGTAGCATTTCCGATGCGCGAGCACACCGAACTGCCAGAGAGCATGATACGTGACCTGGTTCTGATGAAGCTGCATGCCGTGGGATTGCGTGGGGCGCATAAATTGATGCCAGCGGAGTTGTCGGGCGGGATGGCGAGGCGCGTAGCGCTGGCGAGGGCAATTGCGTTGGATCCGGAAATAATCATGTACGATGAGCCATTTGCAGGGCTGGACCCGATTTCCATGGGGGTAATCTGCGACTTGATCCGTACTTTGAATGATGCTTTGGGAGCTACGTCAATTATTGTTTCTCATGATGTAAAAGAAACTTTCTTGATCGCGGACTATGTTTACTTCGTTGCAGATGGCGTGGTGGCTGCAGAAGGCACACCTAAAGATTTGGAGATTTCCAGTTTGCCGTTTGTGCATCAGTTTGTGCATGGCGAAAAAGATGGTCCGGTACCATTTCATTATGCGGCTGGAGATTACAAACAGGATTTGATGGAGATGGATCCATGACGCGAGTCAGTTTGTTGGTGCGTTTGGTCCTTGTTTTGCGCAAAATCGGCCACCGCTTTGTAGACCGGCTTTGGCGGCTGGGTGCCGGGGCAAGGCTGTTCTGGCTTACTTTGGTTTCCAGTGGTGAAAGCTTTAAGCGTCCATGGCTGGTGATTCGAGAAGTTTATTTCACCGGGGTTCTTTCCCTCATCATTATCCTAGTGTCTGCTTTTTTTGTCGGTATGGTGTTGGGGCTGCAAGGCTACAATACGTTACAGCGTTATGGGTCATCCGAGGCAATTGGCGTATTGGTGGCCTTGGCGCTCGTGCGTGAGTTGGGTCCAGTGGTCACAGCGCTATTGTTCGCTGGCCGGGCGGGAACGGCGATTACGGCAGAAATTGGTTTGATGAAGGCAACCGAACAACTTTCTGCAATGGAAATGATGGCGGTTAGTCCAGTCGCGCGTGTTATCGCCCCACGCTTCTGGGCGGGTGTGATTTCCATGCCGATTCTGGCGGTTCTGTTTTCCATGGTCGGGATATTGGGCGGCTATATGGTAGCTGTGCCTTTGATTGGTGTTGATGCGGGAGCGTTTTGGTCGCAAATGCAGGCCAATGTGGATTGGCGTGACGATATTGTGAATGGTGTAATCAAAAGTGTGGTGTTTGGAGTGGCATGTACCATTATTGCCTTGTTTGAAGGTTATGATGCTCCGCCGACTGCGGAAGGGGTGAGCCGTGCAACGACACGGACAGTGGTGACTTCCTCATTGGCGGTGCTGGGGCTTGATTTTGTACTGACATCTTTCATGATTACAGTTTAATAAGGGTAGGTAGAAGATGGAAAGAACAACGATAGATTTGTGGGTAGGAATATTTGTTGCCTTGGGCGTGGCTGCATTGTTAGGCTTGGCAATGAAAGTGGGTAATCTGACGACCAGTGACATTGGTGAGACTTATACGGTGACCGCAAATTTTGAGAATATTGGAGGGCTTAAATCTCGCGCACCTGTGAAAAGTGCAGGTGTGGTGGTTGGGCGCGTGGGTGGAATTAAATTTGACCCTGCATCATTCGAAGCGGTCGTAAGTCTCAATATCGATAGACGTTACCAGTTTCCGCATGATACGTTTGCTAACATCTATACTGCAGGCTTGTTAGGTGAACAATACATCGCACTGGAGCCGGGTGGCGACGAAACCAACTTGAAAAATGGTGATAAAATCGCACAAACTCAAGATGCGGTTGTCTTAGAAAAAATGATTAGTCAATTTCTGTACAACAAGGCATCTGAAACTAAAGAAGCGGCGCCAGCTCCAACAAAAAGCAAGGCTGCTGAATCAACCGAAACAGGGGATGATGCGTTAGGCTCTAACCCGCTGGATAAATTGACAGCTCCAGCGAAGTAAATTCAATTTTTGATTGGGAAACTCTTGATGAAACGCTTTTTGGTTGTTTGTGGTTTGTTGCTGGCGAGTACATTGGCATTTGCCATGGAAGGCCCTGACGAACTGGTAAAACGTACTGCTGAGGATGTGCTCTCGGTAGTGAAAAACGACAAAGAGATACAGGCCGGTAATCAGGAGCGCATTTTTGCGCTTGCTGAAGAGAAGATTATGCCTAATTTTAACTTTGAGCGTGTATCCCGTTTGGTGCTAGGTAAAAACTGGACTAAAGCAACACCTGAGCAAAAAACAGCTTTTCAGGCTGAGTTTCGGACTCTGCTGTTGCGGACTTATGCAACTGCATTGTCCAAATATAAAGATCAAACTGTTGAGTACAAACCTTTTCACATGCAGGATGATGCCAATACTGCATCCGTAAAGACTATGATTTTACAGCCTGGCGGCCAGCCGATAGCCGTGGAATATACTCTGGCTAAACAGACTGATTCATGGAAGGTATATGATATCGTAATTGAAGGCGTGAGCTTGGTGACGAATTATCGTGGTCAGTTCGCGCAGGAAATCCGTCAGAACGGACTGGATAGTCTTATCAAGAAATTGGCCGAGAAGAATGCGGCTGCAAAAGTCCAGCAGGCCAAATCAGCATCATGACGCAAATTCTACAGTCTGATGATTGTTGGAAAGTGCAAGGCGATGTCGTTGTCGACACAGTCAACGACTTGTTGCAGACAAGTCAGAGATTTACGTTAAATTCAAACACAGTTGCGGATTTTAAAGACGTGAAGGATATTGATACTGCGGCAATCAGCTTGATTTTGGAGTGGAAGCGCCGTGCGAAACGTGAGAATGGTGCGCTTGGTTTAGTTAATTTGCCAGATAATCTAAAAAGTTTAGCTGCTTTGTATGGTATTTCAGATATCGTGAGTTAATGTGCGTACTTTACGCATTATTCACCCCATTCTTAATGGATGGGGTTTTGTTTTTATTAGGCAGGTAATTTTTTGGTAACTCCAGCGGTTAGCATTGAAAGTATTCAAAAGCAATTCGGCAAGCTGAATGCGCTGAAGGGTATTGACTTGACCATAGAGCAAGGCGAGTTTTTTGGCTTGCTGGGCCCGAATGGTGCGGGTAAATCCACCCTGATCAATTTGATGGCGGGGCTGCTCAAGCCGACACATGGCCAGATTAAAGTCATGGGGCACGATGTCCAGAAAGATTACCAGCAATCGCGCCAGAATCTTGGTGTGGTGCCGCAGGAGCTGGTGTTCGATCCTTTTTTTAATGTACGCGAAATGCTGCGTTTCCAGGCGGGTTATTTCGGGCGAGGCCCTGAGAATGATGCTTGGGTGGATGAGGTGATTGAGTCTTTGGGGCTTGCAGATAAGGCTAATACCAATATGCGCCGGCTTTCTGGTGGTATGAAGCGTCGCGCTTTGATTGCGCAGGCATTGGCACACAAACCGCCGGTAATCGTGCTGGACGAGCCGACAGCCGGTGTGGATGTGGAGCTGCGGCAAATGTTATGGGATTTCATTAAAAGGCTTAATCGCGACGGCCACACCATTATTCTTACCACGCATTATCTCGAAGAGGCAGAAACGCTGTGCGGACGCGTGGCGATGATGAAAGCGGGAGAGATTGTAGCGCTTGATACGACGGAAAATATGCTCAGGCAGTTCGCGGGCAAGAACTTGTGTTTGAAGCTTAAGGGCAGTTTGCCGGCAAGCTTATTGCCAATGTTGAAACATGGGGAAAATAATCTTTTTACGTTAGGTCTGAATGAGCTTGGTCAAGTGGAATATGCGTTGAGCGAGTTGCGGAAAGCGCATGTAGATGTAGAAGATATGCAGTTGATAGAGGCTGATCTGGAAGATGTGTTTCTTTCCATTGTCGGGAAAGGTTCGAGCGCATGATTTCTGCTCAATATAGAGGTGTCTGGACATTGTTTAAAAAAGAAGTCTGGCGCTTTTGGCGCGTGGCCTTTCAGACGCTTGCTTCGCCAGTGCTGACCGCCTTGTTATATTTGTTGATATTCAGCCACGTATTGGAGGATCGCGTTCAGGTATACGAAGACGTGCCTTACACTGCGTTTCTCATTCCTGGCTTGATGATGATGTCCATGTTGCAGAATGCCTTCGCAAACACCTCTTCCAGTTTGATTCAGTCCAAGGTGATGGGTAATCTGGTTTTTATTCTGTTGACCCCATTAAGTTATCTCCAGTTGTTTATCGCTTTCCTTGGTGCGTCCATTATTCGAGGATTAGCGGTCGGGCTGGCGATTTTTCTGGTTTCCGTGTGGTTCGTGCACTTGCCGATTGCAAATCTTGCCTGGATACTTGTTTTTGCACTTTTTGGTTGCGCTTTGCTGGGGACATTTGGCGTAATTGCAGGCATCTGGGCAGAAAAGTTTGATCAAATGGCAGCTTTCCAGAACTTTGTGATCATGCCGCTCACCTTCTTGTCAGGCGTGTTCTATTCAATTCATTCTTTGCCAGGTTTTTGGCAAACCGTGTCCAAATTCAATCCATTTTTCTACATGATTGATGGTTTTCGCTACGGTTTTTTTGGGAAAAGTGACGTTTCGCCATGGTTGAGCTTGGTCGTCGTAATGGCGTTCCTGGTGCTGCTAACATGGGTAACCCTAAAAATGTTAAAATCCGGATATAAATTAAGAGGTTAATTTGCTTAGTGCAAAACAGGTAGAAAACTACATTACCCAGCATCTTAAGTGCGATGTGATCGAGGTGCAAGGTGATGATGGCACGCATTTCGAGGCGCTGATTGTGAGCCCTGCGTTTGAAGGCAAGCGCATGGTGCAGCAACATCAGCTGGTTTATGCGGCGCTGGGTGACAGAATGCGTGCAGAGATACATGCATTGAGCATGCGGACATATAGCCCTTCGCAATGGCAGCAATTGAATACTAAATAATGGAACTTGAAATGGATACGCAGGCAAAAATCAGAGAGACCGTGACTAGCAACCCAGTAGTGTTGTATATGAAAGGCAGCCCTAAGTTCCCACAATGTGGCTTTTCCAGCCTGGCAGCACAGATATTGAACGCTTGTGGTACGGAATTCGTTGCAATCGACGTATTGCAGGATATGGATGTTCGTGAGGGTATCAAACAATATGCTAATTGGCCAACCATTCCGCAATTGTATGTAAATGGCGAGTTTATTGGCGGTGCAGACATTATGCGCGCCATGTACGAAAGCGGTGAGTTGCAGGCTTTGCTAAAAGATGCCAAATAAGGAAAAAATAATTGGATAAATTGGTTATACAGGGTGGTAAGCGCCTGCAAGGGGAAATCACGGTTTCAGGTGCCAAGAATGCCGCATTGCCTATCTTATGTGCTGGTTTGCTGGCAGAGACGCCATTGACGCTCACTGGTGTGCCAGAGCTGCGGGATGTGGCATCTACACTCAAGCTGCTTGATACGATGGGTGTAAAAGTGAATCGCGATGCCAGCACCGTTACACTCGAAGCAAGCGATGTGCAATCATTTGAGGCGACATATGAAATGGTGAAAACCATGCGTGCCTCGATTTTGGTGTTGGGCCCGTTATTGGCGCGCTTTGGTACTGCACGCGTCTCTTTGCCGGGCGGTTGTGCGATTGGTTCGCGTCCGGTGGATCTGCATATCAAAGGCCTGCAGGCAATGGGTGCGGCTATACATATTACGCATGGTTACATTCAGGCTAGTACTTTGCATTTGCCAAACCGCCGTTTGCAAGGCGCCAAATACTATATGGACCTGGTGACCGTGACTGGGACGGAAAATCTGATGATGGCTGCTGCCTTAGCTCAAGGTACAACGGTGCTGGAGAATGCTGCTAAAGAGCCGGAAGTGGTGGACCTTGCCGAATGTCTGGTTAAGATGGGGGCCAGAATCAAGGGCGCAGGCACGGATACCATCATTATCGAGGGTGTGGAGCGTTTGGCAGGCGCAACGCATCATATCGTCTGTGATCGTATTGAGGCGGGAACCTATATGGTGGCTGCGGCGATGACCGGTGGTGATGTGACGCTGAAAAATGCACGTGCTGATTTGCTGGAAGCGGTGATTGAAAAGCTGCGTGATGCAGGTGCAACGGTCGAGCATGCCGCTGATAGCATTACTGTCAAAAGTAGTGGCAGATTAAAGGCAGTGCATATCCGTACCGCACCACATCCGGCGTTCCCCACTGATATGCAGGCACAGTTCATGGCGCTGAATGCTGTGGCAGATGGTGTGGCTACGGTGATTGAGACTATCTTCGAAAATCGCTTTATGCACGTGCAGGAACTGCAGCGCATGGGTGCCGATATCGAGGTGCAGGGCAATACGGCGGTCGTAAAAGGGGTTGCGGAGTTAGAAGGTGCGAATGTGATGGCTACCGATCTGCGTGCCTCTGCCGGCTTGGTGCTGGCTGGTCTGGTCGGGCAGGGGGAAACGGTGATCGACCGGATATATCATCTCGATCGTGGCTACGAACGGCTGGACGAGAAGCTGACAGCGCTTGGTGCCGTTGTTAAACGGACGAACTGAATATGATTACAATCGCTTTATCAAAAGGTAGAATCTTCGAAGAAACCACGCCATTGCTGGCGGCTGCGGGTATCCAATCGCTTGAGGATCCCGAGTCTTCACGTAAATTGATTTTGCCGACTAATCGTGAAGATGTACGTCTGATTATTGTGCGTGCGACAGATGTGCCGACTTATGTGCAATATGGGGCTGCTGACATCGGTATCGCTGGCAAAGATGTGCTGGATGAACATGGTGGGGAAGGTTTCTATCAACCGCTGGACTTGAATATCGCCAAATGCAAAATGATGGTGGCGGTGCGAAATGACTTTGACTATGAGGCGAGCATTCGCCAGGGTGCCCGTCTAAAAGTGGTCACCAAATATGTAAAGACAGCGCGCGAGCACTTTGCCGCCAAGGGGATGCATGTGGATCTCATCAAGCTGTACGGCTCTATGGAGCTGGGTCCTTTGGTGGGATTGGCGGATGCGATTGTTGATTTGGTGAGTACCGGAGGTACCCTGCGGGCCAATAATCTGAAAGCGGTAGAAGAGATTGGCGCTATCAGTTCACGTTTGATTATCAACCAGGCATCGCTCAAGCTGAACCGCATACGATTGCAACCTATTATTGATGACATTGCCCAAGCAGTGAAAAGTTAAGAACTATGAAAGTAAGACGTTTAAGCTCCACTCAAGCCGATTTTGATGCAAATCTTAAAATGCTGTTGGCGTTTGAGAGTGCGCAGGATGACAGTATTGATACTGTAGTTGCCAACATCCTCAAGGATGTGAAAGTGCGTGGCGATGCTGCAGTACTTGAATATACCAACCGATTTGATAAAACGAATGTCAGTTCGGTTGCGGCACTAGAGATATCCAAGGCTGAACTACAAGAAGCACTGAATGGCCTCGATAAGGCCAAACGAGATGCGCTGCAAGCTGCTGCAGAGCGGGTACGCAGTTATCATGAGAAGCAGTTGATGCAATCGTGGAGCTACACGGAAAGTGATGGTACCCTGCTTGGTCAGCAGGTGACAGCCCTGGATAAGGTGGGGCTTTATGTGCCTGGCGGTAAGGCGGCATATCCATCTTCAGTATTGATGAATGCAATCCCGGCAAAAGTCGCTGGAGTGCAGGAGTTGGTCATGGTGGTGCCAACCCCGAATGGCGAAAAGAATGCGCTAGTGCTGGCTGCGGCGGCAGTTTGTGGTGTGGATAGGGTCTTTTGTATCGGCGGTGCTCAGGCGGTGGGTGCGTTGGCGTATGGCACGCAAACTATCCCGCAAGTAGATAAAATCGTAGGTCCAGGTAATGCTTATGTAGCTGCAGCCAAACGCCGCGTATTTGGTGTGGTTGGTATCGATATGGTGGCGGGGCCATCCGAGATTCTGGTTATTTGCGATGGGGAGACCAATCCGGATTGGATCGCCATGGATTTGTTCAGCCAGGCAGAGCATGACGAGCTTGCGCAGGCCATTTTGCTTTGTCCTGATGCGGCCTTTCTGGATAAGGTGGAAGCGAGCATGCACAGACTGGTGCAGGAGATGCCGCGCAAAGAGATCATCAATACCTCGATTACAGACCGTGGTGCCTTTATTCAGGTCAAGGACTTGGACGAGGCGGTGCAGATATGCAATTACATTGCGCCAGAGCATTTGGAGTTGTCTGTTGCAGATCCATTGACACTCAGCAAAAAGATCAAGCACGCGGGTGCCATTTTCATGGGACGAGATACCTGTGAGGCGCTTGGCGATTACTGTGCTGGGCCGAATCACGTGTTGCCGACATCCAGGACGGCGCGTTTCTCTAGTCCGCTTGGCGTTTACGATTTTCAGAAACGCTCCAGTTTGATTATGGTTTCACCACAAGGCGCGCAGACATTGGGACGTGTGGCCTCTACGCTGGCGCATGGCGAAGGACTACAGGCGCATGCACGAAGCGCGGAATATCGTTTGAAATGAGTAAATACTGGAGTGACATCGTACATAAGCTGACGCCTTATGTGCCTGGAGAGCAGCCGAAGATTCAAAACCTCATTAAGCTCAATACCAATGAGAATCCTTATGGTCCCAGCCCCAAGGTAATCTCTGCTTTGCAAGCGGTAGTGAATGACAGTTTGCGGCTATATCCTGACCCGGATTCAAGTCAGCTGAAATCCGCGGTTGCGGATTATTATGGGTTGCAGCCAAATCAGGTGTTTGTCGGTAATGGTTCTGACGAGGTGCTGGCGCATGTGTTCCAGGCATTGCTAAAGCACGAAGCACCTTTACTGTTTCCTGATATCACATATAGCTTTTATCCTGTCTATTGCGGTCTATATGGTATTGATTATGAGGCTGTTCCGCTGAATGACAATTTCGAGATTGCGCTGGCAGATTACAGCAAAGCTAATGGCGGTATCATTTTCCCTAACCCCAATGCGCCAACGGGAATTCCGCTTCCTTTGTCCAGTATAGAAAGCCTGCTAAAGACGAACGCTGATAGTGTGGTTGTCATTGATGAGGCCTATGTGGATTTCGGCACGCAAAGTGCTGTGAGTTTGATCAATCATTATCCAAACTTGCTAGTGGTCCAGACTCTATCCAAGGCACGGTCTCTGGCAGGACTGCGTGTTGGCTTTGCGATGGGGCACCCACAGTTGATCGAGGCGCTGATACGCGTAAAGGACAGCTTCAACTCTTATCCTATCGACCGTTTTGCTGAAGCTGGTGCAATTGCTGCTTTACAGGATACGGCTTACTTTGAAGAGACGAGGCAAAAGGTCATTGCTTCCAGAGTGAATTTGGTTGGTGCAATGCAGACAATGGGTTTTGATGTGCTGCCTTCAGGTGCCAATTTCATATTTGCATGCCACCCAAACCATGATGCAGCTGAATTGGCGCAAAAATTACGTGAGCATGGGATTATCGTTCGTCATTTCAAGCGGCCGGAGCGTATCGCACAGTTTTTGCGTATCACGATTGGTAACGAAGCACAGACGGAACAATTGATAACTACTCTGAAAATGTTGACTTGATCTAGCTTGGTGTGGAAATTAGAATTTAAACCCGGCTAAATTTCAACAAATAGTTGAAATTATTTATGAAAAACGGTTATGATGCTGAAATGTATGCGATTTGCGTTTAGCTTTTTGCCAACGCTGTTGCGGTACGAATTAATAATTTTTTAATCGAATATAGATCGAGTTCGGAGGAAAAGGCATATGGCATTAACTCAAATGGCATTAGATTCATTGGATTTTGACGCAACCGTTGCATTGGCAACCAAAGTTGCTCCACACGTAGACATTTTGGAAATCGGTACCCCATGCATCAAACACAATGGTATCGAGCTGCTGAAAACATTGCGCGCTAAATTCCCAAACAACAAAATCCTGGTTGACTTGAAAACCATGGACGCAGGCTTCTATGAAGCTGAGCCATTCTACAAAGCAGGTGCAGATATCTGTACAGTATTGGGGACTGCTGATATCGGTACAATCAAAGGCGTGATTGATGCTGCTAACAAATATGGCAAAAAAGCACAGATCGACCTGATCAATGTTGCAGACAAGAAAGCACGTACATTAGAAGTTACTAAACTTGGCGCACATATCATTGGCGTACACACAGGTTTGGACCAACAAGCTGCCGGTCAAACTCCATTTGCAGATTTGGCGATGGTGGCTGGCTTGAATACTGGTGTAGATATCTCTGTGGCAGGCGGTGTTAAAGCTGCAACTGCTGCTCAAGTACGTGACGCTGGTGCTACCATCATCGTTGCAGGTGCTGCAATCTACGGCGCTGCCGATCCAGCTGCTGCTGCTGCTGAAATCACCGGCATCGCTCACGCAGGCGGCGCAAGTGCAGGCGGCATGGGCAAATGGTTGCCATGGGCTTTGATTGCTGGTGCAGTGCTGTTAGGCTTGTACCTGTTGTCTGGCAAAAAAGCTGAGGAAGCTCCAGTTGCAGATGCTCCAGCAGTGGAGCAAGCTGCTCCTGCTGAGGCTGCTCCTGCTGAGGCTGCTCCTGCTGAGGCTGCTCCTGCTGAGGCTGCTCCTGCTGCTGAAGCAAAATAATAGCTTTTAGTTGATGAAAACAGAAAGCCGACCATTGGTCGGCTTTTTTGTTTGTTTTTTACGCGCGAATTGCAGTTTGAGTTAAAATCCAGTTTTCCTATACATGAATGACATTTAGCATCATGCGCCAAGCAGAAGTTACGCGTAATACCCTCGAAACCCAAATCGTGGTTAGCATTAATTTAGACGGCAACGGTAGATCTCAGTTTGAGACTGGTTTGGGTTTTCTAGACCATATGCTCGACCAAGTCGCGCGTCATGGCATGATGGATATTGCCGTAAAAGCCAAAGGTGACTTGCACATCGATGCCCATCACACTGTGGAGGATATCGGCATCACGTTGGGTCAGGCATTTGCCAAAGCATTAGGCGATAAAAAGGGGATTAATCGTTATGGCCATGCCTACGTGCCATTGGATGAGGCGCTCAGTCGCGTAGCGCTGGATTGCTCCGGTCGTCCGGGCTTGGATTTCAATTGTGAATTTACCCGTGCTGCTATCGGGGATTTCGAAGTGGATTTGGTACACGAATTCTTTCAAGGCTTTGTGAATCATGCGAATATCACTTTGCATATCGATAACCTGAAAGGCCATAATTCGCATCATCAGGCCGAGACGATATTCAAAGCATTCGGTCGCGCACTGCGTATGGCCATCACCCTGGATGCGCGCATGCAAGGAGTGACTCCTTCCACAAAGGGTAGTCTGTAAAGTTTCTGGTATGAAAACAGTTGATATTGCCGTTGTTGATTATGGCATGGGGAATTTGCGTTCAGTTTCCAAGGCGCTGGAACATGTTGCGCCTGAACTTAACGTGGTGGTGACCAGCGATGCTGAAATCATTCATGATGCTAGGCGTGTGGTGTTCCCAGGCCAAGGTGCCATGCCGGATTGTATTCGCGAACTGGATGCGCGAGGTTTACGCAGCGCTGTACAACATGCCACACAAAACAAGCCGTTTCTGGGCATTTGCATTGGCCTGCAGATGCTGTTTGATCGCTCCGAAGAAGGTGATGCGGCGGGTTTAGGCTTGGTGCGTGGGCAGGTCAAACGGTTTACGCAGCACGTGGACCAGCAAGGCAATAAACTAAAAATTCCTCACATGGGCTGGAACCATGTGCATCAAACCAGGCCGCATGCGCTATGGCAAAACATTCCCAGTGGGGAGCGTTTTTACTATGTACATAGTTATTATGTCGCACCTGCAGATGATACGCTGACGGCTGGATATAGCGAGTATCCAGATCGGTTTACGGGTGCAATCAGTATGGGCAACCTATTTGCGGTGCAGTTTCACCCAGAAAAAAGTGCAAGCGCAGGCTTGCAACTCTTGCACAATTTTGTACACTGGAAACCATAGTCCCAAGTTGAATGTTTTTTGATTTAATCAAATAAAAGCAATATGTTAATTATCCCAGCAATTGATTTAAAAGACGGGCATTGTGTTCGTCTTAAACAAGGTTTAATGGAAGAATCTACCGTCTTCTCGGAAGATCCGGCTGCAATGGCGCGCCATTGGGTGGATCGAGGAGGCAAGCGCCTGCACCTGGTGGATTTGAATGGTGCTTTTGCCGGAAAGCCGGTTAACGAAGGCGCTATCAAGTCTATCGTGGAAGCAGTTGGTGGGGATATCCCGATTCAGCTGGGTGGCGGCATCCGTGATCTGGAGACTATTGAACGTTATCTCGATAATGGTATCAGTTATGTCATTATTGGTACTGCTGCGGTTAAAAATCCCGGGTTTCTGCATGAGGCTTGTTATGCGTTCCCTGGTCAGATCATGGTGGGTCTGGATGCAAAGGATGGCAAAGTCGCGGTGGATGGCTGGTCCAAGCTGACCGGGCACGATGTGATTGATTTGGCGAAGAAGTTTCAGGATTATGGTGTCGAAAGCGTAGTTTATACCGATATCGGCCGTGACGGTATGCTGACTGGGGTCAATATTGAAGCGACAGTGGCGCTGGCACAAGCATTGACGATTCCAGTGATCGCTTCTGGCGGAATCACCAATCTGGATGATGTACGCAAACTATGTGCGGTTGAGTCTGAAGGGGTGATGGGGGCCATTACCGGACGCGCCATTTACGAAGGCACGCTGGATTTTGCGGCAGCACAGAAATTGGCTGACGAATTAAGCGGCGCTTGATGCGATGTTAGCCAAGCGTATCATTCCTTGCCTTGACGTGACGGCCGGCCGTGTCGTTAAAGGGGTCAATTTCCTCGAGCTGCGTGATGCCGGCGATCCAGTAGAGATTGCCCAGCGTTATAACGATCAGGGGGCAGATGAGCTTTGTTTCCTGGATATCACCGCCAGTTCAGATGACCGTGATCTGATATTGCATATCATCGAGGGTGTTGCCAGTCAGGTCTTTATTCCGCTCACGGTGGGTGGCGGGGTGCGCCAGGTAGAAGATGTCCGGCGTTTGTTGAATGCTGGGGCGGACAAGGTCAGCATCAACACGACAGCTGTGCTTAATCCGCAGGTGGTGGCGGATGCGACAGCAAGATTTGGTTCGCAATGTATTGTGGTCGCTATCGACGCCAAAAAGGTGGATAATCAACCGTTCGAGTGGGAAGTGTTTACCCATGGTGGGCGTAATCCTACCGGCTTGGATGCCGTCAAATGGGCTGAGAGGATGGTAGCGTTGGGCGCCGGAGAGTTGCTAGTCACCAGTATGGACAGGGATGGTACCAAGATCGGCTTTAATAACGAGCTGAACAAAGCGATCAGTGATGCTGTTGATGTGCCGTTGATTGCCAGCGGTGGTGTTGGCAACTTGCAGCACCTTGTGGATGGCGTCAAACTGGGCGGCGCAGATGCGGTGTTGGCGGCCAGCATTTTCCACTATGGCGAATATACTGTTCAGCAGGCTAAAGAATACATGCAGCAGCAGGGCATAGAAGTCAGGCTATGAGTTGGCTAGAGGAAATCCATTGGGATGCAAACGGCTTGCTGCCGGTGATTGCACAGGATCACAAGACTGGTAAGGTGCTGATGTTCGCCTGGATGAATCGCGAAGCTCTCAGGCTGACAGCGGAAACCATGCAGGCGGTGTATTGGTCCAGGAGCCGTAACAAGCTATGGCGCAAAGGCGAGGAGTCTGGCCATACGCAAAAGGTGCATGAGATACGTCTGGATTGCGATGAGGATGTTCTGTTGCTGAGTGTGGAACAAATAGGCGGTATTGCATGCCATACAGGGCGTGAAAGCTGTTTTTTTAAAATGCTGGAAAACGGCAAGTGGAAAACCGTGGAGCCGATTATCAAGAACCCGGAAGATATCTATAAACCGATAGCATGAGCGACATTTTAGATAAATTGGCAGAAGTGCTGGAACAGCGTAAATCCGCAGACCCCAGCTCATCTTACGTTGCAAAGCTGTATGCAAAGGGCATGGACAGCATCCTGAAAAAGGTGGGAGAAGAGGCTACCGAGACTGTGCTGGCGGCCAAAGGCGGAAAAAAGGAAGAGATCATCTATGAAACTGCGGACCTGTGGTTTCATACGCTGGTGATGCTGGCACAAGCCGGGTTGAAACCGCAGGACATACTGGACGAGCTGGCGCGCCGTGAAGGGATTTCCGGGGTCGTGGAAAAAAATTCTCGACCTAAAGATTAGGTGCTCTTGGCTGTCAGTGCATGCCTTTTAGGTCACTGGGTAACCGAAAAGAAAGTTAAGCGAAAAAATGAGTGCAGATTGTATCTTTTGCAAAATAGTAACAGGCGCAATTCCTTGCAATAAAATCTATGAGGATGATGATGTCATTGCATTTCACGACATCAAGCCGGCGGCCAGCGTGCATTTTCTGATTGTGCCTAAATTGCATATCGAATCGCTGAAGGATTGTGATGCATCACATCAGGCTTTGTTGGGTAAAGTGATGTTGTTAGTGCCAAAATTAGCTGCCAAGCAAGGATTGGCCGGATTCAAGACCTTGATAAATACTGGGCGCGAAGGCGGTCAGGAAGTTTTTCATATTCATGTGCACGTTATTGGCGGTGGTCCGAGAGCCGCATAGTGTAAGGAGATCAGAATGGGTTCATTTAGTTTGTGGCATTGGTTGATCGTGTTGCTGATCGTGGTGCTGGTGTTTGGCACCAAAAAATTGCGTAATATCGGGGGGGACATTGGTGGCGCTGTGAAGGAATTCAAAAAGGCCATGAAAGATGATGAGGGTAACGTCATCGAGGGCGAAGTGACCGATAAAACCAAGCAGTAATCTTAGTTTATTACTTAAAAAGTTGTTTGACGTTTCATTTTCAGAGCTGTTGGTCATTGCCGTCGTGGCTTTGCTGGTGGTTGGCCCGGAAAAACTGCCCAAAGTAGCGCGGACAGCGGGTGCGATCGTTGGTCGACTGCAACGCTATGTAGCGCAAGTGAAAGAGGAAGTGAATCGTGAAGCGCGGTTTGCCGAGTTGCAGCAGCTTCAGCAGGAAATACATCAGAGCGCGCAGGACATCAAGCTGGCTGTCGAGCATGAAAGTGATGCTCTGGAAGCAAGCATCCGCACGCCTTCCAGGCCATCAAAACCAAAGGCGGCCACATCCGAAACGACAAAGTCTAAAGTGCCGACTTCAAAAACGCCTAAGGCGAAGTCTGCCGCTGGTCCAAAAACCAGAAGTAAAAAACCAGTCTCATGACGCCTACGGAATCGTTCATCTCGCACCTGATTGAGCTGAGGAATCGGTTGCTCAAGATAGTGTTGGGCTTCGTGCTGGTATTCATCACCTTGTTCCCGTTTGCAAACAAGATTTATGCGCTGTTGGCCGCCCCCATGCTGGCTAAACTGCCTGCTGGTGGGCATATGATTGCGACAGCAGTGACTACACCCTTCTTCGTGCCGATGAAAGTGACGATGCTGGTAGCCTTTGTGTTGTCGCTGCCTTTCAGCCTGTATCAGATATGGGCGTTTGTAGCGCCCGGTTTGTATGCGTATGAGAAGAGGTTGATGTTGCCCGTCATTATCGCGGCCTGCTTATTGTTTTTGCTGGGCATGTCGTTCGCTTATTTCGCCGTTTTTCCTGTGGTGTTTGGTTTTATCGTGAGTAGCGCACCACAAGGCGTAGCCGTCATGACGGATATTGCAGAGTACCTGGATTTTGTCATTACACTATTTATGGCTTTCGGTTTGGCGTTTCAGGTACCCATTGCCGTCGTTCTTGCGGTTTATTTTGGGTGGGTGAATGTACAGCAGCTCAAGGAAGCGCGTAGTTACGTGATTGTCGGTGCTTTTATAGTTGGGGCAATCTTTACCCCGCCGGATATCATTTCGCAGTTCATGCTCGCGATGCCACTCTGGTTGTTATTTGAAGCGGGTGTGCTTGTGGCAAGGTTTGCTGACAAAAAGCCTAACACAATACGCGCTGACAGTTAGTTTATTGATTATTTTTCAGCAGCTATCGGTTTTGGACGTCGACCGATAATCACTGGAACGCTTTTATTCGCGCCGTCACGGACAATGGTCAGGGTGACTTTTTCATTTGGTTTCAAGGCGGCAATCAGGTTCAACATATTCTCGGCATCGGCCACAGGCTTGTCGCCGATTTGCATCAAAATGTCCCCAGCTTTCAAACCTGCTTTGTCTGCAGGGCTGTCGCGCAAGACGCCAGCAATAAGCGCACCCTTGGATTCGCTTAATTTGAACGATTCTGCAAGTTCATCGGTCAGGTCCTGTGCCTCGATACCTACCCAGCCGCGTACAACGCTCCCATGGGCAACGATCTGTTCCATGACTTGTTTAGCCGAGCTGGCGGGGATGGCAAAACCGATCCCCATGCTGCCACCACTGCGCGAATAAATGGCACTATTGATCCCTACCAGGTTTCCGTCTGCATCGATCAACGCGCCACCTGAGTTGCCCGGGTTGATGCTGGCATCGGTTTGAATGAAATTCTCGTAAGTATTGATGCCTAAGTGGCTGCGCCCGAGGGCGCTGACAATCCCTTGCGTCACGGTCTGGCCCACCCCGAAAGGGTTGCCAATCGCCAGCACTACATCACCCACTGCCAATTTATCGTTGGCAGCAAACGTGATCGAAGGAAGTTTGTCCGCATTGACGCGCAGTACAGCAAGATCTGTTTCAGGATCCGTGCCGACCACAGTGGCAACCAGCTTGCGGCCGTCCCCTAGTGCAACTTCAATCTGGTCAGCAGAAGCCACAACGTGATTGTTGGTCAAAATCAATCCTTGCTCGCTCACAATCACGCCGCTTCCCAAACTGCTCTCCGGCTCTTCGTCCGGATTGTCTTGCGGGTCGCCAAAAAAGTGCCGATAGACTGGGTCGTCCAAATAAGGCTGATCTTTGTTTGCCGTGGGTTTGGTCGAGGTGAAGATGTTAACCACTGACGGCATTGCCTTTTTGACTGCGTTACTATAGCTGCCTTTGGGGGAATATGCGGCGGACGTAGTTTCTACGGTGGCCTGTTTAACCACAATCGGCGTTTGCGGTATTTCGAGTAATTGTGGGTAAAACAATCTAAGCACAAACAAAAGACTTAAGCAGGCAGTGACGGATTGTGCAAAAATAAGCCAGATTCTTCGCATTGCGCTATTAAAATCACTCAAAAACAAATAAGTGGATAGTATAGGTGAAAACCCATGAAATTAGCGGAACTCAATCAATATTTAACGCAACTGCTTCAACCGGAAAAGTTTAATGATTATTGCCCGAACGGATTGCAGGTAGAAGGTCGCAGTGAGATTGCACACATAGTCACTGGCGTAACTGCAAGCATGGCTTTGCTGGAGGCCGCGGCAAAAGCCGAGGCGGACACGGTGTTGGTGCATCATGGATATTTTTGGCGCAGCGAGCGTCAACAGATTACAGGCATCAAGCAGCGCAGGATCAAGTTTTTGTTGCAGCATGACTTGAACCTTTTTGCCTATCATTTGCCGCTGGATGCGCATCCAGATCTGGGTAACAACGTCATGCTGGGCAAGGAGCTTGACTTGCCAATCTTTGGCTATCTGGATGACAAACACATGCTGCCTTACAGTGAATTGAAGGAGGCAGTCTCTCTGCAGGTTTGGTCTGAAAATGTCTCGCGGGCGTTGGGACGTAATCCACAAGTGATTGGTGATATGGGTAGACAGGTCAAATCCATTGCATGGTGCACCGGGGCTGCACAGCAGTATATCGAGCAAGCAATCGATAATAATGTGGATGTATTTGTCAGCGGAGAGATCTCTGAGCAAACCGTTCATCTGGTGCGCGAATCAGGGACTGCCTATATATCTGCTGGCCATCATGCGACTGAACGCTATGGTATCCGTGCATTAGGGGAGCATTTGGCACAGGCATTTGATTTAACGCATACATTTATAGATATAGAAAATCCAATTTAGTTGATAAAAATCAATCTGTTATTAGAATAAATTTGAAACTTTCTGCTCGCTTGCTGTATAATTCGGACTTTTAAAACCATCATAATTTTGCCTCAAAAGGGCAGTTTTAGAGGAAGCCATGTCAGATAAACCTAATGACAAAAAACCACCGCGCAAACCGCGTGCGGCCGTAAACAAGGCCGATTCAGAAATTTCCAAACCAGTTCAAAGCGAATCCCCGCTTTCTTTTGATACTAGCGCAGTTGATGTGGAAAAGCGCAAGTTCATCACTATCGCCACGGCTTGTGTCGGTGCTGCAGGGGCGCTGGGCATCATGGCTCCGCCGTTTGTCGGCAGTATGGCGCCGAGTGAGCGTGCGAAGGCGGCGGGTGCACCAGTGGAAGTGGATATCAGTAAACTTGAAGCCGGCAGTATGATGACGGTGGAGTGGCGTGGTAAACCTGTGTGGATTATTAAACGCACTCCTGAACAAACGGCAGAATTAGCTAAGCACAACGATAGTCTATCTGACCCTAATTGCGATGTAACATCGCAGCAGCCTGCTTATTGCAAGAACGCTAGCCGTTCTATCAAGCAAGATATCGCGGTCATTATCGGGATTTGTACACACTTGGGCTGCTCTCCATCAGCCAAGATGCAGAAAGGCGGGGATATGGGCGATGCCTGGACCGGGGGCTTCTTCTGTCCTTGCCACGGTTCCAAGTTTGACTTGGCTGGCCGTGTATTCAAGGGTTCTCCGGCGCCAACCAATCTTGTCGTGCCGCCACATCAATATTTGACCGATACTACCTTGTTGATTGGTGTTGACAAGGCGGAGGCTTAATCATGGCAGAAAAACAAATGAATGAGACTAAAGGTTTGATGGGCTGGATCGATGCGCGTTTTCCGTTGACCAGTACAATTAAGCAGCATATGACAGAGTACTATGCGCCAAAAAACTTTAATTTTTGGTACTACTTTGGCATCCTGGCTACCGTGGTATTTGCTTTGCAGATACTGACGGGCATTTTTCTGACGATGCACTATAAGCCCAGTGCTGCTGATGCATTCGCTTCAGTTGAATATATCATGCGCGATGTGTGGGGTGGTAACTATATTCGTTACATGCACTCTACTGGCGCTTCGATGTTCTTCATCGTCGTGTATCTGCACATGTTCCGCGGCTTGATTTATGGCTCTTACCGGAATCCGCGAGAGTTGATCTGGCTGTTTGGTGTGGCTATTTTCCTTTGCCTGATGGGCGAAGCATTCTTTGGCTATCTGCTTCCTTGGGGGCAAATGTCCTATTGGGGTGCGCAGGTGATTGTGAATCTGTTTAGCGCGATTCCGTTTATCGGGCCGGATTTTTCCGAATGGTTGCGTGGCGATTACCTGATTTCTGATGCGACTTTGAATCGCTTCTTCGCTTTTCACGTGATTGCGCTGCCGTTTGTGCTGGCGGGTTTGGTGGCTGTGCATCTGATTGCCTTGCATGAGGTTGGTAGTAATAATCCGGATGGTGTGGAGATCAAGAAGAAGAAGGACCCAAAAACCGGGATTCCTCTCGATGGCATCCCTTTCCATCCTTACTACACGGTGAAAGATACGGTCGGCGTAGTGGCATTCTTTATCGTGTTTGCTGCGATCATATTTTATGCGCCAGACATGGGTGGATACTTTTTGGAAGCAAATAACTTTGTTCCGGCAAATCCGTTGGTAACGCCAGCGCACATTGCACCGGTCTGGTATTTCACTCCGTACTATTCCATTTTGCGCGCTGTGCCGCCTATCCTTAATTCGCAATTCCCTGGAGTGGCGATGATGGGCTTGTCAGTAATGGCGTTCGCTTTCCTACCGTGGCTGGATAAGAGTCCTGTGGCTTCCATTCGCTACCGTGGTGGACTGTATAAAAAATGGCTGGCTGCGTTTGTGGTGAGTTTTGTGGTGTTGGGTTATCTGGGTACGGTACCGTCTAATATCTGGGGGCAGTTCAGTGCCGGTATGCCGATAATTGGAGGGGCAGACCGTGCTACCGTGGTGGCGCGTATTTTCACGGTTGTTTATTTTGCATTCTTCATCCTGATGCCATGGTACACGGCAAAAGATAAAACCAAGCCAGTGCCAGAAAGGGTGACTTACTAACATGAAAAACATGAAGAAATTACTGATAGCGCTGGCCTTCCTGCCAGTTGCAGCTTTGGCTAACGAAGCGAAGATGGATGTTTCTGCCCCGGTCAATCTGAGTGATCACGATTCATTGCAGCGTGGTGCCAAGACTTTTGTGAATTACTGTTTAAGCTGTCATAGCGCAAACTATATGCGCTATAACCGTCTGCAGGATATCGGTTTGACAGAAAAACAAATCAAAGAGAATTTGGTATTTGCTGGCGACAAGGTGGGTGAAACCATGCAGGTCGGCATGAATCCAAAAGATGCAAAAGCATGGTTTGGTGCTGCGCCGCCTGATTTGTCTGTGGAAGTGCGTGCGCGAGGCGCGGATTGGGTGTATGCCTATCTGCGCGGTTTCTATAAAGATGATACACGTCCTTCAGGTTGGAACAACACGGTATTTGATAAAGTGGCAATGCCGCATGTGTTGTATGAACTACAAGGCATCCAGGTGCTTAATCATGAGACGCATCAGTTGGAGCTGGTGAAAGCGGGCAGAATGAATCCGCAGGAATATGATGCTTTCGTGGGTGATTTGACCAACTATATGACCTATATGGCCGAGCCAAAGCAGCAGAATCGCAAACATACCGGTATTTGGGTGTTGCTGATCCTGGGCGTGTTGCTGGTGATGGCGAAAAAACTTAAAAAAGAATATTGGAAAGATATCAAATAGTCACCATATTGGTGATTATCTGAGGAGATTAGGAAATGATGAAACTTTATTCGGGGACTGTTGACCCGTATAGCCACCGTTGTCGTATCGTGTTGTATGAAAAGGGCATGGATTTTGAAGTGATCGATGTGGATCTTGCCAACAAACCGGAAGATTTGGCGGTATTAAATCCATACAATGCAGTGCCAGTGTTGGTGGAGCGTGATTTGGTGTTAAGCGAAGCCAATATCATCAATGAGTATATTGATGAGCGCTTTCCGCATCCGCAATTGATGCCCGCAGATCCTGTGATGCGTGCACGTGCGCGTCTGTATCTGTTCGAGTTTGAAAGAGATCTGTTTAGCCATATCAAAGACATCGAGAGTGGTGATGAACAGAAAGCGGACAAGGCACGTAAAATTATTGCTGACAATCTGAGCATTCTGGTACCTATTTTCAGCAAGCAGAAATATCTGATGGGTGACGAGTATTCTATGCTGGATGTGGCGATTACGCCTTTGCTCTGGCGTCTGGGTCATTACGGTATCGAGTTGCCAAATCAAGCGGCTCCCTTGTTGAAATATGCCGAGCGCTTGTTCTCTCGCCCACTATATGCGGATGCGATGACTCCTTCCGAAAAGGCTATGCGCAAATAAGTCTGGCTATGGACAAGCTTATTCCGACCAAGCCCTACATGCTGCGCGCCATTCATGAATGGTGCGTGGATAATGGGTTGACGCCACATCTGCTGGTAGCAGTTAATAGCCAGACGCGCGTGCCGATGGCTTATGTGAAGGACGGAGAGATAGTGCTTAATTTAAGTTACACTGCGACCAAAGACTTGCATATAGACAATGATGCAATTGTTTTTTCTGCCCGTTTTGGCGGGGTTTCGCAAAATCTCTATGTGCCTGTTTCTGCTGTCAAAGGAATCTTTGCTAGAGAAAACGGGCAGGGGATGTTTTTTGATGTCGATGCAGTAGAACAAGAGACGCGCGCTGAACCGGATGAGGTGGATAAGGTAATAGCGGATAAAAAGAAACCTACTTTGACAATTGTAAAATAGATGTTTTTTTAAAATCTATATTAAAAAATTCCAAAAAAAGTGATATAGTCACGCCTCACGTTTTTTAACGTTCTTAAAGCCGGGTTAGCTCAGTTGGTAGAGCAGCGCACTTGTAATGCGAAGGTCATCAGTTCGATTCCGATACCCGGCACCATTTCCTTCATTTAATTAGTATCAAATTTTTATGTATCGGATGATTCAGCGTCTTGATAAAAATTTGATGTTATTTAATTGACAGCAGATTCAAAAATACGCATAATTGCGGGTTCGGTTAGGAGAGGTGGCCGAGTGGTTAAAGGCGACGGACTGTAAATCCGTTCTCTCTGAGTACGCTGGTTCGAATCCAGCCCTCTCCACCAATAATGATGTAAAGCGTTACTTGGCAACTGTAATTGAGCCTGTTAGTGTGGGTTAATGCTTTGTTGGTTTTAGGTAAGCCGCAGTGCGGGTGTAGCTCAGTTGGTAGAGCACTTGCCTTCCAAGCAAGATGTCGCGAGTTCGAGCCTCGTCGCCCGCTCCAGTTTGCTTGGTGGTTGTAAAAGCTGCCCATGTGGCTCAGTGGTAGAGCACTCCCTTGGTAAGGGAGAGGTCGCGGGTCCGAGTCCCGCCATGGGCACCATGATGCTGAAGAGCGATGTTGTAAGTGGAATTGTTAAAGTTTTACTAAGTTAAAAAACTTTATCGTTGTAAGTGACTATAAAGAAGTAAAAATTAAAGTGGTTTGACGTGCAAGGTTGTGTCGTTGAACATTAAGTTAATAAGATTTTATTGATATCAATTGCAAGATTGGGCAAAGGACTAAAAAATGGCAAAAGGTAAATTTGAACGTACCAAACCGCACGTAAACGTAGGTACGATTGGACACGTGGACCACGGTAAGACGACATTGACTGCTGCGATCACCACGATCTTGTCTAAGAAGTTCGGTGGCGAAGCGAAGAAATACGACGAGATTGACGCTGCTCCAGAAGAGAAAGCACGTGGTATTACCATCAACACCGCACAC
>JAKOWL010000183.1 GCA_029781535.1 Pseudomonadota bacterium
ATCCTTGGAAGAGAGCCTGCTGCTTGTACGGCAAGCTCTTAGTGGATATGGTGGTGGCAGCCTGCAGCATCATGCTCAGCAGCAAAATACTAACACCGTCTTTCCGCACATCAGCAATTGGCAATAGACAGACGACGGCCAGCTCATCCTGTGTCATGACTGCACCTTTTGGGGCCAAGAATTCGTAAGCCTTTTCGTACCAGGCAACAGGCATAACGATGCAGGTAACTTTTTGCCACTGCATATCTTTTGCGTTCAGTCGCCTTACTTTGGCATGAACCTGCGCATGCCATGACTCATTTTCGACAACGGCCGCCAGCACATAGAGTACTCGCGCATCATGGCGCTTTAGGACCGATTGCAGCGAGCGGTACTTTAAAAGCTTAAGCGTCCGTTTCGGTGGTACCGCTTCTAAAATTCTACGCGCCCCAACCGATGTCAGGCTGAGTGCATGCTCTTTGGAACTGAGTGTTTGGGCGGCGTTGGCTAGCTTCTGAAGATTTTGCTCCAGCTCTTTCGCTTCGTTTGACAGGCCTAGTTTCTTCTTCAGGTGCGTTTCGTCACGTACAAGACGGTGCCGCAGCGCAAAAAAGAGCTCCTTGCTCGTGGTGTCTTCAACGTCAAGTTGCAAATCCCTGATCTTTTGTCTTGCTCGTGTGATAATTTCTGCGCCCAACCTGATATCAACACCTGGCCGCATGCACACATGCTCAAGTCGGTTAATATAGTCTCTGAACTTGCGTTCATCGACGCCGAGCAATTCGGTCAATATCTGTCCCATTTTTATAAAACAGGGCCTTACATTTCTTTTGGATGATAATCGGTCGGCGCGTTGCGAAGGTAATAGTCGATTTGGTCTTCTGTCAATAGGCCTTCCTGAGCACCAACGTGCTGTACGACGTTCATCGAGTTAATGGGCGCCCACAAAAGCGCACTTGGCACATCCGCACCCTTCATTAAAGCTGCTGTAAACGTCGAGGCAAAGCTATCGCCCGCACCAGTTCGATCAACCGGCGGTGCCGGGTCAGGATAGAGCGGCATACTCCAGCGGCGGGTGCCGTCAGAGGCGTAGGCGCCGTTCGGACCATCAGTAATGAGGGCAATCTTGATGCCGGCTTCATGCATCTTGTTTAACAAATCGTGCATATCCGCGTGGTTGCCGTGAAATACCTGCGTCGCTTCTTCGCGGTTCAAAGCGACAACTTCAGAACGGGCATACAGTTTGTGCAACCGTTCAATGCCGGCATCCATCTGGAAGGTACCGGGTTGAAACGCAACTTTAACCGAAGGGTTTTCTTCCAGCCATTCCACGACATCATCATGATAGTGCTCTATTGCACGCTCACTGATTGAGCTGAAATATATCCAGCGCGGTATATCATTGGCACGAAATCGTGGCCAGTGGTAGTCATAATCTTCATGCTTTATCAATATAGTGCGCTCGTCCTTATACCACAGTACATAATGAAAATTGCTTTTCTTGTCCGGATTGGCATGCACAAAGCGGGTATCAATATGCTCGGCCTTAAGCGCACGCGTAATGTCCATTCCGCGCTGATCATCTCCGACGTTGGTCACAAATCCTGTCTTTAAGCCCAATCGTGCAAAAGCCACCGCCGCATTCGCGGCATTACCGACCCCGTTCACTATCTGGTCGTGATCAAACGGCAGCTTAGTACCAAATTGCATACACAGCACCTTATTACCATCACGGTCCTCAACCCATGCCTGATCTTCAATCAGTTTGATAAACGCGTCAATAACGACGTCTCCGATTGCTATCACATCTAAAGTTGACTGTTGGCTCATGTTGGCTTAAACCCGTGCCTTTCCTGCGCTGTTAAACAATTTTATTTTCGATTCAACGACTTCTGATACCGCCAGAATGACTTCGTCCATCAACTTCACTACGGCAT
>JAKOWL010000190.1 GCA_029781535.1 Pseudomonadota bacterium
GTCAGTTCAGGATGTTTTTCCACAAAGCTGGTATTGAAATCCGCATTCCTGAAATCCGGATGCTTCATGATCTCCTGGTAGTAGGGTATCGTCGTTTTGACGCCATACACCACCATATCATTCAGTGCGCGGCGACCACGTTCGATCACGCTTTCCCAATCCAATGCCCATACGGTCAGTTTGGCGCACATCGAGTCATAATAGGGCGGAATCACGTAACCACTGTAAATCGCCGCATCCATCCGTACGCCTGGACCGCCAGGCGCGTAGTAACGGGTAATCTTGCCAAAGCTGGGCAAGAAATCGTTTTTAGGGTCCTCGGCGTTGATGCGATATTCCATCGCAAAGCCGCGGAAGCTGATCTCATTCTGCTTGTACTGCAGCGGCAAACCATAGGCGACACGGATTTGTTCCTGCACGATATCTACGCCAGTGATGGTCTCAGTCACAGTGTGTTCCACCTGCAGGCGCGTATTCATTTCCATGAAGTAGAAATTGTTGTCGCTATCCAGCAGGAACTCCACAGTGCCTGCGTTCTCGTAACCTACTGCTTTAGCCGCCTTGACGCCAAGGCCGCCGATATATTCGCGTTGCGCCTGGCTAAGTTGTGGTGAAGGTGCGATTTCGATGAGCTTTTGGTTTCGGCGCTGAATCGAGCAATCACGTTCGAACAGATGGATCGCGTTGCCCTGGCTGTCCGCCAGGATTTGTACTTCGATATGGCGCGGATTGACCACGCATTTTTCCAGGAATACTTCCGGCTTGCCGAACGCCTTGCTGGCTTCGGAAATCACACGGTCGTAGTTCGAAAGGAGTTCTTTTTCGTTATCGCAACGGCGGATACCGCGGCCACCACCACCATTGGTGGCCTTCAGCATCACTGGGTATCCAATCTTGCTGGCTAGCTTTACCGCCGCATCGACATTCTCCAGGTTGCCATCGCTGCCTGGCACGCAAGGAATGCCTGCGGTAATCATGGCGTTACGGGCTTGAATCTTGTCACCCATCTGACGGATGACGCGGGCGTTGGGGCCGATAAACTTGATGCCGCGACGTGCGCAGATCTCGGCCAGCTCCGGATTCTCGGATAGGAATCCGTAGCCAGGATGCAATGCATCACAGCCAGCTGCTACAGCAACGTTCACAATGTTGTGTGCGTTCAAGTATCCGGCAACAGGGTCGGCGCCAATATTATAGGCTTCGTCGGCTTTTTTGACGTGCAGGGCGTGACGGTCAGCGTCAGCGTAAATCGCGACTGACTTGATACCCATCTCAGAGCATGCACGTACGATGCGCACGGCAATTTCACCGCGATTTGCCACCAATATTTTTTTGAACACTTAACCGACTTCCAATTGCAAATGACGACTGATTGTAGCATGCGCCCGCTATCGGCAAAAGGAGTTGCCCTGTAAAATATCTATATGAAAACGAAAAATATATATATCAATACATTGGAATTTGCCCAGAAAAAACAGTCCATACATGGTGAGGTTCTGGTGAATGATTTTCCCCGATTACAGGAGATTGCCGCATTGTCGTCGGAAAACGGTGTGGTGCGCTATCAACTGAACGGGAGAAATGGCGCCTTGGGGTTGCCTGGCATACGCCTACATATAGAAGTCCCTGAATTGCAGGTGGTATGTCAGCGCTGCCTGTCAGAGATGCCACTTGCGTTGAACCTAGATTTCGATTATGTAGTGAGTAAAGAGCCTCCCGACGAACTTGATGAACTGGATGATGCAGATTGGCTGGAGGCGGCGCAGGAGTTTGATTTGAAGGCTTTGATAGAGGATGAGCTGTTGCTGGCGATGCCAATTGCACCAACACACGATTTTGCCTGTAATGAGCGGACGATGCAAAGCGGGGAAAAAACTAACCCTTTTGCAGTGTTGAAAACGCTTAAAACGACAAAGTAGGGTGTTTTTCACCCGGATGAATAGTTGGTTTTGTTCGGGTTGCATTAAGTTTTGCAAGAAAAACCAAAACAGAATATAATGCTAGATTAAATAGTTAGCGTGCTTTTTTGAATTGTACGGTTTGAATTTGATGGCAGGTTTTGTTTGCAATCAGTGTTCAGTCTTGAATAAAAGCCGCGATCACATTCGATAAGCAGTTATTTTGGAGTATAGACATGGCAGTTCAACAAAACAAGAAAACCCCTTCCAAGCGCGGTATGCACCGTTCTCATGACTTTTTGACCAATCCACCATTGGCTGTTGAGCCAACGACAGGTGAAACGCATCTGCGTCATCACGTAAGTCCAAGCGGTTATTACCGTGGCCGCAAAGTGATGCCAGCCAAAGGCGAATAATTAGTACTTTTGCCGTTTTAAGTTTTAAATGACGCCGCGATTGGTTACAATTGCGGCGTTTGCACATCTGGGGAATGTCGATGTGCAGCATAAACCTATAATAAACTCGGAAGCCAAATGGATATAACTCTAGCCATTGACGCCATGGGGGGCGATCATGGGCCGCATGTGACGGTGCCTGCCGCGCTTAAGGCGTTGCACGATGATGAATCACTCAATATTGTACTGGTCGGCTTGCCGGATGTAATCGAAGCAGAGCTTAAAGCCAGCAAGGCCAGTGCAAATCCGCGTTTGCGTATACATCCTGCATCTGAAGTGGTGCTGATGGATGAATCTCCACAGAGCGCGCTGAAAAACAAAAAAGATTCTTCCATGCGCGTGGCAATCAATCTGGTGAAATCAGGTGAGGCGCATGCCTGTGTGAGTGCTGGTAATACAGGCGCACTGATGGCGACGGCACGTTTTGTGCTGAAAACCTTGCCGGGTATCGATAGGCCAGCAATCGCCTCCACGCTTCCTAGCGAGAAGGGTAACACCTATATGCTTGATCTGGGAGCAAATGCGGATTGTACCGCTGAACATTTGTTCCAGTTCGCAGTGATGGGTGCGATGCTGGTGAGCTGTGTCGAGCATAAATCCAACCCGACTGTAGGGTTGTTGAATATTGGTTCGGAAGAAATCAAGGGTAATGAAGTCGTTAAACAGGCCGGCGAACTATTGCGCAACAGTCATTTGAACTTCTATGGCAACATCGAGGGTGACGATATATTTAAAGGCACCGTAGACTTGGTTGTTTGCGATGGATTTGTGGGCAATGTTTCTTTAAAGACTACAGAAGGTCTGGCACATATGATGGGTAAGTTCCTGACTCAGGAATTTAAGCGCAGTTGGCTGACCAAGCTCATGGCCCTGGGGGCTATGCCCGTACTTAAGGCATTCAAACGCCGTTTGGATCCGCGCCGCTATAACGGCGCCAGTTTCCTTGGCTTGCGTGGTATCGTGGTGAAGAGCCATGGCGGTGCAGACAGTCTGGCATTTAATAACGCGATTCATGTGGCGATAGAAGAGGCGCGTAGCGGTGTATTACGCCGCATTACCGAACAACTTGAGGTGGAGCACCTGAGCGGTCGTCTGGAAACGCCTGCGGAAACCGAGAATACTTAAGAATACTTGGAAATTTATAGTGCGTGATAGGCGCACATTTACTTATGACGCATTCAAAAATTCTTTCGACTGGCAGTTATTTGCCCGCAAAAATCCTCAGCAACGCTGATCTGGAAAAAATGGTGGATACCACGGATGAGTGGATATTCGCACGCACCGGTATCCGTGAACGGCATATCGTGGCAGAAGGTGAAACGACAAGCGACTTGGCTTTCAATGCGGCTTCCCAGGCGATTGCAGCCTCGGGTATCGATAAACAAGAGATTGACTTGATTATCGTTGCGACGACTACACCAGATAAAATATTCCCGAGTGTGGCGGTCATGGTGCAGCGTAAACTGGATATCAGCGGCTGTCCGGCGTTTGATATGCAGGCTGTATGCAGCGGCTTTATCTACGCGTTAGCAACCGCAGACAGCTTTATTAGAAACGGTGCAGCCAAATGCGCTTTGGTGATTGGTGCAGACAGCATGTCACGCATCACGGATTATTCGGATCGCAGTAATTGTATTTTGTGGGGCGATGGCTCGGGTGCTGTGATACTGCAGGCTTCAAACGAGCCGGGCATTATTTCCACGCATCTGCATGCCGATGGCAATTACGAGGATATGTTGC
>JAKOWL010000036.1 GCA_029781535.1 Pseudomonadota bacterium
CAGCACTAAAACCCCTTTACGGTCAAACATCCATAATACCGAGCCCTGCGCCCCCAGGGTTCCGCCTGATTTTTCCACCAGATGGCGGACATCTGATACCGTCCGGTTGCGGTTATCCGTCACGGTTTCGATCACTAGAGCCACACCGCCTGGCGCATAGCCCTCATATAAAATCTCCGCATAATCCACCGATCCGGCATCGCCAGCCGCTTTTTTGATGCTACGCTGGATATTATCATTGGGCATGTTGTTGGCTTTTGCCTTGGCAACTACATCCCGCAGCTTGGAATTGCTGGAAGGATCCGCGCCGCCTTCTTTGACGGCTATGGCAATTTCACGGCCGATCTTTGTAAAAATCTTACCACGCTGCGCATCGCTTTTTTCCTTTTTGCGTTTAATATTAGCCCATTTAGAATGCCCGGACATGCATTTCTCCCCCTGATTCGCTTTCCCGACTAACGGATAGCACAGTTGGTTGTGCAGATTCCCGTTTAAACGGCATTAGCATAATTCATATTAGTATACCATAGCAGTAATTTGCAGCGCAAATTTCGTTTAAATCCCATTGACCAAGTGTTCGATGAAAACCTTGAGGCCAATGCCAATGATCATGACACCGCCGGCAATCAAAGCGCGTTTGCGGAACAATCCCCCCAATTTTTTACCAAGAGCTACTCCACACACACACAGCACAAAGGTCACCGCACCGATGATCCCCGCGGTTTGGACAATGGGCGTTTCCAACAACGCAAGCCCCACACCGACCGCCAACGCATCGATACTGGTGGCCAAAGCCATCATCAGCAATCGCCTTGTAGCGGTGGGGTGATTTTTGTCGCCTTGTTCTATCTCACAGACATCCTTTTCCTGCAACCCATCCCATAACATTTTCCCACCGATAAAAGACAGCAGCCCAAAGGCTAACCAGTGATCCAACCATTGAATATAGCTGGCAATCGTTCGCCCGGCCAACCATCCAAGGATAGGCATTAACATTTGGAATCCGCCAAAAAAAAGCCCGGTCTTGAGCGCATCCCAAACCCGAAGCTTACACAGGGCCATGCCGTTGCCTAGCGATACGGCAAACGCATCCATCGCCAGACTGATCGACAGCAACAGCACGGAACCGATATCCACGGTTTTCTCACAATCCTTTCTTCTAGCAACATTAACATAGTTATGTTCGCTTAAAGGCAGCAAATACCCACAAACCACCGCACAAATATCGGTAGTTTACCGGAACATCAAATCATTGTCAAGCATAGCCCTACGGCTGTATAGGGATATTGATTGACATGAT
This sequence comes from Pseudomonadota bacterium, assembly GCA_029781535.1. Lineage (GTDB taxonomy): Bacteria > Pseudomonadota > Gammaproteobacteria > Burkholderiales > Methylophilaceae > Methylophilus. The sequence goes on from JAKOWL010000036.1 coordinate 1,301, forward strand.
GGCGATGATAACAAGCCAAATGACTTAGTGATTCTCCGCTTCTATGGGTTAAAAATCTGGGTACATCGCTTTTGCGAGGCTTTGCACGAACCCATACTTTTGGCATAGCTGTGCCACATCATC
>JAKOWL010000201.1 GCA_029781535.1 Pseudomonadota bacterium
CCAACAGCATGGCAGTAATGCGCCTGCGGGCATCCTTGGTATTGAAGCTCTGTGTTTTGGTGAAACGCTTCAAGCCCATGAGCATCATACGCTGTTCATCACCCTCTGCAAAGGCATTGATAGCACATTTGCCTGAGTGGTTTATCCTGTCAGCAGCATCGGATATATAAGTGCGGGCGGCATCGATCGCCAGCGATGCAAATTCATGACCGCTTTGCTGCATTTTTATAGCACGCAACAATATACTCTCGGCCTGGAAAGTATCAATGAGCATATCGGCGATATCCATAAGTACTTCCTGTTCGCCCTCTATTTTCATCATGAGCTTTTGCACAGCGCCGCCGGCGCACATGAGTATGGCCTTTTTGAAGTTGGCTATAGCCTTCAATTCAGCAGCAAAAGGTGCATCATCCTCGCCAAAATCGGGTATGCTTGTCAGCTCTTTCTGTACGGCCATTGCAGGGCTCATCAGGTCGATACGGCCCTTCATGGCGCGCTTCAGGTACATGTCAAGAGTCAGCAGCCTGTTGATCTCGTTGGTGCCTTCAAATATCCTGTTGATGCGGCTATCGCGGTAGGCACGCGATACATTGTACTCATCGGAATAACCATTGCCGCCAAATATCTGCACGCCTTCATCCACTACAAAGTCGAGCGCTTCGGAACCGATCACTTTAAGCATAGCGCATTCTATGGCGTATTCTTCGGCAGCGCCCAGCAAAGTCTCGCTTTCCGGTTTGCCTTCATCCAGCAGGGCATGCTCTTTTTCGTCTATCCATTTGGCCACGCGGTACAGTGAACTGTCGGCAGCAAATGCCCTGATGGTCATTTCGGCCAGCTTATGCTGTATAGCGCCAAAGGTGGCTATCGGCACCTTAAATTGCTCGCGGGTAGCAGCATATTCTGTGGCAATGGATACGCCGCGTTTTGCACCGCCTATGGTTGCCGCACATAATTTGAGCCTGCCTATGTTCAGGATATTAAATGCTATGATGTGGCCTTTACCTATCTCGCCAAGCAAATTCCCGGCAGGCACC
>JAKOWL010000044.1 GCA_029781535.1 Pseudomonadota bacterium
AAAGCGTTTTTCCCGTACCGGTGGGTGCTGAAACCAGCGTCGGCTTTCCGGATGCAATCGCCGGCCATGCTTCCTGTTGGACTGCTGTTGGTGTGCCAACTTCGCGTGTAAACCATTGCGCCGTACAGGAACTGAACTGATTTAAAGATGTATCTGACATGTGTACCTCTTTAATAGGCGATGTTTGTGGACGCCTTCACCACACATATGTTCTGATTCGCCCTTTGAGTGCATTTACCCTTTGATTTCCTTGATCGCATCATAAACTTTATATCTTTAGTAAAAATCAGTACATAGCTTTTGGGGTATTCGCTAACATACCATGTAAAAATTGATCATATACATCAAAAGCTTTTATGATATGAAAAGGGGCATCGTTATGCGTCATCATTTCGGTGGAGCCATGATCAGTGCTGGAATAGCCTTAGCGGCTGGTTTATTGTCAGCGTTTATATCAGGTAACCAAGCAGCCGTTTATCAGACGCTGAACCTCCCGCCCCTATCTCCACCTGGATGGATATTTGCGGTTATCTGGCCAATCCTTTATATAGCCATGGGCATTGCAGCCTATTGGGTCTATTCCTCACGCGGGCAGCCCGTTCTTCGCAAACGTGCGCTGGCATTATATACCATTCAATTACTACTCAATATTCTTTGGAGCCCCATATTTTTCGGATTGATGGCCTTTGGAGGCGCGGCCATCCTGCTTGGGGCTTTAATTATCGCGGTTGTGTTGACCATGTTGTCGTTTGTCCGCATCAAACCTTGTGCCGCATGGCTTTTACTACCCTATCTGTGCTGGTTGCTGTTTGCAGGGTATCTGAACATCGGTGTGTTCTTGCTTAATCCGTAACATAAACAACCTATGCATAAAAAATCTCCCCGGCTGATTTACATCCGGGGAGATTTCTGCTTACTTAGGTCGGATCAAGCTAGATCCGTATCAATCAGAACACCTTGTTGGCTTGCAGCGCGTTGATCACGAAGTAGATCAGGAACAACGCGGCGGCGATATAGAGAATCGGATGAACTTCCTTGGCCTTGCCTTTGAAGAGCTTCACGATAACATAGGTGATGAAGCCCAATGCAATACCGTTGGAGATGCTGTACGAGAACGGCATCACAGCTACGGTGAAGAAGGCGGGAAGCGCTTCTTCCAATTCGTCCCATTTAATACCCTTGAGTGCTTCAGCCATCAGTACGCCTACAATTACCAGCGCTGGCGCCGTCGCGGCACCGGGCACGATGCTGGCAATTGGGGTGAGCAACAAGCAAAGTGCAAAGAGAACCGCCGTCACAACAGATGTCAAGCCGGTACGTCCGCCTTCACTGATACCTGCTGCGGAGTCCACATAGGTTGTGGTGTT
>JAKOWL010000215.1 GCA_029781535.1 Pseudomonadota bacterium
AGCTTCCACCAGAGTTGTTCGCGGCAGCGATTGCAGCGGCAATTGCTGCACATGAAGGCATTTGATATTTAATTAGTTACTTTAAAATTATGGCACAAGTACATGTTTCTGAATTAGTTTTGCGCGACGGTCATCAGTCTATGATTGCTACCCGTTTGCGTACCGAAGATATGCTGCCGATTTGCAAGCAGTTGGACGCCATTGGCTTTTGGTCACTGGAAGCTTGGGGTGGCGCGACCTTTGACGCCTGCGTACGTTACCTGAAGGAAGACCCATGGGAACGTTTGACTAAGCTGCGTAAGGCATTGCCTAACAGCCGCATCCAGATGCTCTTGCGCGGACAGAATCTGCTTGGGTACCGCCATTATTCTGACGATGTCGTTCGTGCATTCGTGCAGAAGTCTGCGGATAACGGCGTGGATGTGTTCCGTATTTTTGATGCGATGAACGACCTGCGCAACATCAAGACCAGCGTAGAAGCCGTCAAACAAGTCGGCAAGCATGCAGAAGGTGCCATCAGTTACACCACCAGCCCGGTACACGACATTGCCTATTTCGTTGGTTTGGCCAAAGAAATGGAAGCCATGGGTTGCGACACCATCGCCATCAAAGACATGGCCGGTCTGCTAACACCGCAAAGCACGCATGATCTGGTCACTGCCCTCAAGCAAGCCATCAAGTTGCCTATCCATTTACACAGCCACGCCACTTCTGGCCTGTCAGCGATGTGTTTCATCAAAGGCATCGAGGCCGGTGCGACGATGATTGACACCTGCAATTCATCATTCGGCGAAGGCGCTAGCCACAGTTCTACCGAAAGCATGATCGCAGCGTTAAAAGGTACTCCTTACGATACCGGTCTGGATTTGAGGAAAGTGCAGGAAATCACTGCTTACTTCCGTGAAGTACGCAAGAAATACTGGCAATTTGAGAGTGAATTCACTGGCGTGGATACACGCGTACTCGTTAACCAGGTACCTGGGGGCATGATATCCAACCTGAGCAACCAGCTGAAAGACCAGGGTGCACTCAACCGCATGGATGAAGTGCTGGCTGAAATCCCGCGCGTACGCGAAGATTTGGGCTATCCACCGCTGGTGACACCGACATCACAGATCGTGGGTACACAGGCTGTATTGAACGTAATGACCGGCTCTCGCTACAAATCCATCACCAATGAGGTCAAGAACTACCTGATGGGTCAGTACGGTACCGCACCCGGCAAAGTGAACGAGGAAATCAGAAAACTCGCTGTAGGCGATGCCAAAGTGATTACTTGCCGCCCTGCTGACTTGCTGGAACCTGAAATGGTCAAATTGCAAACAGAAGCAGACCGAATCGCCCACAGCGATGAAGATGTGCTGACCTATGCGATGTTCCCGGATATCGGCAAGACCTTCCTGCAGGAGCGCAATGCCGGTTCATTGAAACCTGAGGCGTTACTGACCAAAGAGGCGGCTCATACCAACGCTGCACGTTATGCACCAAACGAATTCAATATCACGCTGCACGGCGAGACATTCCATATCAAACTCACTGGCAGCGGCCATGCGGGTGAGGAACAGCGCCCATTCTATGTAAATGTAGATGGTGTTGCAGAGGAAGTGATCGTTGAAACCTTGAGTGAAGTCGAAGTGTCTGGCGGCGGAAAATCCAACGGCAAGAAAAAGGCTGAGTCCAAAACTGTATCTGGACGCCCCCGCCCCACACATGCAGGCTGTGTCACTACCGCGATGCCAGGCACCATTGTCGCAGTCAAAGTCAAAGTGGGTGACAAAGTCAAAGCTGGTGACGGTGTGCTGGTGATCGAAGCGATGAAGATGGAGAATGAGATCCAGGCTTCGCAAACTGGTACCGTAGTCGCTGTGCATGTCAGCAAAGGTGATAGCGTCACGCCGGATGAATCATTGCTCGAAATTCAACCGGATTAACATATTTCAACCAAAACAAAAAACCGACAGTGCATCGCTTCTGTCGGTTTTTTTATATAAAATCAAGCTGCTATGAAACAAACTCTGATCTTAGCCTCCTCATCCACCTATAGGCGAGAGCTGCTGCAAAAACTGCAAATCCCTTTTAGTTGCGTCTCTCCACAAGTCGACGAAACACCTTTGGCGGGAGAAAAGCCACACGAGACTGCATTGCGCCTAAGCAAGGAAAAGGCACAAAAAATCGGTCAGGAATATCCGCATGCCCTTATCATCGGCTGCGACCAGGTAGCCACCCTTGATGGCGAACAGCTGGGTAAACCGCTTAATCACAAAAATGCCACCAAGCAGTTACAGATGATGCGTGGACGTGAAGTAACGTTCTACAGCGCACTATGCCTCTACAACGCAGCCACAGGCAGCTTGCAGGCCGAGAACGTGCCTTACTTGGTCAAGTTCCGTCAGCTGACTGATGAACAGATCGAAAACTACCTGACCAAAGAACAACCCTATCATTGCGCGGGCAGCGCAAAGTCTGAAGGTTTGGGCGTCGCGCTGATCGAGCGCATGCTGGGCGAGGATCCGAATGCATTGATCGGCCTTCCGCTCATTAAACTTATCACCATGCTGCAAAACGAAGGTGTCAGTGTCATCTAAAAAATTCATGCGGCGTTAACCCCAAGCATGAAACTGGTGCGTGTAAGTAAACAATGATGCGATTTTGGCGTCATCGCTTAACAATAAACAGGAGAACCTTATGCCACTCAAACGCAAGCTGATTTTACTCGCGACACTTTCCACACTGACATTTGCCAGCTTTACCCTGGGGGCTGCCATAGATATGGACGAGACCCGCAGCACGCTTGGCGATCAGCAAAACGTTGCCGTGACCATCTACAACCAGAATCTGGCGCTTGTCAAAGATACCCGCAAAGTCCAGCTCAAATCCGGCCTTAACGCCTTGGCCTTGCGCGACGTGAGCGCGCAAATGCGCCCGGAAACCGCTTTGCTGCGCAGCATCAGCAACCCGGGCAGCTTCAGCACATTAGAGCAGAACTTCGATTTCGATCTGCTCACCCCCCAAAAAATGCTGGAGAAATATGTTGGTAAAACTGTCAGCATTGTGAAGACCAATTACAAGACGGGCGAAGAGACTACAGAAAAAGCCACCGTGCTCTCTGCCAACAACGGTGTCGTGCTCAAGGTTGGCAACCGCATCGAGACCGGGCTTCCTGGCCGTATCGTCTATGACGATGTACCTGACAACCTGCGCGACCGGCCTACCCTGGTTACCCAGCTCAGCAACAAAACGGCTGGCGAGCAAAAGGTAGAACTCAGCTACCTGACGGGCGGACTGGGCTGGAAAGCCGACTACGTGGCGGAACTGAACGAAAAAGACGACAAGCTGGATCTGTCCGGCTGGGTCACCCTTACCAACACTAGCGGCGCCAGCTACAACAATGCCAAATTGCAACTGGTAGCAGGTGATGTGAATCGTGTGAGAGAAGAATTCCGCTCGGTTGGTATGGCGCGCAAAGCCGCTATGGATATGGTGGCCGAGGCAGCCGCTCCTATGGCCGAGGAAAGCCTGCTGGAATACCATCTCTACACGCTGGATCGCCCGACGACCATCCGGGAAAACCAGACCAAGCAAGTCTCCCTGCTCTCAGCCAGCAGCGTGCCCGTGAAGAAAGAGCTGGTGCTGAAAGGTGCGGATTACTACTACATGGCGCAGTACGGCGAAATCGGCACCAAAATGAAAGTGGGCGTCTTTGTTGAGTTCGACAACAAGGAAGCCAGCAAACTCGGCATGCCGCTGCCAAAAGGCACGATGCGCGTCTACAAGAAAGACAGCGCGGGCAACGCCCAATTCGTGGGTGAAGACAACATTGACCACACACCCAAGAACGAGAGCGTGCACCTGAAACTGGGTGAAGCATTCGATGTGACCGCTGACAAAAAGCAGACCGACTTCAAAGTGCTGCCCAACCCCATGAAAGGCCATAGCGCTTATGAAAGCGCGTTCGAAATCGTGCTGAAAAACGCCAAGAAAGAAAAAGTCACCGTGAGCGTTCAAGAGCCGATTGGCGGCGACTGGCAAATCATCACCGAAAGCCACAAACACACCAAAGCCAACAGCCATCTGGCCGTGTGGAAAATTGATATTCCAGCGGAAGGCAAAACCACGCTGAACTATCGCGCAGTAGTTAAATATTAAGTGCTAAGTACTAAATACTAAAAACATCAAAACACATGCCCTGGAAGCCAATATCCATGCGCCTTCCAGGGCATCATTTTTCGCTCGGCATTTTATAAGGGTGTTTGGGCACTGCTTGGCAAAGCTATGCGAAACATTTTGCGTTAAAATGCCCCGATGGCAAACGGAACCCTCTACCTTATCCCCGTCACTCTGGGTGGCGACAATATCAACCAAGTGCTGCCGCCAGATGTCGTCAGCCTTGCACAAAAGCTGGAACATTTTGTAGTGGAAAATGAAAAATCAGCCCGCCAGTTTCTCAGCCTCATCCAACACCACAAACCAATTCGGGAACTGCAATTCAGCACGCTCAACGAACATACGGACGACAAAGCCCTACCGGATTTGCTCAAACCACTACTGGCTGGTCACGATGTCGGGCTGATGTCCGAAGCGGGCTGCCCGGCAGTGGCCGACCCGGGTGCCAAATTGGTCGCTCTCGCCCACCAAAAAGGTATCCATGTCACGCCACTGGTAGGCCCCAGTGCGATTTTAATGGCACTCATGGCCTCCGGCCTCAACGGGCAGAGTTTTGCGTTCCTGGGCTACCTACCGGTAGATAAAGTGGAACGCGCCAAGAGGCTGAAAGAAATCGAAAAACGCGCGCAAACCCACAATGAGACGCAAATCTTTATCGAAACACCCTACCGCAATATGCAAATGCTGGAAGCGATTCTAAGCACCTGCCACGCCAACACGCGCCTGTGCATTGCCTGCAACGTCAGCCTGCCAGATGAAATGATTGTGACTAAGACGATTAACGGTTGGAAACAAAGTGTGTTGCCGGATTTGAATAAAAAACCGACGGTATTTTTATTTCTAGAATAAATTAGGAATGCGTTAAGGAGCCGAAATGACATCCGTAGATTGGTACAGAAATAAAGATTGGAATGATGAGATTGAATTGCAAATTTATTCAAAGTTAAAGCGTACAAAGTCTCAACGAGATCAGTATCTGGTTATACAAGCTATTACATTGAGTGAAAGCAACCCTAAAGTAGCGCTTCGTCTGGTAGATGAATATTTTAATTCTAGAACAGATAAGTTTGATGATGTTCGAGCTTTATTAGCTAAGGCTAATGCCTACGTTTCATTAAGAGATATCAATAATGCAATCTACAGTTATCGCGAAATTTTGGCGAGAGAAAACGAGTTCCCAAATCATAAAACTAACACTTATGTTGATTATCCGTATTTTGTAGCAACACAAAAAGCAAAGCTTGAATACGATAACGCAATTAGTGTATTTAACCAGCACGTAGAAAGGCTATTGTTTCCTGTGGATTTTTTTAAATGGCATGCTGCAATGGCATTAATAAACCAAGATAGCACTCAAGCGTCAAAAGCACTTGATGCAGCCAAAATCAAAAAATCAGGATTCAGATTTCATCAGGATATCGGCTTGGTCGGCAATGCATACAACGACACAATCGAGCAACTTTTCGAATTGTGTTCATAATAAAGCCTTCACCGGCCCATAACTCAGCCGATGTTGTGGGCAAATGCCATGTGCCTGCAAAGCCAATAGGTGCGCGGGACTTGGGTAGCCTTTGTGTTGTGCAAAGCCATACTGCGGGTATAGTTTATCCAGTTCATACAACTCGGCATCGCGCGCGACTTTGGCGAGGATGGACGCGGCGGAAATGGCTTGCACCTTGCTGTCGCCCTTCACGATTGCCTCGCACGGCAGGCTGATTTTCGGCGTTTTGTTGCCATCCACTTGTACCAGATGCGGCGTGATATTAAATTGCGCCTGCATCGCTTCCACAGCGCGCTTCATAGCCAACAAACTCGCCTGCAGGATATTGATTTCGTCGATTTCCTTGGCGGTGCAGCTGGCGATTGCCCATGCCAAGGCTTTCTGCTTGATTTCCTCACTTAGAAAATCACGCTTCTTCTCGGAAAGTTTTTTGGAATCAGCAAGACCTTCGATGGGATTATTCACATCCAGTATCACCGCGGCGGCATAGACGCTCCCAGCTAACGGCCCTCTTCCAGCCTCATCCACCCCACAAATCAGCATAAAACGCACCCTTGGCGCGCATTACGACGTTGCGCGGTGCTCGTAGCCTCGCTGTACAAGCGCGTACTATCTTGGCTCCTGCGCTCCGTGCGCCTTGTACTGCGCTGCCAATCATGCATTTTCTTAGCTCTCCGCAAATCTTGCTTTCACAAATATGAAAGCACCGCTTGTGCGGCTTTCTCGGCGCTATCCTGCTTCAGGCTGTAATGGATCTGCAAGTATTCATCGTGCAGTTTTTCCAGGCCTTCTTTATTTTCCAGGATTTCGATACTTTTTTCTGTCAGCTTCTCTGGTGTAGCCTCTTTTTGCAGAAGCTCCGGCACCAGCCATTTATCCGCTAAGATATTAGGCAGGCCAACATAAGGCTGATATCGCATGCGCTTGAGGATTTGCCAGCTCAAGGCCGGCATCTTGTAGGTGATGATCATCGGGCGCTTAAGCAGCGCGGCTTCCAGCGTGGCAGTGCCGGATGCGAGTATCACCATGTCTGCAGCTTCCATCGCGTCATGTGCATGCCCGAACAGTATCTGGATATTGTCGGCCTCGGGTGCCAGTTTGTAGCGTTCTGTCTCAAAAATCTTGCGTGTCTCGCGCGTAATCAACGGCACCAGAAACAGGGCATTCTCATATTGCTGGCTGAGTAACAGGGCAGTCTTTACTAGCAAGGCGCTATGCTCCTGCACCTCTGACTGGCGGCTACCTGGCAACAAGGCAAACACCAGTTTGCCCTTCTCTATCTTGAGCAATTTCTGTGCAGATTTCTGATCCGGCTCCAGCGGCAATTCGTCCGCAAGCGGATGCCCGACAAAACTGACGGGGATGCTCGCACGCTGATAGATGGCCGGTTCGAACGGGAACAAGGCCAGCATGTGCGAAACGGCTTTCTTGATGCCTTTGATGCGCCCGCCGCGCCATGCCCAGATGGATGGGCTGACGTAGTGAATGGTAGGGATGCCTGTCTTCTTGAGCTTCTTTTCCAGCCAGAAATTGAAATCTGGTGCATCTACGCCTATGAACAGGTCTGGCTTGGCGGCGATGATTTGCTTAAGCAGATCGCGGCGCAGTTTGAGCAGGCCTGGCAAGTGTTTAAGCACCTCGATATAACCGCGTACGGAAAGACGTTCCATAGGATATAGCGTCTTGGCGCCTGCAGACTGCATTTTAGGCCCGGCGATGCCAAAGAACTGGATATCCGGGCGATGCGCTTTGAGCGCGGTGATAAGATGGCTGCCCAGCAGGTCGCCAGACGCTTCTCCGGCTACGATTGCGATGTTTGGCATAGGTGTATTAACGAATGATGCCGCGTTCGGACGTTGCCAGAAAATCTGTCAGCAACTGAATCTTGTCACATGCTGCCTGCATTTTTACCAGCTCGGCTTTGGCTTCTTCAAGCGTATTGCCGTTGCGGTAAAGCGCCTTGTAGGCGCGCTTGATCTGCGTGATTTCATCCGCCGTGAAGCCACGACGTTTCAGGCCTTCCGAATTGATGCCATGCGGTTTGGCGTCATAACCGGCAGCGGTTACAAAAGGCGGAATGTCCTTGAACACGACCGAACCCACCGCGGTGATGATGTGTTGGCCGATTTTGCAGAACTGGTGAATCAGTGTGAAACCACCCAGAATGGCGTAATCATGGATATCGACATGCCCCGCCAATGATGCGTTGTTGGCAAAGATCGTATGATTACCGATGGTGCAGTCATGCGCGATATGTACATACGCCATGATCCAGTTATCGTTACCGATTTTAGTGACACCTTTATCCTGCACCGTGCCGCGGTTGAAAGTACAGCACTCGCGGATTGTGTTGTTATCGCCGATTTCCAGCGTGGTTGGTTCACCTTTGTATTTCTTGTCCTGTGGCACTTCACCCAGCGATGAGAACTGGAAAATCTGGTTGTTCTTGCCAATTGTCGTAGGCCCCTGCAGCACCACATGACTTCCAATGCGTGTGCCGGCGTCTATCCGGACATTTGGCCCAATGACGGTGTATGCCCCCACCTCAACACTACTGTCCAGCTCTGCCCTTGTATCGATGATTGCGGTGGGATGAATATTTCCACTCATGTTATTTTACTTTAATTATGAAACTTAATTATTTGTTTTATATTGATTTTAGAATGCACATCATGCTGGCTTCAGCCACCACTTCACCATCTACTTTTGCAGTGGCGTTGTATTTCCAGATCCCTTTCAGTATCCGATCAATCTGCACATTGAATACAATCTGATCGCCAGGGGAAACAGGCTTTTTGAAGCGCGCGCTATCAATCCCGGCAAAGTAGTAAACAGATTCCTCACTCGGCAACGCCCCCATGGTTTTGAATGAAAGGATAGCCGCAGCCTGCGCCATCGCCTCCACAATCAACACACCCGGCATCACCGGATGATAAGGGAAATGCCCTGGAAAGAACGGCTCATTAATGGTGACGTTCTTGATCGCAGTGATTTCCTTACCAACTTCCATCGAAATCACACGGTCGATCAGAACGAATGGATAGCGATGTGGAAGGTGTTTCAGGATTTCGTGGATATTCATGCTGGTATCAGCCGTATTGGTTGTCATATCAATTCTCTTTCGATTGATTTTCGAGCGCTTTAATGGACGCCTCTAAAGTCTTTATTTTATCCGCTAATTGGTTAAGTTGGCGAATATTTACGGCCGTTTTCAGCCATTTTTCATGTGATTGGGAAGGCATAATAGCAGTATAGGTGCCTGATTCCTGAATAGAACGCATAATCATGCTGCCAGGGCTGATAGTCGTACCGTCTGCAATTTCCAGATGTCCCAGAATCATGGCGGCCCCACCGATTCTGCACTGCTTGCCAATCACCGCACTACCGGCCATACCTACACAACCTGCGATTACTGTGTTTGCGCCAATCCGGCAATTATGGGCGATATGAATCTGGTTATCCAGTTTGACGCCATTCTCAATTACGGTATCATCCAAAGCACCGCGGTCTATCGTGGTATTCGCACCGACATCCACATCATCGCCTATCACCACCCGGCCAACATGCGGAATCTTGACCCAACCACCGTTTTCCGGCGCATAGCCAAAGCCGTCACTACCTATTACAACACCGGAAAATATATGGCAGCGTTCACCGATTTCGCACCCATGCTGAATAGTCACATTCGCTTCTAGACGAGTATTTGCGCCAATCTTGACACCCATCTCCAGCACACTTCCCGCCCCGATCCTCACATGCTCGCCTAGTACCACATGCGCCGAGATCACCGCACCGGCACCTATACTGCAACTGGTGGGAACAAACGCACTGGGGTCAACAGATGCAGCTTGATGTATACCGGTATCAAACCGTACGGGAGGATTCAGCAACGCCGAGAGCTTTGCGAAATATGCATACGGATTATCGGTAAGAATCTTGGGTAAATGTGTATGCTGTGCATGTTCCGGCTTGAGGACGACAGCACTTGCAGAGGTATTTTGTAAGTCCTGTAGATATTTCGTATCAGAGAAAAAAACGATTGAGCCATCTTTGGCATGTGCCAAGGAGCCTACACGTACGATTTCCGTTCCATCATTGCCTGCTACTTCACCACCAAGCTGTGATGCGATTTGACAGAGTGTAAAAGTTCGTGGCATGAACTTGCCGCAAAGCTGCTATTTTTTGCCTAAGGATTTAAGCACTTTGTCAGTAATATCGATTTTTTTACTGGCATAAGCAACCCCGCTGTATACGACCAAATCGTAACCTTCCGCCTCAGAGACTGTTTGCACCGCCTTATTGATACGATCCTGCAAAACGCCTAATTCTTCGTTTTTGCGGATATTGATATCTTCACGCAACTCGCGTTGTTTGCGTTGGAACTCCACTTTTAGGTTGGAAACATCACGCTCTTTTGCGCGACGGTCTGTCTCGGTCATCGTCACACTATCTTTATCCAGCGTGGCCTCGAGATCACGAATCTGCTTTTGCATCTTATCCAGATCCTGAGAACGTGGACCGAACTCTTTTTCAAGTTTTTTACCACTCTCAGCTGTCTGCGGTGCTTCTTGCAGGATTTTGTCCACTTGCACATAACCGACCTTGAGCTCAGCCGCATTCAAATATGTGCTAGCCGTCATAAGCGCTACAAAGAAACATTTTTTAATCATATGGTGACTCAATTATCGTCTCCTAAACTTCCTGTTAATTCTACTACATTAGCCATTGCTAGAATTGTTGACCGAGTTGGAATTGTAAACTTTGCGTCCTATCGCCAGACTGTGCGTTCAAGGCTTTGGCAAACACCAACTTGAGTGGGCCAAAGGGTGAGAACCAGCTTATACCAACCCCTGTACTATAACGCATCTCTCCCAAATCTATATTTTGTTTGTCTGCGTAGACGGCACCACCATCCACGAAAGCGCTTAAACGAAATTGAGAGGAATTCTTGATAAAAGGCACAGGCGCGAACAATTCAGCATTACCTACGATTCTACGTGTGCCACCCACTGCAAAATCCAGTCCGGTGATTGGATCAATGTCCCGTGGCCCAATAGAACCATTGTCATAACCACGAACAGAGTTCACACCACCTACATAAAAGTTCTTGAAGAACGGGTATTTATCTTTACCGTAGCTGTTGGCATAACCCAACTCTCCATTCAGCATGAATGTCAGACTAGGTGTAATATCTTTAAACCAAGCGTGCTTGTATTCCAGTTTGTAGTATTGCAGGTCGAGACCAGGCACGGAGACTTCCCCACTCAACCGTTGCAAAACACCTTTGTTTGTAAATAAGGTACTATCCCTGGTGTCATGTGTCCATGCCGCTGCCAGCTGGAGTGAGTTGCTGCTGCAACCAGAGTTATTCCCACAATAGTCCAGATACTGTTTGGGACTTTCACTAGATAAATAAATTTTAGTTAAGTCGATTGTCAATCCTGCAGACAAAAAGTCTGTTTCAGACAATGGCAAGCCAAACCTCACACCTGCCCCATAAGACGAACTTTTATATGTACCAATATTCAACGAACGAGTATTGACATCCCTACGATATATATCGAACCCTCGACTTATGCCGTCCGGTGTATAGTACGGGTCAGTATAAGATAAGGAATAGGTAGTATTTACTTTACCGGTATTTACCTGGGCAGAAACACGATTACCTGTACCCAGGAAGTTTTGCTGATTGATGGTTGCGCCAAGCACCACACCTTCGTTACTGGACAACCCAGCACCGAACTGGATACTGCCAGTCGATTTCTCAACCACATTCACATTCACATCCACCTGATCAGTCGTGCCAGGCACTGCAGGTGTTTCAACATCCACGGTTTCAAAATATTGAAGGCGGGTCAGTCTTTCCTTGGATCGATTGATCTTGTCACCCGCGTACCAGGCTGATTCCAATTGACGCATTTCTCGTCTCAAAACATTATCACGTGTACGGGTGTTGCCTGTCAGGTTGATACGTCTGACATAAACACGCTTTCCTGGGTCGACAAAAAAGGTGAATGCTGCGGTATGATTTTCTTTATTGATTTCTGGGATGGCATTCACGTTCGAGAACGCATAGCCTTCATTACTCAGTCTATCGCTGATCGCCTTGCTGGATTCCGTGATTTGCTGACGGTTGAATGTATCACCCTTTTGTATCTTGATAAGCGGTGTCAGTTCACTCTCCGGCAACTGCAAATCGCCCGCGAGCTTGATGCCACTGATCGTATACTTGTCACCTTCGGTCACATTGACGGTGATATAGATATCTTCCTTATCAGGTGAGATGGACACCTGGGTTGAATCAATCGAAAACTCAAGATATCCCTGATTCATATAAAAAGACTTCAATGTTTCCAGGTCAGCAGTCAGCTTTTGTTTGGAATACTGATCATCTTTATTCCACCAGCTCATCCAGTTTGGCGTGGTGAGCAGGAATTCCGCGCGCAAATCATCCGTGCTGAATGCATTGTTCCCGACAATATTGATGTCGCGAATCTTGGCTACCTTGCCCTCTTCGATCTCGAAACGCACAGCGACACGATTCCGCTCCAACGGACTGGTGACGGCTTTTACCGTGGCACTGTATTTACCTTGTGACAAATATTGTCTTTTGATTTCTTGCTCTGCACGTTCCAGAACAGATTTATCAAGGATCTGGCCTTCGGCAATCCCGATTTGTTTAAGGCCATCCTTCATTTTATCGGAAGGGAAAGATTTATTGCCGCTAAAATCGATTTTCGCAATGGCAGAACGCTCTTGCACTGTCACCACCAGCACTTCGCCTTCGGCTTCGATACGCACATCTTTGAAGAAACCAGTGTTATATAGCGATTTGATAGCTTGTGTGGCTTTCTCGTCGCTCATCACATCGCCCACTTGGACAGGCAGATAATTAAATACCGTGCCAGGTTCGGTACGCTGCAACCCTTCCACACGGATATCTTTCACTACAAATGGCTCGAGAGCCCATACATGCTGGCTAAACAAAGCGACTAACAAGACAGATAGAATGCGTGGCTTAAACAAATGCGTCAACCCGTAAATAAGCGATTAAGATCGTTAAAGATTGCGATCATCATCATGACCCCTAATAGGCCCATCCCGATTTTCTGTCCCCACATCATCGTAGTGTCAGACAAAGGTGAGCCTTTTATAATTTCCGCCATATGATACAACAAATGACCGCCATCCAACACAGGTATCGGCAAAAGGTTAAGCACCCCGATACTAATACTCACCAATGCCAGATAACTCAAGAACACATTCACACCTAGTTGGGCACTTTGGCCTGCATAACTGGCTATGGTAACCGGGCCGCTGAGTCCCTTCAGCGAAACCTTGCCCAGCAACATGTATTTAAGCATCTTGAGACTAAAGACCGAGGTGTCCCATGTTTTCTTGAGTGCTGCCTGCACGCTCTGTAAAGGACTATAATAGGTTTTCACCAGAAAGTCCTCTGCAACTTGTTCATCCGCTTTGACAGCCGCGCCGATTTTCCCTATTTTCTTGCCATTCTCATCTGTGGACGTCGGAGTGATTGTTAATCTGATCTTTTGGCCTTGGCGCATTACCTCTACTGGAATAGCCTTCTCGGGCTGGCTCTGAAAAATGGGGACCGCATCATTCCAGTACTGAACCGACAAACCATCCACACTGATTAATTTATCCTCTGCCATCAACCCGGCTTTTTCTGCGGCACTTCCCGGTAAAACCTGCCCAATCACAGGCGTGATCTTGGGTTGGTACACGCCCAATCCAAGCTTGGTCAGCATATCAACTTCAGGATCATCCTTGAGACCTTTGAACGATAGCGTATGAAGATGGCGCTCGTTTGTTCCAATAATGGTTTCGATTTCAATAGGTTCACCTTCCATTGAACTTTCCAACAATATCCAGCGTACCTCACTCCATGACGCGACCGGTTTACCTGCAACACTTACAATCTGCTCACCTTGCGCCAGCTGTGCCTGATCAGCCAGGCTGTTTGCCGTCACCTCACCCACAATAGCTTTTACACTAGTCGTTCCTTGCATAAACAAAAAACAATACAGTGTTATCGCCAATAACAAATTAGCAACCGGCCCGGCCAATACAATCAACATTCTCTTCCATACGGCTTGCCGATTATAAGCACGCATACGTTCTTGCTCGGAATATTCTGGAACAGCAGCCCCTTTTTCCTGTTCGGCTTTGAGTTCGCTCTCATCCAGCATTTTGACGTAGCCGCCCAAAGGAATGGCAGCCACTACGAATTCAGTTTTATCCTTGCCAAAGGTGCTTTGCCACAACGGGTTGCCAAAACCTACAGAAAACCGGATGACACGCACGCCACACCAGCGTGCAACCTGAAAATGCCCATACTCATGCACAG
>JAKOWL010000236.1 GCA_029781535.1 Pseudomonadota bacterium
CACGCTCATTGTTAAAGATGTTACCAGTGCTGTAAAACACTCTGCCTTTGGTTTCACCAGGATTGGTAATGAAATCAGCCAGTAAAGTGCATGGCTTCATGTTTTCATCAAAGGCTGGCAGTTCACCACCAGCGATAAGGGTCGCACCAGCCTTTACAGCATCAATCAGTTTTTGCTGATCGGCCTTTGGTAGGAAAAACCCAAGGTGCACTGTGATAGCCGGATAATCGACCATTTCTTCAATCGAAAGCGCTGGAAGCTCACGAATAGCGTAGTTAATACCATTGTTGTTACAAATCATGGTGGCAGGTTCAATCACATTGTAGCCAGTCCGTGGCACAGCATGTGGCAGCACCCAGTAAGGGTCACGATCTTCGGGGACCCACGATGAAATCGCGGCATATTCCGGAACTACCATCAAGCAGACGTCCATATCAAGCTCTGCCTTAAGGAAATTGGCGCCTTCCTTCGCAAACCATTGATTTAAGCTGCTCATGGAGTCATAAAGCGCCCCAGTCTCACCGTTTTCACCAATTGGAGCATCAGACGGGAACGTGCGGTACTGCTTTTGCGTGGTTCTGTCCAAGTCATCCAGCCAGTAACCGTGCGAGACAGCAGTAAACACAACGTAGCCTGTGCATCCGCCTGCGACACACGCCAGCGTTTGGAAAAATGGGATCATTGGATACTTTGACATCGGATGATACAAAGTTGCAAAGCCCCAGTTTTCTTCAATATTGATACCTCTGCGACGCCTAGATGTGTTTATATAGCGGTTAAAGACGTCGTTGTCTCCAACGTCGTCCTTTGGTGGGGTTGAGGCGTCAGGTACGTTATAAGCCGCCACTCCAAGCCAGCTAATCATGCCGTATTCATAGACATCTAGGTCCTGGTCAATCCGATTGTGGGCAAACCACCATTCGGGATAGAGCTTGATGTACTCGTGGGGGGTGTTTTTGGTGGAGCTTTCCTGTTTGTCTGGGACGTTTTCATCGATTGGCGGTGTGATTCCGGCATAGTTGGTCAGATATGGCAGATCAATATTTAGATATTCAATGTATCTGACATAGATATCGCGCCTGATTCGCCACTGAAATTCGCCCCAATCGACTA
>JAKOWL010000237.1 GCA_029781535.1 Pseudomonadota bacterium
GCATCAAACATTGCGGTTACGATATTGCGCTGCCAGATTCCTGGAGGCGGATCACCCGGCTCCCCGAAAATGGCTTGTTCAGCTTCGGTTTCAGCGTAAGCATCTTCGATGCTGGCAGAAAGCGCACCAATTTCCATGAGCGCATCGCTCAAGTCATCAGCGTTGGCATCCGTTGCCTCGATTTTTAACAATAGCCAGGCCACGTGTGTACAGAATACAGGTTATTTATGGATACCCAGCTTTTGCTCAAGATAGTGAATACTAGTCCCACCTTGATGGAAAGCTGCATCAGCCATCAGGTCCGCGTGTAGAGGTATATTTGTCTTGATGCCTTCTACAAACATTTCTGACAACGCGATACGCATTCTGGCAATGGCCTGATCACGTGTATCACCATGAGTGATCAGCTTGCCAATCATGGAATCATAATGCGGAGGTACTGTGTAGCCACCATAAGCGTGTGTGTCGATGCGAACACCTGGCCCGCCTGCCATGTGGAACCGGTTAATCATGCCAGGAGAAGGCACGAAATTGGCAGGATCCTCTGCATTGATGCGGCACTCAATGGCATGGCCATTGAGTTGGATGTCCTTTTGACGGAATTTGAGTTTCTCGCCGGCTGCGACAAAAATCTGTTGCTGTACCAAATCGATACCGGTAATCATCTCAGTCACGGTATGCTCAACCTGCAAGCGTGTGTTCATTTCGATGAAATAAAATTCACCATTCTCATATAAGAATTCAAATGTACCAGCGCCACGATATTTGATTCTTCGGCATGCATCCGCGCAACGCTCGCCGATTTTATCGCGCAAACGGGGTAACAGCAGTGGCGAAGGCGCTTCTTCGATGATTTTTTGATGGCGGCGCTGCATCGAGCAATCACGGTCGCCTAGGAATACCGCGTTCCCGTGTTGATCTGCCAGCACCTGAATTTCAATATGACGAGGGTTTTCCAGGAATTTCTCCATGTAAACCATCGGGTTGCCAAAAGCAGCTTGCGCTTCGGCCTTGGTCATGTTGACGGCATTAACCAGCGCGGCTTCGGTATGCACGACGCGCATGCCACGCCCACCACCACCACCTGCTGCCTTGATGATTACCGGATAGCCGACACGTTTGGCGATTTTCAGTATTTCGCTCGAATCATCAGGCAGGGCGCCATCCGAACCAGGGACGCATGGTACGCCTGCCTTTTTCATCGCATCTTTGGCAGAAACTTTATCGCCCATTAATCGAATCGTTTCAGCTCTCGGGCCGATGAACACGAATCCGCTTTGTTCGACACGTTCGGCAAAGTCAGCATTCTCAGACAAGAAGCCATAGCCGGGGTGTATCGCTTGTGCATCTGTGACTTCGGCTGCGCTGATAACGGCCGGGATATTCAAATAACTTTTTGCGGAAGGCGCAGGGCCAATACAGACGGATTCATCTGCTAGTTTGACGTATTTGGCTTCGCGGTCAGCTTCGGAGTATACCGCTACCGTTTTGATTCCTAATTCACGGCAGGCGCGTTGTACCCGTAAAGCGATTTCGCCACGGTTGGCTATCAGGATTTTTTCAAACATAAAAATCCTTATCCGATAATGAAAAGCGGTTCGCCATACTCAACAGGCTGGCCGTTTTCTACGAGAATTTTCTTGATGGTGCCTGCAAAATCGCTCTCAATTTCGTTCAGGAGCTTCATTGCCTCGATGATGCAAACGGTATCTCCTACTGCGACGGTAGAGCCTACATCCACAAAAGGTTTCGCGTCAGGAGAAGGTGCACGATAGAAAGTACCGACCATTGGTGATTTTACGACATGACCTTCTTCTATGGCAGGGGCAGCAGCCGGCTGTGTTGCAGCCGGCGCAGCGGCTGCTGGCTGGGCTATAGGCTGAGGTGCTGCGACGGCATAGTGTGCTACTGGCGCAGCACTGTGCATCAAGGCGCGACTAATACGTACCTTTTCTTCACCTTCGGTCAGTTCAAGCTCGGAAATACCCGATTCCTCGACTAGATCAATCAATTTTTTAAGTTTACGTAAATCCATAATTTTCCCTCGGACAATGTTTTTTATTATTGTTTTTGGTTGATCTGTTGAATTGCAAAACGTAATGCGGCTAAATAGCCTTCAGCACCCAGACCACATATTACTCCAATCGCAATGTCGCTGAAATAAGAGTGATGTCTGAAATGTTCGCGTGCGTGAACGTTAGAGAGGTGCACTTCTATGAATGGCGTGTTGACAGCTGAAAGTGCATCTCGAATGGCAACGGAAGTATGCGTAAAAGCAGCGGGATTGATGAGGATATAATCCACTTTGTTGTTCACTAGAGACTGAATCTTGTTGACGATGTCCGCCTCACTGTTACTTTGAAATGTTTCCAGCATGATTTGATGCTGTTTCGCGACATTTTGCAGATTTTGGTTGATATCTTCCAAGGAAGATTTACCGTAATGTGCCGGTTCTCGCGTGCCTAACAGATTGAGGTTGGGACCGTGGATAACTAAAATGGCTGGTGTGCGCATTATTAACCCAGAATCTCACGTTTTTTACGACTTTTCATAGCGCAGAGTTTGCCGAAAATGGGCTTTTTTGTCCAGCAATTTCGCTGAACTTAGCGGAAGTTATGGCAAAAAAGTGCTAAGTATTTGATTTGAATTATAAAACGCACTTTCGGCTAATTTTTGGAAATTAGATTTGAAAAAGCGCCTTCCAGTAATGCCTTGGAAACTTTGCCTAAAAACGTTTTTGCTACTTTGCCGTCAGGCGTAATAATCACGGTATATGGAAGTACGCCCTTATCATTGCCAAGGCTTGCGGCGATTTCCATGCCTTGCATATCGGCTGCAAAAAGCGGATATGAAACTGGATTTTCTTTTTGGAAGTTATGAATCGTTTCTGCGTCATCTATAGCCAGACCTAATATTTGCACGTTTTTGGACAGATATTCCTGATGTAGCATTGAGAGCTCTGGCATCTCTTCTCTGCAGGGCGGGCACCAGGTAGCCCAAAAATTCACTACGATGGTTTTGCCTTTGTAAGTGTTTATAGGGCGTTGAACGTTCTGCACATCCGGTAAAGTGGCAGCAAAAAGTTTTTCGGTCGATAAGTTTGCGCCATCTTGGATATGATTGTTTAGGAAAAAATGGCGAATTGCGAATCCAAGAACAGCAACTAATACAAGATATCCCAGGAAAGAAAGGGCCTTGTTCAACATAAAACCTAACAAACTACCAAAGGATTGCACTCATCCGCTTTGAGTGCGCGGACACGGTTGATAACGGTTAAAAAACTATCGGGGTTTTCAAAACCGACTATTTTCACAGGCTTTATCTCTTGCCCTGATTTATTAAAAAAGATGATGCCCGGCGGACCGAACAAACTGAAACGTTTGAGCATGCCCAAGTCTTCTGGTGTGTTTTCGGTTACGTCGGCCTGCAGCAGTACAAAATCAGCAAGTGCTTTTTTAACCCGTGAATCGCTAAAAGTCAGTTGTTCCATTTCTTTGCAAGACACACACCAATCCGCATAGAAATCCAGCATCACGAATTTGCCGGAAGCCTGTTTGATCGATTGATCCAGCTCGGCAGTATTGCGGACACGTTTGAAAGGTAGTGCCGTGTGACTGTCGGCCGATGCCATGCGTAGTCCTGCGAGCGGTTGCCAAGGCGATTTGGCGCCAGAAACTGCACCAATCAGCAACGCTAAACCAATGCCTAGCAGGATAATCCCGATGCCTTTCCAGAAACGCATCCATGGATGGGATCTGCCCAGTTTCTCATCGATCGGCAAAGGATCCAATGCATGTAGATACATCGCAGGAATAATGAAGAGGGCAGCCCATAGCAGCATTTGTATGCTGATAGGAATGACTGGGGAAATCAAATAGATGGCCACGGCAAGCATGATGACGCCGAAGAAATTACGTACAGCCGTCATCCATGGGCCGGCTTTAGGTAATACATGGCCGGCGGATGCTCCGATGAGCAACAATGGAACCCCCATGCCAATCGATAAGCAAAATAAGGCAATGCCGCCGAGCACTACATCATGGGTTTGGCTGATATAGAGCAGGGCGCCAGCCAGGGGCGCGGCTACACAAGGGCTGACAATCAGCGCGGATAAGACGCCCATTGAAAACACACCCAGAAATTGTCCGCCTTTGAGTCTATTGGTGGTGTTCACCATGCTATCTTCCACTGCATGTGGCAGGCGTAATTCATAAAAACCGAACATCGAAAACGACAAAGCAACAAAAATCAATGCCATAGCACCTAGCACCCACGGGTTTTGCAGGGCATTGCTCAATAATTGCCCAGATAAGCCAGCTGCGATACCTGCTAAGGTATAGCTGAGCGCCATGCCTAATGTGTAAGCCAGCGATAGATTGAAACTGTGCATTCTGCTGGTAGCATGGTGGTGGGCTTTTTTATCGCCCACAATGATGCCGGATAGGATAGGAATCATAGGCAGTACGCAAGGGGTAAGCGCCAGTAACAAGCCAAAACCAAAAAAGCCTGCTGCAATCAGCCACAGTTTCCCACTTTTTAGTAAAGATGTTGCTTGGTCATCCGATGCGCTTATGGTGTCTGACAAGGTAGAGGCATTCGTACTTTGGTCGGTGAAATTCACATTGAAGCTCTTGCGTTGCGGAGGGTAGCAAAGCCCCTTTTCGCTGCAGCCCTGATATTTGGCATTTATGATGGCATTTCCGAAAGTATCCTGAGTAATGATGGTTGCTGTAAAGTCGTGGTGGAAGACCTCCATTTTGCCGAAGTTAGGGTCGTTTTTGATTTCTCCAGCAGGGAAATCCACCCGTAACACCTTGCCTGCCTGAGAGCCTGCCAATTCAAATTTGATACGGTCCTTATATAGATAATATCCGGGAACAATTTTGAAATCAGCACGTACGGTGTTGGCATCCTGGGCGGTGACCTGAAGTTTGAATGCAACGTCAGGGGATAGGAACTCAGCTTGCTGACCGGTGTCTTCGGTAAATTGCAGTTTGTTGCCATCCGCGAAAGCAGCCAAGCTGGTAAAAGTAAACAAAAGTACGCAAAAAAAACGTTTTATCATCATAAAGTTAAATTTTTATGTGGTTAGCCATTGTAAATAAGGCGCATAGCCATCATGTATGTTGAGCACAATAATTTCAGGAAGTTCGTATGGATGTGCTGATAGAATAGCAGTTTCCAGCGCCTGATACTTTGCTTGGGTGGTTTTTATCATCACAGGTGTTTCGGTGACGTGCTCCAATTTACCTTGCCAGCGATAAAAAGATTGGCAGGGACTTAAAACATTAACGCAGGCGGCCAGATTTTGCTGTACTAGCGATTGTGCTAATTGAGACGCCGTCTGGTCGTCTGGCAAATTAGTCAGCACCAGCAAGAAATCAGGAGTGTTGGCGTGTTTCGACATGGTATTTAAGGGATAAAATGCGTTTTTTTGTAATGTTGATTTTACTCGCTTTTCCTTTTGCAGAGATATTTCTGCTTGTTAAGCTCGCGCATCAATATGGTTGGTGGTTAGGTTTGTATCTGGTCGTGACTTCCTTATTGGGCATCCAGCTGATTAAAGATGAGAAAGCCATGTTTTCTGCCAAAATGATGCAAAGCATGAGTGTGGGTGGTAACCCCATTTCGGCAATGATTGGCAGTGCGCGCAATATGATAGCCGGAGTGCTGTTGTTGATCCCTGGTGTTATTACAGATGTGATTGCCGCGTTATTGCTACTGATACCGTTTAGGCAGCCCAAGGCAAGTGCTGACCAGTCTTATCATAAGGCAGGCTATAGTACAGCTGCCAATGATGACATCATCGAAGGTGAGTTCACCGAAATCAAGAATGAGTTAGAGAAGAAATAATGACTTCAGTCACTATCAAAAATACCGGACACCAGTTTCAAGTACGTCCCAGCCAGACGGTGCTGGAAGCGGCTATAGAAGCAGGTATCAATCTGCCCTATGGATGCCGCAATGGCGCTTGCGGTGCTTGCAAGGGAAGCGTTCTATCAGGCAAGGTCATGCATGATGATTATCAGGGCAGTGCACTGACGGAAGCAGAACTGGCTGCAGGTCAGGCTCTATTCTGCTGCGCTCGTCCATTGGAAGATCTGGTGATCGAATGTCGCGAAGTTTATGAGGCGCAAGGAATACGTCCCCGCATCTTGCCTGCCAGAGTGCAGAAAAAAGAAAAGCTGGCACATGATGTAATGGCGCTTTATCTACAACTCCCCGCAAGTGAGCGCTTACAATTCTTGCCAGGACAATATGTGGAGTTCATCTTAAAAGATGGCAAACGGCGTGCGTTCTCGATTGCCAATGCTCCCCACGATGACGCGGTGATGGAATTGCATCTGCGCCTGATTCCAGGCGGGCAGTTTACGGAATATGTATTCAACGAGATGCCTGAGAAAGCCATCTTGCGTATTGAGGCACCATTTGGCAGCTTCTATCTGCGCGAAGAGTCAGAAAAGCCTGTGATCTTTGTAGCGGGCGGGACTGGTTTTGCACCTATCAAAGGCATTATCGAGCATATGATTTATACGGGAGATACCCGGCCAATCAAGCTGTACCGCGGTGCGCGCAGTCTGCATGACTTGTACATGGATGACATGAGCCAGCAATGGGCAGCCCAGCATCCGCATATCACTTATGTTCCAGTACTATCGGAACCATTGCCGGAAGATAACTGGCAGGGCAGGGTAGGTCTGGTACATCAGGCCGTTCTGGATGACATCAAGGATCTAAGCCCTTACCAGGTGTATGTATGCGGGGCGCCGGGGATGGTGGATATCGCGTTTGAGACTTTTCAGCAGCAGGGCTTGCCTAAAGACGAATTCTTCTCCGATGCCTTTACGTTTGCCAATCCCGCACCTAAAGCGGTTTAGGCAGTTTTTTTAATAGGGCTTCGAGTAAAGCGCTGTCGCCAGGTGCATCCGAAACCACGACATGCAGCCCAAGTTGCAGTGGGATTTCAGCGATGCGCGCGTGGTTCACGCACAAGATGATATGCCGCAACCATTCGGAGTCACCCGCCAGATCTATCAAATAGCGCATCGCTTCACTGCTGGTGACGATAACGGCTTGCAGCTTGTTCCGTTTCCATAGTTCACAGAGCAGGTTGGCGTTCTTTTGAGGGTTCACACGGCGATAACATTCCGCGAAATATACCTCTGCGCCACGTGATTTCAGTGTGTCAGCCAACAGTTCCCGTCCGCCGACACCACGGAAGATCGCGACTTTCTGGTTGGCGACGTCATGCATTTCCGGCAACGCCAGCAAGCTTTCGCTATCGAACCTACTATGCGGGATAAGCACATTGTGTACACCAAAAATTGCCAAGGCTTTGGCCGTCTGGTGTCCCATCGCGGCAAATCGCAGATTCTCGGGGATATTGCCGTAATGCCTGAGAATGCGCGGCATAGCCTGATCTACCGCATTGGTGCTGATGAAAATCGCCCAGTCCGTGGTTTCCAGCTGGATCAGTTGTTGTTCGAACAGGTGATAGTCTTCCAATGGCTGAATCGCCAACAGCGGAAACGTAATAGCGGCACCGCCAAGGTGTTTAATCAGTTCATTCAACGCTTCGGCTTGGTCTATCGGCCGCGTAACGGCGATATGGACGCCGGCTAATGGTTGTCCTGTCATGGTTTGATATGGTCGAGTGCTGCTAGGATCTTGTCAGCCCCTAGAGCGACGAGTTTTTCTGCCAATGCTTTGCCAAGCTCATCCGGATTGGCTTTCGGGCCGGTCAATTTCTCTCGCAGCATTTGCTTGCCGTCTACACTGGCGACAAAACCGGCTATTGCAATGGTATCGCCATCCGTAGTTGCATAAGCGCCCAAAGGTACCGTACAGCTGCCAGCCAGAGCGCGGCTGAATGCGCGTTCGGCCAGTACGCTGGCCTCGGTGTCAGGATGGTTCAAAGGTGCCAGGATGGGCCGCAAGTCTTTGCGGTCGGCACGAATCTCAATGCCAAGTGCCCCTTGTCCGACGGCCGGGATACTTTGTTCGGGAGTGATGAAATCACGGATTCTGTCACCGAGTCCTAAACGGATCAGCCCTGCAGCTGCGAGGATGATGGCGGCATATTGCCCTTCATCCAGTTTGCGCAAGCGGGTTTGCAGATTGCCGCGCAACGATTCTATTTTCAAATGCGGGAAACGTGCCTGCAGCTGGCTTTGGCGACGCAGACTGGATGTGCCAACCACGCTGCCGACAGGCAAGTCTGCCAGATGGGCGAAATCGTTGGATACAAAGGCGTCACGCGGATCTTCTCGTTCGCCGGTGGCAGCCAGCACAAAGCCTTCCGGCAGGTTCATCGGTACATCTTTCATGCTGTGTACAGCCAAATCCGCACTGCCGTTTTCCAGCGCGATTTCCAGCTCTTTGACAAAGAGCCCTTTGCCGCCAATGCGTGCCAGTGGCGAATCCAGAATCTGGTCTCCGGTGGTAGTCATACCCAGAATCTGGACATCACAATCTGGGTATAATCCTTGCAGCCGTGATTGGATATGTTTGGCTTGCCACATGGCAAGAGCGCTCTCACGAGAAGCGATGACGAGTTTTTTAGGTGTATTTTGCATAACGTGGGATTTTAGCACACCATCATTGGTTACAAACTGTTACAGGATGCACCCAAAAATTGGTTTAAGCTTGCTCGGCTAGGGCGACAATTATTTTAACAACAAAAGGTTTATGGAGAAGAGTATGCAAAATCAAGTAGATATTTTTGTGGAATCGCTCAATCAGTTTTGGCTGCAATTGGTGATTTTTATCCCTAAACTGCTGGCAGTGATCGTGATTCTTTTCTTTGGCTGGTTATTGGCAAAACTTGCCAGGTATGGTGTGAAACGGCTGTTACTGGCGACGCAATTTGATAAATTTGCGCAGAAATCCGGACTAGAGGCCTTTATGACACATGGAAATTTTGACTTGACGTTGAGCAGCATCATTAGTCAGGTAGTGTACTGGTTAGTGATTATCTTATTTGTCATCGCTGGTGCAAATACATTGGGCTTGAATGAAGTGGCTAACCTGCTGCAACAACTGGCTAGTTATTTACCACGCATTATCGTTGCTATTCTGGTGGTCATTTTCGGTACCTTGTTGGCACGCTTCATTAACAGGCTGGTATTTGCTTGGTTATACAGTATCAAATTCAGTCATGCGCTGACTGTAAGTACTTCAGCTGAATATGGCATACAGATTATGTCCATATTCGTGGCGCTGGAACAATTAGGTATTGGCGTACAGTTACTGAACTCATTATTTATCATCGTGTTTGGTGCAGTATTTTTGGCTTTGGCGATCGCTTTTGGTCTGGGCGGTAAAGATTGGGCTGCCAGGGTGATTGCTGAAATGGATACCAAGTCACAGCAGCGCGACTGATTAGCTGGATTTGATCAGGTGCTGCTGACGGCGGCTGACGGCGATAGTCTCTGGGATATCTTTTAACAAAGCGACCCATTGGTTCTCGCCCTCACCGCTGTTTTTTTCATAGCCCACGATATATTGTGGTGCTACCAGGCAGTTGCGATGCAAGCGCAGGAATTGCCCGGCGAATTCTGTCTCCAAATGTGTTAACGATTCCTCCAGCAGATATTCACGACTTGCAGTGCGCACTGTCAGATACTTCAATTCGGCGCGCAGATAGATAATGTCTTCTATTGGCACCAGAATTACCTTGCCGCGTTCATAGATACTCAGGTGAGTACGTTTTTTCTGTAAAGGCTTCAGTGCTTCTAACTGCTTGGGTAATAGCGATTGAGCTTTTTGAATCGCTGTCTGCAATCGCTCAGAACGAATAGGTTTAAGCAAATAATCGATGGCGTTCAGATCAAATGCCTGAATGGCATGTGCGTCATAGGCGGTCGTAAAAATAACTAATGGTTTGGGGTCGAGTTTCTGTGCATGTGCAGCTGCCTCCAGTCCATCCATGACCGGCATGCGTATATCCAGCAGCATCACATCCGGTTTATGTAGCATGGCAAGCTCGATGGCTTCTTTGCCGTTCTTGGCTTCTGCGATGACATAGACGCCAGGGATTTCTTCAAGCAAGTCACGCAGGCGATTCCTTGCCGGTGGTTCGTCATCGGCAATCAAGATGCTGAGTCGAGTAGTCATTTCTGTCATGATTCTGCTCGAACAGGCAGCCTGATAAAGACATGGTAGAGGTTGCCTTGCTGTCGAGTCGTCAGGCTGGCCTCCAGGTCAAAATGCAGCTGTAACCGCTCCTTGATGTTCTTGAGCGCCATTTTGTTGCCGCTGTGGTGATCTTTGTCTGGCGCATACGGGTTGCTGATGTCTATCATGAGGTCCTGGTGTTTGCTTGAGATGCTAATAGTAATCTTGCCACCGTTAGCCAGTGGTTCAATGCCATGATACACAGCATTTTCCAGCAGAGGCTGCAGAATCAATGGTGGTATCAATGTGCCTAATGTCGTTTCATCAATTTGCCAATCCAGCTCAAGGCGTTCATCCAGCCGCAGTTTTTCGATATTCAGATATTGTTTACACAATGCAATTTCCTGGTTGAGCGGCACCAATTCGCGGTTATCTGCCATCAGCACCCTAAACAGGTCAGACAGGTCTTCCAATGCAGTTTCGGCACGTTTGGGCTGACTGCGGATAAGTGATAATACGGCGTTGATGCTGTTGAATAGGAAGTGAGGACGTATCCGTGCCTGCAAGGCTTGCAGACGCGCTTCTGCGATCGCAGGTGAGTAAGCGCGCTGCAAAAGATGCAGGTAATACAGTACCAAACTGGCAGCAAGTAGCGCCAGCAGGATCGCCCTAAACATATTCAGAGGGGTGTCAAGAATGAAGTATTGATCAACGATGATGCATAACAAGGCTGTGATAGCGGAAACTACCAGCAAGATAGCCGTTACGCCTTGCCAATAAGGGCGCATTTTTAACAAAGGGTAAAGCGGATACAAAACCATCAAACTTAATAACAGAATAGGTTCTACAATAGCCGCCAGCGCCGTGAATAAGGATAAAAACTCTTTTAATTGTGTACTTAATACAAGGGCTGCCATCGCCATCAGTAAATTGCTCGCCAACAAAATTCGTAGGTAAACACCTTGATTTTGCAGATTGGGTAAACGGCTGTTTTTACGCACTTTGCACCTTTGATTTTTAGTTGTAGCGTGCCCAGATAAAATATCTTGGTTATAATGTGACTAATATATGCTGTAAGTATATTATTATTAAACAAAATTTCACAATCACTATCATTTTAAAGCCTATTTATAACGTGCAAACCAAAAAACCTTCAACCGAAAATTCATCGAAAGATAATACCGCTGCAAAAGCATGGTCAGGCCGTTTCAGTGAGCCAGTAGCCGAACTGGTCAAACAATATACCGCCTCTGTCAACTTTGATAAACGTTTGGCCACATTCGATATCCAGGGGTCTTTGGCACACGCACAGATGCTGGGCGCACAGGGCATTATTTCAGCAGAGGACGTAATAGCTATTGAGCACGGCTTAGCGGAGATTTCGGCTGAGATTCAAACAGGCAAGTTTGACTGGTCAGTAGATTTGGAAGATGTGCACCTGAACATTGAAAAGCGTCTTACCGATAAAATCGGTGATGCAGGTAAGCGCTTACATACCGGTAGAAGCAGAAATGATCAGGTTGCCACGGATGTGCGTTTATGGTTGCGGGCAACAATGGATGAGGTGCTGCACGCTATTCAGCAGCTGCAATTGAGCATTCTGGATCTGGCAGAGGCACATGCTGAAACGATCATGCCCGGTTTTACGCATCTGCAAGTGGCTCAGCCGGTTACGTTTGGCCATCATCTGATGGCTTATTTTGAAATGTTGAAACGGGATGCAGGCCGTTTTGCTGATACGCGCAAGCGTATGAACCAATTACCTTTGGGTGCTGCTGCCTTGGCGGGCACCAGCTATCCGATTGATCGTGAAAGAGTAGCGAGGCTTCTGGAATTCGATGGCGTGTGTCAGAACTCGCTGGACGCTGTCAGCGACCGTGACTTTACGATTGAATTCGCAGCTGGCGCTGCTTTGTTGATGACGCATTTGTCACGCTTCTCAGAAGAATTGATTTTATGGTCATCACCACGCTTTGGTTTTATCGATATAGCTGACCGTTTCTGTACCGGCTCATCCATCATGCCGCAAAAGAAAAATCCAGATGTGCCTGAGTTGGTACGTGGTAAAACAGGACGTGTGAATGGCCACTTGATCGCGTTGCTCACGCTGATGAAAAGTCAGCCATTGGCGTATAACAAGGATAATCAGGAAGATAAAGAGCCGCTGTTTGATACGGCAGATACCATATTGGTAACGCTGCGTATCTATGCCGACATGTTGCGTGGTATCAGCGTAAACAAGGCCAATATGCGACAAGCAGCCTTGGAGGGTTTTTCAACCGCGACCGATTTGGCAGACTATCTGGTGAAGAAGGGTATGCCGTTTAGGGATGCGCATGAAGTGGTGGCACAGGCGGTTAGATTTGCAGCAAACGCCGGCAAGGATTTGGCAGAATTATCATTGACGGAATTGCAACGGTTTTCTGACATGATTGACGAAGATATATACAAGGTATTAACACTGGAAGGTTCGGTAGCCAGCCGTAAACATACCGGCGGCACGGCGCCAGAACAGGTTAAGCGGGCGATTCGGGAAGCAAGGGACAAGCTGGCCTAGAACTTGCGTACGCTTAAGATAGTCGTTTAAAAAAATTAACTACGCATGACTATTTTAAAAAACATTGGAATAAAAGGATTTCTGATAGTGCTACTTTTGGCACTACAAGCCAATGTCTATGCCAATGGTGACATAGACAGCCCTGTGATGGACGACGCCTCTGTGCAACAAGATAAAAACAGCATGGCATGGCCGATGTTGCCAAATGAAAACATTCAAGAATTGGCGCAATTGTTCTATCCAAAAAATACATATCTACAACGTAGATTCATACAGAAGACCCTGCGTTTAAACAGCAAAGAACATCCTGATTTAACTGCAGAAGACCGGTTTGCCTCGCTGGTGTCGCTACAGGTGCCCACACTGAAGTCGCTTGTGAGAACGCGTCCTATCCATACTAACAAAAAACCTGTACAGCAAGGTTTGGCGATGAGTTATGGTATTCAGTCGATGCAAAATAAAGTGATTGCAGGCTTGTTGCAGCAATATGAATATTTGCTGTCGAGAAACAACTTCCTTAAAGAAGAATTGGCCAAGCTGAATCAAAAACTGGCTCATTTGCAGGAAAAAATGCAGGATTTGAAACTTCTGTTTGATAAGACGCTTAAAAGTGAGCCGCCAAAGCAAGTCAAGCTTAAAAACCTGGGCGCAATAAAACCCATCGCTGAAATCGGAACAGGATCAAATGAGCCAGCGTCGGCAATTTCGTGGCTTGAGTATTTGCGGTTGCCATGGTTGCTGCCTTTGCTCGGGTTTAGCATCATCGTATTGGGCGTATCTGTTTTCCTTAAAAAACGCAGGCAACAAATCAGCAGCAGTTTCCTGGCATCTGAAATCGCTCCAGTACAAGCCAGCGATCTTGATTTTGACAACACATGGAATGAAACTGAATTACCTGATTCAGAACCATTCGCCCCGCAAGACACAGGCATGGTGGTGCATGAAATTGAAACAGGCAGCGAAGAATATGCTATCGAGCTTCTGGAAGAAACCAGACTGTTAATGAGTGTGAATCGCTATGATGACGCGATTGTGCATTTGAAAGAAAGCATTAAAGCTAGTCCCAAAGCTTCCATTCAGCCTTGGCTATATCTATTGGATGTGTTCCGGAAACTCAATATGAAGGACGATTTTGAGATTTATGCTAACTCGTTGCATATGACATTCAATGTGATGACGCCTTTGTGGGAGGCGCGAGATGTTGCCATGGTGATACCGGAAAGCCTGGAAGAGTTTCCACACATCATGGGGAAACTCAAAAATCTTTGGCCGGAAGAACCTGCAAGAACTTATCTAAGAGACCTGATCAATGATAATCGTGGTGGTGAACGGGGCGGTTTTGGTAGAGCGGTTGTCGATGAGATTTTGATGTTGATTGCATTGTTGGGCACACGTAAAACGCTCGCTTGAATGAGCCGCCAAGTCTAATCCAAAAATATAGTTAGCAAGTCATTCAAAAATCGTTGCCCTAACTGGGTTGGCCTTACCAAGCTTGGGGACACTTCCAGAAATCCCCGTTTCGAGGCCTCTGAAATCCGCGTGGATATTGACTCCCAGGGCATACCTGTCCGCTGCTGGTATAGCTGCGGGTCAAATCCCCCTGTCAGTCTCAATGCGTTCATCATGAACTCAAACCCCATATCCGGTCTTTCAATAGCCCAAATTTGCTCTGGCGCATCACCCGCAAGTGCTTGCTGTATATATTGCTTGGGGTGCTTGGGGCGTGTTTCCCGGGTGATTTTGTCATGATAACTTAATTTGGAGTGCGCTCCGGCACCGATGCCCAGATAGTCGCCGAACGTCCAGTAGTTAAGGTTGTGGCGCGCCTGCTGACCGGGTTTGCAGAAGGCCGAGGTTTCATAATGCTGGTATCCATGCTGTGCCAGCAGTTCCTCAATCTTCATCTGCATCTCGGCCGAGGTGTCATCGTCAGGTAGCGGTGGTGGAGTGCGGTGGAAAGCCGTGTTCGGCTCCAGTGTCAGATGGTAGAACGAAAGGTGCGAAGGAGCCAGTTGGCAGGCAATCTCCGCATCGAGCAAGGCTTCATCTATGGTCTGGTTCGGCAGTGCGTACATCACATCCAGATTGATGCGAGTGAATGTCTGCATTGCCAAATCGATGGCTTGCAACGCTTGTTCACGATCGTGAATACGCCCTAATGCCTGCAAATGTTGCTGGTTAAAACTTTGTATGCCGAGAGAAAGCCGGTTGACGCCAGCATCCTGATAGCCTTTGAAATGGGCGATGTCTACGGTTCCAGGATTGGCTTCAAGCGTGATCTCGGCATCGTATTCCAGCGGTGTCAGCGCTCGCACATGGCTCAGGATACGGTCGATGGATTCTGCCGAGAACAGGCTAGGCGTTCCGCCACCAAAAAAGATGCTGTGTATCTTGCGCCCCCAGATCTTCGGCGTAGCCTGCTCCAGATCGGCAATCAAGGCATCGACGTATTGGCTTTGCGGAATCTCGGTTTTCAATTCATGCGAATTGAAGTCACAATAGGGGCATTTACGCACACACCAGGGGATATGGATGTACAGCGAAAGCGGCGGAGGGTTTTTTAGCCCGCTGGAAGCCGCATCCTGATTGGCTTGCAGGCGTGCGGCAGGAATGATGGGTATCATCGCTTCTGGTATGGATTTACCAAACTATCCACCAGCTTGTGCAACGCCTCGCGCATCTGCTGCTCGTTGACTTCCATCAGCAGGCCGTCCTCAAGTGCATCCTGGGCAATCTGTTTCAGTTCGTCGAAGTTCTCGGCCATGACTTTGACTTTCTCGGTGCACGAGACTACGCTTCCGTCGTCGTGCACCCACTTTGGCCATTCTGGGTTGGTGATTTTAGGCTGATTCATGGGATAGCCTTTCCAGTTTTTGCAGCAATTTTTGCAGCGCCTGCCCGCGATGGCTGATACGGCTCTTGATATCCAGCGGCAGATCAGCCACTGTTTTGTCGGTCTTCAGGTCAAGAAACAGCGGGTCGTAACCAAAACCACCATCACCGCGGTATTCACGCAGGATCTGGCCTTGCCAGATACCTTCGGCAATCAGCGGCTGCGGGTCTTCCGGGTAGCGTACCAGTACCAGCACACAGTAAAAATGCGCGTGCCGTTCGGAAACATTGCTCATGACTTGCAGTAGTTTGTCGTTGTTACGCT
The DNA here is from genome assembly GCA_029781535.1 of Pseudomonadota bacterium. Classification (GTDB taxonomy): domain Bacteria; phylum Pseudomonadota; class Gammaproteobacteria; order Burkholderiales; family Methylophilaceae; genus Methylophilus. The sequence continues at coordinate 15,831 of JAKOWL010000237.1, forward strand.
CGTCCTGGGTCAACAGGCTGTTCGGTGGGTTCTTGCCGGCATAGCGTGCGGAAAGCACGCCGGGGGCACCCTGCAATGCGTTCACACACAATCCGGAATCGTCGGCCATGGCAGGCAAGCCGCTGTGGCGGCTGGCATGACGCGCTTTGGCAAGTGCATTCTCTACAAAGGTGCAGAATGGTTCTTCGCATTCAGGTACATTGAATTGCGACTGCGGCAGGATCTCCAGATCGAACGGCGCAAGAATGTGCTGAATCTCACGGATTTTGCCTGCGTTGCCGCTTGCGATGACCAGCCTGTTGAATGGTAATGACATGATTATGCCTCTAAAGCCGTTTTTTGCAGTTTTGCCAGAGATGCGATACCAGCCTGTGCCAATTGCAGCATGTCCTGCATGGCTGTAGCGCTGAATGGCTCGCCTTCAGCAGTGCCCTGAATCTCCACGAAACCGCCTTTGCCTGTCATGACAACGTTCATGTCGGTGTCACAGCCAGAGTCCTCGATGTAATCCAGATCCAGCACAGGCATGCCTTGATACACGCCTACAGAGATGGCCGCGACGGAATCTTTCAACGGGGATTGTGTTATCAGACCTTTTTCCAGCAGTGTGCTGATAGCATCGCATAGCGCTACATACGCCCCGGTGATACTGGCGGTGCGCGTGCCACCATCGGCTTGAATCACGTCGCAATCCAGTTGGATGGTGCGTTCGCCCAGTTTTTCCAGATCAATGATGGCGCGCAGGCTGCGTCCGATGAGACGCTGGATTTCCTGTGTACGTCCGGATTGTTTACCTTTGGCAGCTTCCCTGTCCATGCGCTGGCCGGTAGAGCGCGGCAGCATGCCGTATTCCGCTGTCACCCAACCTTGACCTTTACCTTTGAGAAAACCAGGTACTTTTTCATCGACACTGGCGTTGCACAGAACATGCGTGTCGCCAAACTTGATGAGCACCGAGCCTTCGGCATGCTTTGTGTAGTGGCGGATGATCTCGATTTGACGTAATTCATGCGAGTCGCGTCCGCTTGGGCGCGATGCTTGGGTGGGTGGGTTCGTTTGAGTCATGGCGATGCGCTTTGCTAAAAAGCGCATTATAAGCCAATAGGGAAGTGTTAAAAGCCGATTTTTTGTTGCGTACGAATCAAGGCAGCCTGAATCTCTGCAATGGTGTTCTCGATATCGTCATCGGAGAGATCGTTCGCCGCATTGCCACCTTCCACGAGGTGAGTGACTGGGTTGATGATGGTGGTGGTTTCGCCTAAAGGCATCAGCTGCGTGGAGATGGTGATCGGGCTTTCAGCACGGTCACCCCATTGCAAGCCAATGGCACTCATATTGTCACCATGGTCATCACTCGCAAATTCGGCACTGTCGAGCAGTTTGTTGGTGGCGTCGGTGATGTCACGATATGCGTGGACGATATCTTTGATTTGCTGGTCGTCCACCACACCCCATATGCCATCGGTACATAGCAGGATCGTATCGCCTTCCATCAGTTCCATTCTGTTGGAAAGGTCAATCTGTGGTGGTGTCTCACCGCCCAAGCAGTTGTAGATCTTGTTCTTGTATGGATGCGTGGCCATGTCGGCTTTGCTGATGAGACCTTTTTTGTACAGTGATTGCACGACCGAATGGTCTTCCGTGCGGAACAGCAGATGTCCGTTGCGGAAATGGTACAGGCGCGAATCCCCTACATGCGCGCAATACAGGTAGCCACGTTGAATCACTGCGGCAACAATCGTAGTGCGCGGTGATTCGAGCAAGTCCTGAGTTTGGGTCAGGCTTTCGATCATGTCATGTACTTGCTGGATGTGGTCGGTCAGGAACTTCGCTGGACTGTTCAATGCAGGTACAGCCAAGCGCTGGAAGGCATCGGTCAGTGTCTTCACCGCCAACTGTGCGGCCACTTCGCCGTGCCGATGGCCGCCCATGCCGTCAGCCAGCACCAGCAATAGCGCATCTTTGCTGTAGGAATAGGCTAGCCTATCCTGATTGTATGGTCTTGGGCCCTGGCGGCTGCTTTGATAGATGGTAAATTTCATGTCACTTCACAATTTCAATACTTCACAATGGCTTAGTAAGTACCGCCTTGATCTTATGCGTGATGCTGGGTTTTTTTTGTGGCAGGGGCTCGACGTTTTTCAATAGCTCTTTTTGTAATGAAAAGACGCTTTGGGGTCTTTCCATGTAATCAATCTTCAGGCAGTGATCAATCGTGTTGAGCAGTTGCTCACTGTAAATGCCTTTTCCAAGTTTCACCGCAGGTACGAGAGTGTCTTTTTGTACGCGCTGGTTCGCTGCCATCGGCGCAGAACGTGCCAAGCACGAATACATGCTGGCGCCTACGCTGTAGATGTCGCTCCATGGGCCTAGTTTCTGGCGCTCGAAATATTGTTCGGGTGGCGCAAAGCCTGGCGTATAGCTGGGTGAAAGCTTGGATTGCGTCTGTGTCAGGGTTTGGCGCGCAGACCCGAAATCCAGTAATACCGGCGAGCCATCGACACGAATGTAGATGTTGGCGGGTTTGATATCCAGATGCAGCAGCTTTTGCGTATGCACTTCACGCAGGCCATTCAGCAATTCGCCAAACACGCGTCTCACGAATTTTTCGCTGACTGGCTGGTTCTGCGCCAAAATATAGTCCTGCAGCGATTTGCCCCGCTCATATTGCATGACCATATACACGGTATTGTTTTCGCGGAAGAAGTTGACCACACGGACGATATTCTTGTGGTCAATCTTGGCGAGTGCCAAACCTTCTTCAAAGAAGCATTTCAGGCCATGCTTGAAGGTAGCCGCATCGTCATCGGAATCCAGCAGCACCGTCGCGCCTTCCATGCGTAGCGCCAGTCCGGTAGGCATGTATTCCTTGATGGCAACGACGTTTTTATCCAGGTCCTGTGCCAGATAGACAAAGCTAAAGCCGCCAGAACTCAAAACTTTCGTAATGATGTAGTCTTGCAGCATGTAGCCTATCGGCAGCGCTTGGTTTTTGGAACTGGCCATTATGTCATTATAATGAAGTTAGGG
>JAKOWL010000243.1 GCA_029781535.1 Pseudomonadota bacterium
CCAAATCGAAATATAGAAATTTCTGTTGAAGCATTAAGTCCAAACACCACGCGTATGAGAGCCGTTGCCAAAGATGGCTTGTTCTACGATAGCTCTACCGCTTCGGAAATTGTTTTTCAGACAGAAAAGGTTTTAGGGGCCTAACCTTGTGACTCTGGGTAGGTAAATTAAACTTATAGGGGAATGACTCTATGCGCAAAAAATATCTTTTCATCTTGCTTGCGGCTTTTTTCTCAATTAATGCTAATGCGGCTGAAGATAGTACATCAGACGCGACCATGACAACTGGCAGCGCTGGCGCAACTATTTCTGCGCCTACTAATAATGGCGTGGTAAGCAGCCGTATAGTAGATCAATATTCTGATTGGGCAGGTTCGCCTTCCAATGCGGACAGTTTGGTGAAAGGGTTGCGGAGCGGTTCTGCTATAACGTTGCAGTCATCACTCGAAACAGGCAGCACAACCGTCAGCGAAGTAACATTTACACCGCCTACAAAAACGATGGGTTGGGGTAATGTGACCAAATCATTGTCTTTAGCAAAGGCTGATTTGGCAGCAGCGGGTATTACAAACCCTACACCAGAGCAAATTCAAACCGCCCTAACAGGGGGCGATATAGTCGTTTCACAAGGTGCAACTACTCAAACTGTTCATATGGATGGCATTCTCACAATGCGTAGCCAGGGAATGGGCTGGGGCCAAATTGCACATAAGCTGGATATGCACCCTGACACGGTATTTAAATCAGCCCAAGCGAAAAATGCAACAATTCGCCCACAAGACAGTCACCATGTCGATGCCACTACAGAAATTGAGCATCAAGAAACAAGTCATATTGTTGAGCACCATAGCTTATTATCTTCCAATGATCATGCTGTTGCTGGAAAGTCCAGCCATATGACTACTGCAGGTGGGCAGGCAAAAAATGGCTCATTAGATGTTAAAACTACTCATGCCAATAACGTAACACATCGGGCTGTAACTGCTTATGGCACTTCCATGTCATCTAGCTCTTCTTACCATCATGTTCAAAGTGGTAGTTCAAATCATGTTCAGGTGCAAACTGTAAGTCATGTGACGACGGCTTCTGGTGGCGGTATGGCATCTAGTGTCAGAAGCGGCGGTAGTGCTGGGAAATCATTAGGTCATTTCAAAAACTAAAGGGATTTAATCGGAGCTAATTTTAATAGTGGTTTTTAGTGTGACTAAGTTTGTATATGGCTAACGAGTCTTGGTGAGCGAAAGCGGGATAAACTACCAGATGAAACAAAGGCTTGTGTTTTTACACAAGCCTTTTTCATTTCCCGGCAATTACCTTGCTCAGCGTTAACGATGCCAGCTTACGCGTACGAGATTTTCTCCCGGAGTATGCTCTGTTTTTAATTCGCCTTGGTAAGCGTGGTGTATCGCTTCACCAAGTCCTTTGGCTAAATGCATGTCAGTAGTGGTGATTTCTATGGTGCCATTTTGATGATTGATTGCCATGATTCGTTTTAACGGGTGTTCTGCACGTTCTCGCTCGGCATGATGTTGAATGAGCTTTTGTATCTCATCCAGATGTGCTTCCAGAAAAGAACCATTTAGGGTGACATACCCTGCAGGGAAGTTGTCCTGAATGCGCCGGCAAGATGGACAAGTTTCCTGATGAGCGTTCTTGGGGGCGTCACCCCATTGCCATCTCCCCTGATGATAGACTGCCCCACAGTCTTTGCAGACAGTAGGTTCTGACAATTTTTTGTCGTTACGGTAAGGGTCTATGGCCTGTTCGAATCTAGGTTGAACATTACCTTCTGCATGGTGCCCGGAAGGGTTTTTGTTTGTACTCATACGATCTTCCTCCTAAAATTAATAAAAATCTGAAAATGTATATATTTGCATCACCGTGTATCCAACTTGCCTAGCTTATTTACAAATGGCGACGAAATATCTTTCCATCCAGTAAATTGTTTTTGTTATCCAACAAAAATTAGACATTTTTTTATATAGATGGTTTCTGTTTTATGTTATTGCCGCACTAGCTTGATCTTGTCGATTGTCAAAAATGGACATCTGTTAGTTATGGTGGTGCTTCACATGCAGGTGACGAAAACGGTGAGGTGTAAGGAAAGGATAAAATAAAAAAGCTCACATGATTGTGAGCTCTTGCTGTAATAATCGTACCAGTTCAAATTTAGCCAAAAATTTTCGACAAATATATTTAAAAATCTGCGAGTTATATTTTACCTAATGGTTCAAAGGCTCTGGATTCCTGTTTGCTATCTATTTTTTCAGTTAATTCTGCCAAGATGCGTATCAAGGTTTCAAGATTATCCTGACTAAGTTTTGAGAGTGCATCAGGCAAAATACCTTTATGTGGTAGCGGGGCTTTTTTTAATATTTCATTACCTTGAGAAGTTAGTTCCAAATAAACGACCCTTTTATCCTCTGTACTTCTGTTTCTTGTAATAAGTCCAGATTTTTCCAACTTCTCAAGCAAATTACTTGCGGTAGATTGATGTATAGCCATTGCCTTGGCTAAGCCGTTAACCGTTAGTCGATCATTGCAGCTAATCTCTGATAATACCCATAGAGATGCACCACCAATCCCAGCTATTTGTTCAATTTCGTGGAAATGCTGAGTCATAGACTTGAATATAACGCGGAAGTATTTAAGCGCTTCAATTGCCGATAAATCGGGATCGTAAGGTTTGGTGCTTTCCATACATTGGATTATGTCGTTTTTTCAAAATAAAAAAAAGCTTGGGAGGTCCAAAGACCTTCCCAAGCCAACCGCTCTAAAACCACAAGTGAAGAAATTAACTGTAGAAAATTTTTTGGAAAGGTTGCTAAACCATAAGGCTACTGCATTTCACCTTGATAGCGAATATCAGCACGCCTGTTTTCCGCCCAAGCTGCTTCATCATGTCCATTGTCTTTTGGCTTTTCTTCACCATAACTAATTGTTTCGATCTGATTGTCCTTTACGCCAAGCAAATTCATGAGTTGTTTGACAGCTACTGCACGTTTCTGACCAAGTGCGAGATTGTATTCACGGCTGCCTCTTTCGTCTGCATTGCCTTCAATGGTGACCATTCGATTTGAGTGGTCGTTTAGATATTTTGCATGTGCCTCTACCAAGGCTCTATATTCTGGCTTGACTTCGTATTTATCGAAATCAAAATATACGTTACGTTTAGATAGAATATTGCTTGGATCTGTTAGGGGGTCGATTTCTACTTGCTTGCTTTTGATAGCATTATCCTGCACCTTGTTTGTTTCAGGCTGCTGCACAGCCGTTTGTGGCTGTTTTGATGTTGCTGCGGTCGTATCGCTTGTGCTTGGTTTAACTTGTGAGGATGAACACGCCATCAAGCCGACAGAAATTGACAGTAAGGCTAAAAAATTCTTCATATATTCTCCTGAAACTAGAGTAATAGTGCAGATAACATTTGTGCAAAATATTATTGCACAAATATAATATACCATGTCAAATTTATTTGATTCTGCTAAATGAGTAAAAGAGAAAAACTCCAAGGTTTATTGAGCAAGCTTTTAATCTGGTTTGCAGCCTGCGTGGCCGGGCTGGTAATAGTCTTGTTCGCTGAAGTCAGTGAATTGGCGATACATGCTTTTTTTAAGTTGGAAAGTCATTATTGGTGGCTGCCCTTGTTTCTGACACCAATAACCGGCATGCTAATAGTCTGGATTACAAGAAAATGGTTTCCATCAACCAGTGGAAGCGGTATTCCGCAGACGATTGCGGCCCTGGAAGAAAATAGAAGTGATCGTGACATTGGTAAATTACTCTCTCTTCGAGTGGCATTTGCCAAAATTGGATTGGTGACGTCAGCATTACTGGGAGGATTCTCTGCTGGTAGGGAAGGACCATCAGTTCAGGTGAGTGCGGCAATAATGTATGGCTTTAAAAAATACTTGCCACACGCTGGTTCCATTAAAGCTAAACATCTCGTTTTGGTAGGTGGTGCAGCTGGAATATCTGCTGCTTTTAATACACCATTAGCCGGGATAGTGTTTGCCATTGAAGAATTAGGTAGACGTTATGAAGAAAAGACCAACGGTATATTAATCACTGCCATCGTTTTATCAGGATTGGTGTCGATTTCACTGCAAGGCAATTACACTTATTTTGGTAACTTGCATGTGAGTGGCATCAATCGAACGATAATCTTTCCAATCTTTCTATGCAGTGTAATTTGCGGTGCTCTTGGTGGGATATTCAGCAAAATATTAATTATTTCATCCAGTCACAGCGACACATTTTTAGGTAGATTCCGTCAAAATAAACCCGTTGTTTGGGCTGGGTTTTGTGGATTGCTTATAGCCTTTCTTGGGATTGGAAGCTTTGGTGCCGCGCATGGTTCTGGATACATATATACCCATCATCTGCTCGAAGATCCAACGACTGGTCACTGGTATTATGCGCCGGTGAAATATATATCTACATTGTTGACATACTTGAGTGGAATCCCGGGCGGGATATTCGCTCCATCGCTATCTATAGGCGCAGGCATTGGTTATGAGTTAAACCTGATGTTGCAAGATCCTGCGTTATCCACGGCCATATTTGCTTTAAGTATGACTGCTTTTCTTTCGGCAGTGACCCAAACCCCACTGACATCATTCATTATCGTGATGGAAATGATCAATGGTCATGAGATGGTGATCAGCTTAATGTCGGTAGCTCTTTTGTCTTCGCTAGTAGCAAGAATCTTTAGCCCACCTATTTACCTGACACTTGCAAATCGAATCTCGAAGTAGCAAGGCTTTAAAAGTTGAAGGAGGCAAATTCAATGAATGTAGGAATGATAGGGTTTGGTAAAACGGGGCGCGCCGTCGCATCTGTTTTGCTTGAATCAGAAAAGACTTGTCTAAAATGGGTTGTTAGGGGATCCAACGTATTGCAGCATCGGTCAGTTCCAGAATTTCTGGGTATACAAAGTGACGAGCCTGGATTGATCTACAGTAAAGATGAATTCAACATTGAGCAACTGATAGAGCTGCAGCCTGTAGACGTTATAGTCGATTTTTCTTCAACGCAGGGATTGGAGTACTATGGTGATATAGCTGCTACACATGGAGTCACTATCATTAGCGCTGTTTCTCAATACGAGCAGTCAAATTTGGATCACTTGAGGGCATTGTCAGAAAAAACTGTGGTGATGCATTCGCCGAATATCACTTTGGGAATCAACTTTTTGATGATTGCCGCAAAAGTGCTCAAAAATATAGCGCCTCACACAGATATTGAAATTATTGAGGAGCATTTCAAGACCAAGCCAGAAGTCTCGGGGACAGCTAGGATAATTGCAAAAAAACTGGATGTGCCTGATGATCAAATCAAAACCATACGTGCAGGTGGCATCATCGGTGTCCATGAGGTTTTATTCGGTTTCCCATATCAGACGGTGCGCCTGAAACATGAATCTATCGCACGTGAAGCATTTGGCAACGGGATATTGTTTGCCATTGAAAATCTGAAAAATAAGCCAAATGGCTTGTACAGTATGGAAGATTTGCTAATCCCTTATTTTGATGCTGCGATTTAGTCTTTAATAACATACTTGAATGGTATTAAGGCTATTCAAACTTAAAGCCAGAAGTAAGTATTCATGTCGTAAGTAAATGCTAAGCAAGTAATTAAAAGAACCCACCCTGATTCCTAAAAAGAACTGAATTCAGGTTTTGGATTCTGGTTCAAGCTGGTGCTTTTTAACTGCGCTGGGAGGCAAGCCATACCTGTTTTTAAATGCCCGACTGAAATGTGAAAAGTCATTAAAACCCCAGCGTAGTGCAGTCTCTGATATGCTTCTGCTGTTATATCTGGAACTGGTCAAGTCATCATGGCAGCGCATCAATCTGCGTAGCCAGATATAGCGCATCAAAGAGGTATCTTCATCATGGAACAGTTCATTGATATACCGTGCTGACAGTCCGGTCCCGCGAGTGACTGTTTTCGTATCCAGGTCTGGGTTGTCAAGTTGCTGTTCCACAAAATCCTTAACGCGGCGCAGCGATAAAGACCTGCTACGGCTCAAGCTGTAGTTTGATGGGCGTAGGTTGTTGAGCGCCATTGTAAACAAATCCAGCGACTGTTCAGCAGTAGCTTCGAAGGAGCCGCAAGTCATATGATTAGCTTGCTTTGCGATTGATTGTACGAAGCCTGATGCGATTGCACCAAGCCCTATTTCTCCATTGACCTTGCAAGCAGTATAGTGCTCAACTCCAGGCAGTCTCTCTCGCATCAATTTGCGGGGAATCGATATTATCAGCTTGGAAAAGCTTTTCGGGCAATGGATGCGATGTGGACGCGTTGCATCATAGATCGTGATATCGCCTGGTTTCAGAAATACCTCGCGCCCATTTTGTTCAAGCTGATAGTCTCCGGACAGCAGGATCACACCGAAATAGGCGTCATGACTGACTGCCGAAGGCTCCTGCGGAAGCCTTTGAATGGTAATGGCGTTGGAATGGATGACAGAAAGCCGTAAGTCCTGCCAGGGATATATGTTCATTTCATTGAACAGGTATTCATTTCTGGGAGAGGTGATATTTACATTGGCATATTCGCGGCCAATTACTTCACAAAGCCACTCACGCCTTTGCCAAGCGGGAATGTCTTCTGTAGAGAATATCATTTTATTGATGCTTAATGAGTCCTGATGGGAACCGTTTTTTTCCATTTCAGTTATCCCTGATTGATCAACAAGATTATATTAGCCCTGTTTGCAAGCAGATGTAAATTTACAAAACACCGTTTCAGTCAAGTTTCACTTCCTGTCCAGCCAAGCTTGAAAATACAGATTCTCTAATCTGACCATTGTTCTGATAACTGACAATAATGGGAGAAAACAATGGCTGAAGCTAACCAAAAACATGCAGGTAATATTGTGCTGATTCGTAGTGCAGCCTTATGGCTGCTCATGGCATTGCTGCTTGCATGGTGCATGGTGGGTTTGAACTTTGGCGTTGCTCCATTGAAAGTGATTTTTGCGGGCAAGTTTACTCGGCTTTTGCAGGCGCATATCGATTTTCTGCTTATGACGGCCCTGATCCTAGGGGTATATGCTGCCAAAGTCCCTTTGCCGTGGCATGTACGTTGGGCCATGGTCGTTGGTGCATTCACCAACTCCAGCCTGTTCTTGTTAATGGCAATCTTCCCGTCTCTGGACAATCCTGCCGTCCAGCCGCCGCCTATTTTCGGGGTTTATCTGCTGACCAGCATCATCATGACAAGCTATGGGTTCGGTAAGGCATCCGTCATCGTATTGCGTTCCACATTCAAGCAGGCGTGAGCTGTGCAGGGCTTCCTGTTATCGGCATCTTGCTCTGGGGTGCTGACTTTTTACTTGGTGTAGCCTTAAATGAAGACGCTGCATTTCTATCTGGTCAGCAAGGGAATCTACCTTGTACTGGCACTAGTATCCCTTATGCTGGCGGTGTATAACCCGGAGGTGAGTATTCCGCGTGATTTTAGACATTATGTGTTTGTGGTCGATATTACACAGAGCATGAATGTGGAGGATATGCGCGTTAATGGACGACCCATTAGCAGATTGAACCATACGCTCAGGCTGTTAGATGCAACTATCAAGCAAACGTCCTGTGGTACAAAGGTCAGCATCGCGCTTTTTGCCAATGCCGAGATTGTTCCGCTATATGTTCCCATGGAAGTGTGTGCCAATTACGGCGTGATAGAGGCTTCTCTAAGCCATATCGAATGGCGAATGGCTTGGCGCGGCAGTAGTCATGTCAGGCTTGGATTGCTGGATGCGTCGCGTATGCTATTGCTGCTACCTGAGCAGGCGCAAATCATTTTGCTTACTGATGGCGATGAGGCCGCCCCTATCAATGCCATCACCAAGGTGGAACTGGCTCCCATGCCTGGCAGTAGTGGATGGCTGCTGGCAGGTGTTGGGTCGCCCAATCAGTCCCCAGTACCTAAGTTTAATAGTAAGAATCAGGTGATTGGTTATTGGTCACAATATGCGACCAAGTTCGAGCCAAGCCAGATCGTTAATGAAGATTCTGTCGGGAAGCGGGATGACTCCATTGCGACTGATCCAGGGGAATATTATCTGTCTGCATTGCGAGAGGACTATCTTAAGGAAGTGGCCAATGACATAGGTGCAGGTTATGTTCGGGCTGATACTCCAGATCATTTGCTGACTGCAATCAACAAATTACCGCCAACAGGACATGGAAATTACCCAGTCAGAGTAGGCTGGTTGGGTGCAATTCTGGCGATGCTGTTTGTACTAACAGAATACTTGCCAGCGCGAATTGGTAACCGCTGAGCTGGTGCAAAGTTGGTGTAAAAGATACAAACTAAACGAATATCACTGGATCATTATTCTAGGTTGAGAAAACATTTGACTGTGCAAAAGTTGCGAGTAGAATGCGCCCCATGCAAACAACGAACCAAATCAATTTCGTACTAGCCCGCAAAGCCCTGTGGCGTGTAGCTACAACTTGCGGCGTTTGCTATTTTTCTTGATTCAACTAGCAACCGCAGGCCCTCTCTGCGGTTGATCTGATTCTTTCCCAGTATGTGCGGCCTGTTGAAAGAGGCCAACATGCAAAATAAAAATTCACAAACAATAGACAAAGACTCACTTGTCGGAGCGACATTGGTGCTGGTTTCCGCTATCGCTTTCTCAGCCAAGGCGGTGTTTGTCAAACTGGCTTATGCATACTCAGTTGATGCGGTGACTTTAATGGCATTGCGTATGTTGATGTCCATACCATTTTTTGTAGGGCTTGCCTATATTGCAAGTCATAAGGAAACAACGCCTTTATATTTCAGGGATTGGGTAATGATTATTGCCTTAGGTATTTCTGGCATGTATTTGTCGCAGCTATTCGATTTTATCGGTTTGGCACATGTGTCTGCAGGCATGGAGAGAACGATACTTTTCCTTTATCCAACTTTCACTGTGCTGATATCGTCCCTGATAACTCAACGGCCTATCGGTAAACGGGTAATACTGGCCTTGGTGCTTAGTTATTCCGGAATATTGTTAGTCGCTGCTCATGAGCTTTCCTTTAATAACAGTCATAGTGCAATGATCGGTGCAGGATTTGTATTTCTTAGCACTTTGACTTACTCCAGCTATCTGGTGGGAAGCGGTTCTGTAATTCACCGGATTGGTACGCAAAGGTTCACATGCTACACCATGCTGGTGGCAGCCACGGCTGTGTTAGGACATTTCGCGCTGATGCATCCAATCTCAACCCTTGAGGTTCCGTCGCGAGTATATGAATTAGGTCTGGCAATGGCCATCATCTCAACAGTTTTGCCGATGATAATGCTCAATGCAGGCATCAAGCGGGTTGGTAGTAGCAAGGCAGCACTTATCAGTAGTGTTGGCCCTGTGTCGACGGTCTTGCTTGCAGCAGTCTTCCTGAATGAAACAATCAACTTGCGGCAGATAATGGGGACTGGTTTGGTGTTGGCAGGGGTGTTGATTATTACAATGGATAATTCTAGAAAATAGAAATATTTTTATTCTTGGATGTTTTCCAAAAACGAAAAAAGGGCTGACATTTGTCAGCCCTTTATTTAATTGGCGCGCCCGGAGCGATTCGAACGCCCGACCCTTTGGTTCGTAGCCAAATACTCTATCCAACTGAGCTACGGGCGCAAGGGTGTTTCATTTCAGAAACGTGCGTATTATAGCACAAGTCTGAGGAAACTGGCGGAGAGAGAGGGATTCGAACCCTCGATACAGATTTAAGCCCGTATGCTTCCTTAGCAGGGAAGTGCCTTCGACCTCTCGGCCATCTCTCCGGTACTGCATGAGGGCGCCACTATACGCGAAACCCCCTTAAAAATCAATTAAATCCAAGTTGTCTAGTTTGTTATGCTTCTTCAAGTTCAAATGCTTTGTGTAGCACACGCACAGCAAGTTCCATATATTTTTCTTCAATGACGACCGCGATTTTGATTTCGCTGGTAGAAATCATTTGAATGTTGATGCCTTCCTCAGCCAATGTGCGGAACATCTTGCTGGCGACGCCAACATGAGAGCGCATGCCGACGCCGACAACAGAGACTTTGGCAATCTTGTCGTCACCGTTGATCTCGCGTGCATGGATATGCGGCTGTACTTTGTCACGCAGGATGCTGAGTGCCTTGTTCATCTCATTTTTGTGCACAGTAAAGGTGAAATCGGTGGTTCCGTCAGCGCCGGTATTTTGGATGATCATGTCAACGTCAATGTTTGCCTCGGCAACCGGACCAAGAATCTGGTAAGCGATACCGGGTTTGTCAGGCACGCCCAATACGGTGATTTTGGCTTCGTCGCGGTTGAACGCAATGCCTGAGATAATCGGATCTTCCATGTTGTTTCCTTCGTTTTCCTCAAATGTAATCAGCGTGCCGTCGCCTTCATCTTCAAAGCTGGAGAGCACGCGCAATTTAACTTTATATTTTCCGGCAAACTCTACAGAACGAATCTGCAGTACCTTGCTGCCCTGGCTGGCAAGTTCCAGCATCTCTTCAAAGGTGATTTTGTCCAGACGACGTGCTTCCGGCACAATACGCGGATCGGTGGTATAAACGCCATCCACGTCAGTGTAGATCTGGCATTCGTCGGCTTTGAGTGCAGCAGCCAAAGCAACACCGGTGGTATCGGAGCCGCCACGGCCCAAGGTCGTGATGTTTCCGTTGGCATCCGCCCCCTGGAAGCCTGCGACCACTACGACGTAGCCGTCATTCAAATCGCGTTTGATATTCGCTTCGTCGATGCTCAGAATGCGTGCTTTGGTGAATGCATCATCAGTCAGGATCTTGACTTGCGTACCCGTATAGCTTTTGGCTTTGATTCCCAATTCCATCAAGGCTAAAGCGGTCATGCCAATCGTCACTTGTTCGCCAGTCGAGACCATCACATCCAGTTCGCGGGGGTCAGGTTCCGGCATAATCTCCTTGGCTAGTGCAATCAGGCGGTTAGTTTCGCCCGACATCGCAGAAACGACGACCACTACCTGATGCCCCATCGCCTTATAGCGTGCCACCCGTTTTGCCACGTTGCGGATACGCTCAGGGTTTGCAACTGAAGTGCCGCCGTATTTTTGTACTATCAATGCCATTTGTTAACTCTATGTTTTTAATTAAATTTTACCGCTAATCCATTCCGGTACACTGGTAAGCGCCTTAGGTAATGCGCTTACATCCGTGCCGCCTGCCATAGCCATATCCGGCTTGCCGCCGCCTTTGCCACCAACCTGGGCAGCAACAAAGTTAACCAGATCACCTGCTTTTACTTTGCCGGTCAAATCTTGCGTTACGCCAGCAGCCAGGCTGACTTTGCCGCCTGCTGTACTTGCCAGCACAATGGTGGCTGATTTCAACTTGTCTTTCAGTTTATCCATGGTTTCGCGCAAGGTGTTGGCATCCGCGCCTTCTAGTGTTGCGGCTAGCACTTTTACACCTTTGATATCCACGGCCTGTCCTGCTAAATCATCACCTTGCGACGAAGCCAGTTTGGATTTCAGGCGAGCCAGTTCTTTTTCCAGTGCTTTCACGTTATCCAGCATCTGCGCAATTTTGCCGGGTAGCTCATGAGTGGGCGACTTGAGTTCGCTGGCAGCCTGGCTTAACAACGCTTGCTGGGCTTGGATCAATTTGAGTGCACCTTGTCCGGTGGTTGCTTCTACACGGCGCACCCCGGCGGCAACACCGCTTTCAGTCATGATCTTGAACAGTCCGATGTCGCCCGTACGGCTGACATGTGTTCCGCCACATAGTTCACGTGAAGTGCCGATATCCAGTACACGTACTTCGTCGCCATACTTTTCGCCAAACAACATCATTGCGCCGGTTTTTTGTGCTTCTTCAATCGGCATTACACGTGCCTGGCATGCGGCATTAGCCAGTATCTCTGCGTTCACGATGGCTTCCACTCTGGCGATCTCCGCATCTGTCATCGGCGCGTTATGCACAAAGTCAAAACGGGTTTTTTCTGTATCCACCAATGAACCTTTTTGCTGCACATGTTCGCCCAACACTTCACGCAGTGCTTTGTGCATCAGGTGTGTGGCAGAGTGGTTGCGCATCGTGGCTGCACGGGCTTGTGTATTGACGCGAGCCGTTAGTTTGTTGCCAACGGTCAGCGTGCCGGTTTGCAGTACACCGTGGTGGCCAAATACAGCTGCCTGGATTTTTTGTGTGTCTTCTACGGCAAAGATACCATTGCTGGCGCGCAGCTCTCCGCTGTCGCCGATCTGGCCGCCAGACTCAGCATAGAATGGCGTGTCGTCCAGCACCACGACGCCCATATCTCCTTCTTTCAGGTTGTTCACTGCACTGCCATCTTTGTAAAGTGCGAGTACGGTGGCAGGTTTTTCTAATACCTCGTAACCATAGAAAGTCGTGGCTTTTCCGGAGTATTCCAGATTGGCCGTCATCTTGAACTTGCCTGCGGCACGTGCCTGTTCCTTTTGGTGTGCCATGGCTGCATCGAAGCCTGCTGTGTCAACAGTGATACCACGTTCACGGCAGATATCTGCTGTCAAATCTAGCGGGAAGCCGAAGGTGTCGTGCAGTTTGAAAGCCAAATCGCCATTCAGTTGTGCAGGTTTGGTAGCGAGCTCGTTTTCCAGAATCGCCATACCGTTTTCAATGGTTTCAAAGAAGCGTTCTTCTTCCTGTTTTAATGTGCTGGTAATGCGTGCTTGCTCAGTTTTTAGTTCCGGGTAAGCATCGCCCATTTCATGTACCAAATCGGCTACCATGTTGTGGAAGAATGCTTTGCGTGCCCCAAGTTTGTATCCGTGACGAATCGCACGGCGGATGATGCGACGCAGCACGTAGCCGCGGCCTTCGTTGCCTGGAATCACGCCATCGGCGATCAGGAAGGAACAGGCGCGGATGTGGTCAGCCAACACTTTCAGGCTCGGGCTGCTTAAATCGGTAGTTTTGGTCTCGCGTGCGGCAGCGGCTATCAAGCCTTGGAACAAATCGATTTCATAGTTGGCATGCACGTCTTGCAGAACTGCAGAGATGCGTTCCAAGCCCATGCCGGTATCCACGCTGGGTTTTGGCAATGGGTGCATCACGCCAGATTCATCGCGGTTGAACTGCATGAATACGTTGTTCCAGATCTCGATGAAACGGTCGCCATCTTCATCCGGGCTGCCTGGAGGGCCGCCAGGGATGTGTGCGCCGTGGTCGTAGAAAATCTCGGTGCAAGGGCCACAAGGACCGGTGTCACCCATCATCCAGAAGTTGTCAGAAGCGTAGCGCGCACCTTTGTTGTCACCAATACGCACGATTTTTTCTGCCGGGATACCGACTTCCTTGTGCCAGATGTCGTAGGCTTCGTCATCTTCTGCATAGACAGTCACCATCAGACGTTCTTTTGGCAGTTTGTAGACTTCTGTCAGCAGTTCCCATGCATATTTGATGGCGTCACGCTTGAAGTAGTCACCGAAGCTGAAGTTGCCCAGCATCTCGAAGAAGGTGTGGTGGCGCGCAGTATAGCCGACGTTTTCCAGGTCATTGTGCTTGCCGCCGGCGCGCACACATTTCTGTGCCGTGGCAGCGCGGGTGTAGGGGCGTTTGTCAAAGCCAAGGAATACATCCTTGAACTGGTTCATGCCAGCATTGGTGAACAGTAGGGTAGGGTCGCCATGTGGCACCAATGAACTGGAGGAAACGACCTCATGACCCTTGGATGCAAAGAAGTCGAGAAATGCCTGGCGAATTTCGTTGCTGGAGGGTTTGTTGCTTAACTTAATGGTCATCGTCAAATTTGCTATTCAATATTTTTTTAATCGTCTCAAAGCCAAATCCACGGCTCTGTAAAAATCTTGCCTGTTTGGCCCACTCTTCGCGGTTATCGGGTGGAGCCTTAAATTTTTTGCGCCATACTTCTCGCGCATTTTCCAACTCGTTTTCTTTTAACTGGGCAACTGCATCAGCCACCAGTTCATCTGCTACACCTTTCTCGCGCAGTTCATGCGCCACCTTGCTTGCACCGAACTTTGCCTTGCGGGCGTGTACTATCTGCTCGGTAAATCGCGCATCACTCAGCCAGCCATGTTTGTTGAAGTCATCCAGTAACGCGGCGATATCATCATTTTCTTCCGCGAACCCCTTAAGTTTTTGCGCCAGTTCTTGAGTTGAGTATTCGCGTTTAGCCAGATACTCCAAGGCACGTTGCCGCAGGGATTTTTGAACTGGTTTGATGTTTAGTCGTCCTCGCTACGTGCTGCTACCATGCTTTCGTTCAGCTGTTTGGCGTTAGCACGGATTTTTGCTTCAATCTCTGCAGCCACTTCCGGGTGTTCGCGCAGATATTCTTTAGCATTCTCTTTGCCTTGGCCGATTTTCTCGCCGTTGTAGCTGAACCATGCGCCGGCTTTTTCAATCAGCTTCAGGTTCACGCCAAGTTCAATGATTTCGCCCAGACGGGATATGCCTTCGCCGTACATGATGTCGAATTCTGCCTGCTTGAACGGAGGCGCCACTTTGTTCTTGATGACTTTGACACGGGTTTCGGAGCCGATGATTTCGTCACCTTTCTTGATTGCACCAGTGCGGCGGATATCCAGACGCACAGAAGCATAGAATTTCAATGCGTTACCACCGGTCGTGGTTTCCGGGTTGCCGAACATCACGCCTATCTTCATGCGAATCTGGTTGATGAAGATGACCAGCGTGTTAGTGCGTTTGATGTTGCCGGTGAGCTTGCGCAAGGCCTGTGACATCAGGCGTGCCTGCAGACCCATGTGGCTGTCGCCCATCTCGCCTTCGATCTCGGCACGTGGAGTCAATGCAGCAACAGAGTCAATGACGACGATGTCCACACTGCCGGAGCGTACCAGCATATCGGCAATTTCCAGCGCCTGCTCACCCGTATCCGGCTGGCTGATCAGAAGCTCTGGGACATTTACCCCCAGTTTGGCAGCATATTGAGGATCCAGCGCATGCTCTGCGTCAATGAATGCGGCCACGCCGCCCAATTTTTGCATTTCGGCAATCACGGATAAGGTAAGTGTGGTTTTACCGGAAGACTCCGGGCCGTAGATTTCCACGATACGGCCACGAGGCAAACCACCGATGCCAAGTGCGATATCCAGGCCGAGCGAACCTGTAGAGACTGGCTGGACTTCTTCGCCGATGTCGCTGTCGCCCATGCGCATGATGGAGCCCTTGCCGAATTGTTTTTCAATTTGCGAAAGTGCAGCGGCCAGCGCCTTACTTTTGTTGTCATCCATGAATTTTTGCCTTTGTTTTTAGGTGCTTAAATGCGTTTTATAATAACCTGTTATTATTTCATAAAACGGCATTTAAAGTAAGCGCGGCAAAGGTGTCATAGCGAAATTTAAGCGGGTGATTCCGCGTCAACGAATAAGCAGAAACGTGCGTTAATTAAATGTCTGTTCAGGACAAAATGGAGAAGCAAAATGAAATTATTCAAAACAATATTAGCAATGACAATACTGGGTTTGGCTGGAATCTCGAGTGCGCAAGCCCATGGCGGTGGTAACGTAGGCTGGAGTATTTCGATTGGCAGCCCATATTATGCACCCCCGCCAGTTTATTATGCGGCACCGCCAGTGGTGTATTATGATGCGCCGGTTGTTTATTATCGTTCTGCGCCGCCAGTGGTGTACTCTCCTTATGCGTCTTTCAGTTATTTCGGTACGGGTGGTCGTCATCGTGATTGGGATCGTCATGAGTGGCGTGAAGGACGCCATGATTGGGGAAGAGGCGGATGGCGTGGGCATGGCCATCACGACGATGATGATTAACTAAATTTGCCTTAAGGCTTGAATCAGTCCTTGTAGCGCATAGGCAACTGACTGGATACGGATTTCCTGCCGGTTGCCACTGAAGTGCCTTGTGGTACTGGTGATTGCAGCGTTAGTCTGCGCCCATGCAAAACACACGGTACCTACAGGTTTCTCAATAGACCCACCGTCCGGGCCGGCGATTCCGGTAATGCTGCACGCGAATTGCGCGTGACTGTGTTGAAGTGCACCCTGTGCCATTTCGCGGGCGGTTTCCTCGCTTACAGCACCAAATCTCTCCAAAGTTTCTGTTGAAACACCCAGCATCTGGATTTTTGCTTCGTTACTGTATGTGACAAAGCATCGGTCGAACCAGTCTGAACTGCCTGCAACGCTGGTAACGGCGGTAGCCGCCATGCCGCCGGTGCATGATTCCGCCAGTGCCAGCATATAGCCCTGTGCTTTAAGCTCCGTGCCGAGCTTGGCGGCTAATGCGTAGAGTTCATCCATATAAACAAGGCCAAGATACAGATAATGCTGTAAACCGCTGCCAGAATGTCATCCAGCATCACGCCAAAGCCATTCTTGAGTTTGGCATCCAGTTGGCGGATAGGGAACGGCTTCCATATGTCGAACAGGCGAAACAGGATAAACGCGACCAGCCACCATAGCCAGTTCATCGGTGTGAAAGCCAATACCAGTATGATGGCGACGATTTCATCCCATACAATACTGCCGTGATCAGCTACGCCTAACGCCTTACCTGTCTTGTCACAGCACCACGCGCCTAGCATGAACATTGCCAGCAAAACGGGCGCCTGCCAAACGACGGGTAGCCTGAACAGTAGTAGCGCTAGTGGGAAGCCAATTAATGTACCGAAAGTGCCGGGCGCCTTGGGGGCAAGGCCGCTGCCGAACCCGAGTGCGATGAAGTGTGCCGGATGCTGCAGTAAGAACTTTAAATCAGGTTTCATGATGACTTGTCCAGTTTAACCGAAATGGTCATAGCCGCTTTTTTGCAGGACCATCGCTCGATTCTCTGCATCATAGACTGTCAATGCACTGCCTGCACAGATATTACCGATATGTGTGAGCTTTAAATCCAGCTCGCGGCTGATATCCGCGATGCGCTGCCGTTGCTGTTGCGGCGCGGTAAAACATAGCTCGTAATCGTCTCCACCGCTTAAAGCATACGCCTCGAACCCCGCATGGCCATTATTTAAACTTACAGTGGCTTGCAAAGCAGGCAGTTTAGGGATTTTGGCAAAGTAAATCTCGGCCCCTACAGCAGAGGCGTGCAAGATATGCCCTAAATCTGCCGCCAAGCCATCGGAGATGTCAATTGCGCTGCTGGCGATATTGCGTAGCGCTAGCCCCAACGCGACACGTGGCATCGGTCTGTGAAGAGCGTCCAGACAGGCTTTCAGGGTGTCTTTTTCGAGCATTATCTTGCCCTGCAAGTGAGCGAGCCCGGCGGCCGCGCTGCCGATATGACCACTCACCCAGATGTCGTCACCTGCTTTTGCGCCACTGCGGCGCAGCGCTTGGCCTTGGGGGGATTCACCCAAGATCGTTACGCTGATGTTCAGCGGGCCCCGCGTAGTATCGCCGCCAATCAAATCTACATAGAACTTGTCTGCGCAAGTGAAGAAACCGCGTGCGAACTCGCTCAACCAATGCGAATCGTTTTCAGCGAGCGCGATAGACAAGGTCGCCCATTTAGGCTGCGCACCCATGGCCGCCATGTCTGAAACGTTGACCGCCAGTGATTTCCAGCCGATATCGTAGGGCGCGGCATCTGTAAAAAAGTGTGTGCCAGCTACCAGCATGTCGGCGGAAATGGCAAGTTGTGTATCTGGACTAGGCTGAATCAGTGCTGCGTCATCGCCCACACTCAAATCCGTGTGCCTGGTCGGGCGTGTGAAGAAATCGCGGATGATATCGAATTCACTTGACATGTCTTTCCCCGAAATAACTTTCCATGATTGAAGCCAAGGGGTGGCCATGTTTATTTAGTGCTTTAATTACGCCGGTTTGATTTACAGCAGGCTGGTTCTGACTGATTTTCCATTTACCGGAAAGCTCGGTAATTTCCAATTCGATGCCGATAATCGAATTAATTAGCTTCTCGATGAACTCAACAGGGGCATCATCTAGGCTCCAAGGTGTTTGCTGAGAAGATTCATGCGTATTTGTTAGCTGTTGCAGGTGTGATTTTAGCCAAACTTTATCCTCTATTATTTTGAGATTGCCGCGAACATGTACGGTGATGTAATTCCATGTAGGGACAACCTTGCCGTGATCATGTTTTGTAGGGTACCAGTTGGGGGAGACATAGTTGTTTTCACCCTGAAAGATAGCGAGCACCCGGGCATCATTCATGGATTGCCATAAAGGGTTGTTGCGCGGGATGTGTGCTTGTAACGTCCCCAGCCCTGTATTGTTATCGCATAACAACATCGGGATATGGTTGGCATTTAGTAATCCGTCATTGATTGTTACGATTAAGGATAAAGGGAATTGCCTAATATGTGCTTTTAGCACATCGATACGATTCTCTTCAAAATGCGCGGGGCAATACATCAGGATTTTATTGCGGATTTTGGACGAAACGCCTTGCAGATAGCCTCATTGGTTTCGATATAAGGCGCGCCAATCAAGTCCAGGCAGTATGGCACCGCAGCGAAGATACCATGCACGACCTGTTTGCCAGATTCATCCTTCAGTCCTTCCAGCGTTTGCGCGATGGCTTTGGGTTGGCCGGGCAGGTTGATGATCAAGCATTGTTTGCGAATCACGGCGACCTGTCGCGACAGTATTGCAGTGGGGACGAAATGCAGGCTGATCTGCCGCATTTGTTCGCCAAAGCCAGGCATCTCTTTTTCGGCGACTGCCAGCGTAGCCTCGGGAGTCACATCGCGCTTGGCTGGACCAGTGCCGCCTGTGGTGAGAACCAGATGGCAACTTTTGTTATCCACCAGATCTATCAGGGTATCTTCTATGGTCGGTTGATCGTCGGCAATCAGGCATGTTTCCAGTTTGAACGGCGAAATCAGCGTTTTTTCCAGCCATTCACGCAGGCTGGGGATGCCTTTGTCTTCATAAATACCGGAACTGGCGCGGTCACTGATAGACACTAGGCCTACATTTAATATATTCTGCATTTTGGAAATGGTTTTACTTTTAACAAGTCTAGCAATCAGGTTAAAGCGGAATCATAACATTGAACATACAAGGGCGAACCATGCGATTACTATTCATCCTTTTATTGGCATTTACTACATTTTGTGCGCAGGCGGATGAGAACTGGTATGCCAAATATTACCAGACACAAGCCAAAGGCCAGTTGGCTTCGATGCAGCCAGAGCCAAAGACCGAGATTTATGTAGGCAAGAACAAACAGGAAGAGAATGTCAGTATGCTCGAACAAGGATATGACCTGATGGGGGTTTCCAGCTTTGAGGGTAAAGATATCCCTCCTGAGCAGGCGTTGGCGCATGGCAGGGAAATCAGGGCGGATAGGGTGTTGGTGTATGTGAGTGATGCCGGCAAAAACACGCCAATCTCGCAGATGGAGTTTATCCGGGAAGCCAGAAAATCAGGTAAAGAGCTTACAGAAAAGGATTTTCAGGAAGCTCCGAAATATAGTTATTACGCTACTTATTGGGCTAAATTACCGACACCTTTACTTGGCGTGCATGTTATTAAATTGGTGCCCAAAGATGAAGATGCCGCTTCTGCAGATGGCGTTAATGTGGTGGCTGTGATTCGGGGCTCGCCTGCTGATCAGGCCGGCTTGCAGCGAGGTGACGTGTTGCTGACGGTAGCAGGCAGACCGGTCAATAAGCCAGAAGAGCTTTCAGCGCTAGTAACCGGGCTTCAAGGGCAAATCGTGCCATTGGGGATGGTGCGCGATGGTGAGGAAAAGACATTGCAGGCGCAAATCAACAAGCGATAGTTCCCCGGCCCATCCTGAACATAGGGATGGGTTCGTCAGCTTACTGTAAGTGCATTAATAATTGCCCCAGCATGATATAGGTTGCCGCACCGCCTATGTAACCAATAAAGGCTAGCAGGCTGATTTTACGGAGATACCAGAAGAACTCGATTTTTTCTAAACCCATTGCCGCAACACCAGCGGCAGACCCAATGATCAGCATGGAGCCGCCTGTGCCGGCAGCATAGGCAAGAAACTCCCAGATGAATGAATCTGCAGGGAATTGTGCAATCGGGTACATGCCCATAGAGGCGGCGACAAGAGGTACGTTATCTACGATGGCGCTAGCCATTCCAAACAAGGTCACGATGATGGCCTGGTTGCCAATAGACTTGTCCAGCCATTGAGCAAGCGCAGTCAGAATATGTGCGTGTTCAAGCACAGCTACTGCCAATAAAATACCGATAAAGAACACCAAAGATGCCATGTCGATTCTTTGCAGAGCAGATGCCAGAGACAGGTGTTGCTTATCTTCATCATCTTTATTGCGGTGAATCAGCTCGCTAAGTAGCCAGATGACGCCCAAGGCGAACAATATGCCCATGAATGGAGGCAAGTGCGTCAAGGTTTTAAAGATAGGGACGCTGCATAGGGCGGCGATGCCGGAAAAAAATATGAAGCTCTTTTCAAACTGGTTGGTTGCGTATTTCTCTGTATGCTGCAGCGAATTATTTGGCCCAGTGATTTGCTTGCCTTTGAACATGTAGCTGACGACAAGTAATGGCAATACCATATTGACTAGCGATGGAATGAATAGTCCCTTGATGATGGCAATTGCAGTGATTTGACCGCCAATCCAAAGCATCGTTGTCGTGACGTCTCCCAAGGGAGACCAAGCGCCGCCAGCATTGGCAGCGATGACAATGATGCCTGCAAAGAACAATTTGTCTTCTCTTCGGCCAAGTAGTTTTCGTACAACGGAAATCATGACGATAGTTGTCGTCAGGTTGTCGAGTATTGCGCTTAAAAAGAATGTGACAAAGCTTACCAGCCATAACAGCGTTGTCATTTTTTTCGTTTTGATTTTTTCCGTGATGACGTCAAAACCGTCATGTGCGTCTATGACTTCTACAATCGTCATCGCGCCCATCAGGAAAAAGATGATCTGGGCTGTCCCGGATATGGTTTCGTTGAGTTGTTCTTCTACATGCTCGCCTGTCAGCGCATATATCGTCCACAACAACCCCGCACCAATTAACGCAGGTGCGCTTTTGTTGATACTGATTGGATGCTCAAAGGCAATTGCGGCATAAGAAAGCACGAAAATGGTGATTAATAAAATGTCCATCTGTATCACTTTAATGTAAGAAGTTATTTATTATTCAACGACAAGATCCACATCGTCAGATTTGACGCGCAGCTTGAGCCAGTTGAGTAGCCGATATTTATCATTGGAATTTAATTTGCTGCTGGTTTTCACATTCACTACAATCAGCGCATTTTCAGCTGGGCCTTCACCAGCCTTCCATGGTGTGGCATTTGATATCATCACTTCACGAATCTGTGGGTACTGGGCGTTAAGTTCCGCGGGCAGATTCGACCATTCTGCTTGTTTTGCAGCATTTTTTTGTATTTCATCCTGTAATTGTTGGATGGTTTTGTTTTTTTCTTCCAATGCGTACAAATTATTCTTGTATAACTCACTGATAATGTTGGATTTCAGGGCGGTAACGTCTATGTTCTGATCCTTTGATTGATGCACGAGTAAAGACGCCCCCACAAGGCCGTAATTTTCCAAGCGTGATTCAATATCCTTAAGCTTTCCTTGACTGAGCTGGTCGCCGATGAGCGTCACTTCAATCCGTCTATTTTCGGGATCAATGTTGCGTTCTGTAAGATGCGCCTGCTCAAAGGTCAATTCCTTGCTAATAAATTCTTTGGCTTTTAAATTGAAGACCTCTACTTTTACCAGCTTGACTGCGAGATAAATGCTGGGGAGCATCGTTAATACCACTATCGTTGTCAGCGCGCGCCTGACACGAATTTCGGTTTTTTCATCGACAAACTTTTTGTGCGATGGGTTAAGCACCCAGATAATCAGGATGGCTGCAAACGCGATAAATACACAGTTGATGGAATACAGATAGAAGGCGCCAAAAAAGAATTCCCAATTACCGTTGGCTAAGCCATAGCTTGCGGTACACAAAGGCGGCATGAGGGCCGTGGCAATGGCGACGCCAGGAATGATATTGGTCTTTTCGCTACGTGTAGCGCCAATAATGCCGGCAAGGCCGCCAAACAAAGCAATCAGCACATCCCAGATTGTGGGAGATGTTCTTGCGAGCAGTTCAGATTGTGCATCAGAGAGTGGTGTCAGCAAAAAATAAAGTGTCGACACCATTAAGCTAATCAAAGTCGCAATGCCTAGGTTGCGGAGGGATTTTCTAATGAGTTCTGAATCATAAATGCCAACGCCGTAACCGATTCCCATAATAGGCCCCATCAATGGCGAGATGAGCATTGCGCCGATGATGGTTGCTGTAGAGTTAACATTCAACCCCACGGAGGCGACCATGATGGCAAACATCAGCACCCATAAATTAGTGCCCCTGAGCTCCACGCCAGAGCGGATGCTAGCATCAATTTGTTCGTCATCCGCTTTATCTTCAGTCAGGCTGAAGCGATGCCGTATTGTCTTTGCAAGTAAACGAAAGACAGATTTGGATATGTTATCGGTTGTCATGGTGTTAGAGCTTTCTGATGTAAAGCACATGATGAGATTGTGTTTTTACGGATTCAATGATCTCATAAGGATTGTTCGACACTAGAGTTGCGATGTTTCTGACTGCGGATTCCTTGCTGACTGTCACTTTGATAGTGTCACCGGTATTGGCTAGATCTAATAACTCCTTGGTGCGAATCATCGGGATGGGGCTTTCTTCACCTGATAAATCTAACTGAGCAAAATATTTCATGTGCTGTCTCCTGTTGTTAACGCCCTTAGAGGTGGAAAGCGGAAAAAATCAATCTGAAGGGGTTGTTTCGCTAATGCTGCGTATTAGCTTGAATAATTCCCGACTGCTTTTCGGGGCGCTGTTTGCAGCAATTTCTTTTTGACTGTTACGTATCAAGCTCCTGAGTTGCTGACTGTCTGCATGGGGATATGCCACCATGAAGTCCGATAAGGCTTCGGGCGAACTCAATAAGCGTTCGCGCCAGCGCTCCAGTGCATGGAAGCGCGCATTTTCTTCGTTATGCTTGCCTTCCCAGCGCGCGAGCTGATCGACGATGGGAGCTACATCGACATCACGCATCAGCCTGCCGATATACTGCATCTGACGGCGAATCGCGCCGTTCGCGGTAATGCGTTTGGCTTCAGCTATCGCTTCCACCAAAGCCTCTGGCAGGTCGAGTTTTGCCAGTTTCTCCTTGGGCAGATCCACCAGTTTCTTGCCGATGGCTTGCTGTGATTCAGCCTCACGTTTGAGCTGGCTTCTGCTTGGGCCATCGTAGATAGGGGATTTAGAATTTTTGTCGGATGTTTGCATGCGTTTTCCTATGACGCAGGTATGATAGCAGTTTTGAGTTTAAGCATAAATCAGAATGGAACTGGAAGCCTTAAAACAATTGACGCAAGATGTGCTGAAGATGGCCAGACAAAAGGGTGCCAGCAGTGCAGAAACCGAGGTGAGCTACGGTACAGGCCAAAGTGTCTCGGTGCGTATGGGGGAGTTGGAGAATATCGAATACAACCGCGATAAAGGTGTGTCTGTCACTGTATATTTCGGCCAGCGTAAGGGGTTTGCCAGCAGTTCTGACCTTAGTCCGCAAGCATTGCAGGATACTGTGGAAGCTGCGTGCAATATCGCGCAATACACAGCAGAGGATCAGTACTGCGGGCTAGCAGATCCAGCCTTGTTGGCGAAGGAAATCCCCGATCTTGATTTGTACCATCCTTGGAATATCAACGTGGATGAGGCGGCAGAGCTGGCCAAGCGCTGCGAAGCTGCAGCCATGCAGGTGGATGAACGGATTACCAATTCTGAAGGTGCCAGTGTTTATAGTAGCGATGGTGTATTTGCCTATGCCAACACGCACGGTTTTGTCGGGGGCTATTCGAGTACGCGGCATAGTATCAGCGCATCGGTGATAGCAGAATCTGGCGACATGATGCAGCGTGACTACTGGTACAGCAACGCGCGGGATGCCATGGATATGGAATCTCCAGAAGCTGTTGGCAGACGCGCAGGCGAACGTACCGCCAGACGCTTGGATGTCCGCTCTATCAAGACAGGCCAATACCCAGTACTGTTCGAGGCACCGTTGGCGTCCGGGCTGATTGGTACACTCATTAGTGCGATTTCTGGTGGTAACCTGTATCGGAAATCCAGTTTTTTGTTAGATAGCCTCGGTAAGCAAATCGCATCTAGTATGCTGAATATTCAGGAGTTAGCATACTTAAAGAAAGGGGCGGCCAGCAGCGCGTTCGATAACGAAGGTGTCAGGACGCAGGACAGAGCTTTGGTGGAAAATGGCGTCTTGCAAGGATATCTGCTGTCCAGCTATTCTGGACGAAAACTAGGGCTGCAAAGTACCGGTAATGCAGGCGGCGCGCATAATTTGCTGGTAGCAAGTACGGGCGAGGATTTTAATGGGCTGCTGAAGCAACTGGGTACCGGCTTGCTGGTGACCGAGGTGTTAGGGCACGGTCTGAACATGGTGACCGGCGATTATTCGCGCGGTGCTGCCGGTTTTTGGGTACAGAACGGGCAGATCATGCATGCGGTCGAGGAAATTACCATTGCCAGCAATATGCGAGATTTGCTGAAGCAGATCGTCGCAATCGGGTCGGACGTGGTTCCTAATGTGGCACGGCAGACGGGCTCGATATTGATAGAAAATATGACGGTTGCAGCTGGACAATAAAAAAGCCCCGTTTCGGGGCTTTCTTATTTGGGCTAGCGAGCTAGCGTCCTGAATTACTTGGTTTGTTCAGCCGGTTTTGCTTCTTCCGCCGGCTTATCTTCATCTGCTGGTTCAAAACCATCGTCAATCGATTTTCCATCAACTACGCCATCTGCTACTTGATTTGCACGGCGTTGCAGATAGGCATCGCGCATGAAGGCATATGGATCCAGTGCAGCATTGTCAATAAAGTCTTTGGCATCCAGCAACTCGGTGCGTCTATCCAGGAACTGTCCTGCACGCAACTGATTGTGCAGACGAATCCTGCCCATGTTGTGCTGGTAGGCAATCGGGTCGGTAGTCGCTGTATCGAAGACCAAGCCTGTTGTGTCGCGTACTGTACTTGGGCCCAAGAAGGGTAATACCAGGTAAGCACCATTGCCAACCCCCCAATATCCTAACGTCTGGCCAAAATCTTCTTTGTGTACAGGGATATTGTCCATGCCAGCCACATCAATAAAGCCGGCAATCCCAAACGTCGTGTTAATGACGAAACGACCTGCTTCAGAGAACGCATTGGCAAACTTGAATTGAAGCAAGTTATTCAATACCGATGTGATGGAGTATAGGTTGTTGAAGAAGTTATTGAAACCTTTACGGACAGGGGTAGGGGCTACATTTTTGTAGGCGGTTGCTACAGGCTTGAAAAAAGCGCGGTCAGTCACGTCATTGAACTTGTAAATGCCACGATTCATGCCCTCCAGCGGGTCACGGTTCGTAGCAGTCGCGCAACCGGTCACCAGCACTGCGATAGCAACAATCACTAATAGTCTCAATTTTGTGTACATCATTTGCTTATTTAGTATCCCCTGTGTTTTCGCATTATGGCTGAGGCATAATGCGATGTCTATACCTCTTATGCTGTAGGTGCCTGTTTAATTGAAAATTTTGTTGATATACGACAGGCACCTTGAGGTTAGCGATCTCAAGTGTTCGAGAAAACTAAGCAAACTCTATGCCTCTATTGGATATCTTCTCTGTTATTCTCGTAACTAATTGATTTTTTTGTATAAATTTAATGCCATGGCGTGTTGTATCGTATGATCTACGATAGGTGAAAAATAATCCTTTTCGACAGAAAAGCCAATTTTCCTTTGTCTTTGTGACGGAATTTGCCACGGCGCGTGGATTTCCGCGTCATTGAGCAAGGCTAGTTCTGGCACGTATTTGCGGATGAATTTACCGTGGGAGTCAAACTTCTTGCTTTGTGCAATCGGGTTGAAGATGCGGAAATAAGGCTGCGCGTCGCATCCTGTGCTGGCCGCCCATTGCCAGCCGCCATTGTTGGCACTCAGGTCGAAATCGATCAATTTTTCTGCAAAGTAACGCTCGCCCCAATGCCAGTCCACGAGTAGGTCCTTGATTAAAAAACTGGCGGTGACCATGCGCAGGCGATTATGCATCCAGCCGGTCTGGTTCA
This sequence comes from Pseudomonadota bacterium, assembly GCA_029781535.1. GTDB lineage: Bacteria > Pseudomonadota > Gammaproteobacteria > Burkholderiales > Methylophilaceae > Methylophilus. The sequence goes on from JAKOWL010000243.1 coordinate 26,060, forward strand.
GCTGGCGCATTGCAGCATCCACAAGCGGATAGCCGGTTCTGCCTTCACACCAGGCCTGAAACAGAGTGACATCATTGGGGAAGGGGATGTGTGCATATTCGGGTTTGAAAGCATGGCCTTCAGCTACCTGCGGGTGGTGATACAGGATCTGGAAATAGAAATCACGCCAGATGAGTTCATTCAGCCATGCCTGGGAGCCAGTATCCACTCGGCTTGCAGCCTGCCGTGCCAGATGCCGGATTGAGACTGTGCCGAAGCGAAGATGTGCCGACAGGTATGAAACTCCTTTGACGGCAGGAAAATCGCGCGCATCTTTGTATCGGGACATGCGTTCTTCAAAGTTTTCGAATAAGGTTTTGCCGCCTGACATGCCGGTAGGTAGCTGCAGCGCCTGGAGGTTTGTGCGCTGGAAGCCTAGTTCTTCCAACGGTATCAATTGGGTCGGAGGGATTTTTGCGAGGTGTTCAATGTAATGGTCCACGTGGTAGGGCTTGAGATAAAATCCTTCCAGATCCTCGGCAAGCTTCTTTAAATGCGCATTCTTGTAGGGCGTGAATACGGTGTAAGATTTTCCAGCCTGACTTAATATCTCGTCTTTTTCAAAAATCACCTGATCCTTGAAGTCGTGGAAAGCTATTCCACCCGAGCTGAGCGTTGCAGCCACTTGTGTATCACGTTCGATTGCGGCAGGTTCATAATCGCGATTGGTGAATACGGCTTGCACACCAAGCTGTTTTGCCAGAGCGGGAATCAGTGCTGATACCTTGCCGTATAGCACAGTCAGGTCGCTCCCTTTGGCCTGCAGTGCAGACTTTAATTCGCGTACGCTTTCCCAGATGAACTCCACCCTGCGATCAGCTTTGTCAGTCAGTTTGTCGAGGATATCGGTGTCGAAGACGAAGGCGCAGTAAACGGCATGGGACGATTTGAGTGCATGGTATAACGCTGCATGGTCGAAATCGCGCAAATCGCGGCGAAACCAAACCAGGGATTTAAGATAGGCGCTCATGGATTTTTAGGAGCGCGATAATGTGATTAAGTTCGTTATTTAAAGGCGGATAAAGCGCTTTCCGTTAAAGTGGGCGGTTTTTGTTTGTCCCTGAATTTGGCATAGTCGAGCAGGTCCTTCAGTTGCATGGCCATCAGCATGGTTTCCTCATCACCCTCAGCGAATATTTTTGCACAAATCTCTGCACGATATGCAGCGTCATCACCCAGCCTTCTACTGTCGATGTGCCCTACAAATCTGCGCGCTCTTACAGAAAAGCGTCCCAGCAATAATAATCCATCTTTGGTCATGTGTTGCATATTTGCTATCAGTTCTGGTTTTGTTGAAACAATTTGCCAATTTCCCTTGTGACATGCATGCTAGATGCATATTGCATGCCATGCCTTGGTGACTGGTTTACGGTCAGAAAATGCGGTTTTTGAGCTGTTTTAAGCTGTTTTGGAAGGAAATTCGCTTTGATTGGGCAAAACAGCCAGTGCCAAATCGACAGTGGTGGCGGGAAATCGACATCCGCCTATTCGCGGTGATAAGGATGGCCTTGATTGACGGTGTGGGCGCGATAAAGCTGTTCGCATAGCAAAACGCGCACGAATGCATGCGGTAGTGTCAGCCTGGATAGGCTCCAGAGCCAGTCTGCATGCTGTTTCAGGCTGGGGTGCAAACCATCTGCGCCGCCGACGAGGATGCTGACGTCCTTGCCTAGGCCTTGCCAGGATTTGAGCTTTTCCGCTAACAGCAGTGTGGTCACTTCCTGGCCGCGTTCATCGCATGCCACTAGGAAGTCCTTGCCTGCGGCTTCCAGAATGCGTTTGGCCTCAGCCTCCTGCACGGCTTCGCTTTTGATGTCGCTGCGTTTGTCCGGCTTGATCTCGATGATGTCGATCTGCAGCTCGCGGGGCATGCGTTTGGTGTATTCTGCGCAGGCATCGGTGACCCAGCCGGGCATCTTGCGCCCGACGGAGATGATGCGCAGTTTCATGTGGGAGAGTGGCTAGGCTGCTTTGGAGCTGGTTCTGCGGGTTTCGCCTTCAGTCCAGAGCTGTTCCAGGTTGTAATAGGCGCGTGTGGCGGGAAGCATGATGTGCACGATGACATCACCTAGGTCGACCAGCACCCATTCGCCGTCCTTTTCGCCTTCGATGCCACGTGGTTCGACACCTTTTTCTTTCAGCTTTTCGTATACGTTATCTGCGAGCGCCTTGGTCTGGCGGTTGGAGTTGCCGCTGCATACGACCATATAGCTGGTCAGGCTGGTCATGTTCTGTACATCTAGCACAGAGATGTCAAACCCTTTGATGTCTTCCAGTGCGGCGACGACCGCGTCTTTGATTTGTTCAGGGGTCAACATCAGGCGGCCTGCACGGGGATTTCGCGTTTCGAGTGCGAGATACGGTTCTTCGCATCGACATAGACCAGTTGCGGCGCGTACTTTTCTAGCTCCAGTTCGGAGTAATTGGCGTAGCTGGCGATGATAATGATGTCTTTGGGATCCGCCTTGTGGGCGGCAGCACCGTTCACGGAGATGATGCCGGAGTTGCGCTCGGCACGGATCGCATAGGTGCTGAAGCGCTCGCCGTTGGTCACGTTGTAGATGCTGATCTGCTCGTATTCACGAATATTGGCGGCTTCCAGCAAAGCGTCATCGATGGCACAACTGCCTTCGTAATGCAGCTCGCTATGTGTCACATGGACACGATGGAGCTTGGATTTGAGCATGGTTCTTTGCATTAAAAATTGCCGATTCGTTAAAAGGGATACAATTATAAAGTTATCAACAGCTTAGCGCAAAAAATAATTTGTATCAAAGTGTTTTTCATTGCAGGGATGAATGGCCTAAAAAGCCCGTCCAGATTGGCTTTCAGGCCGATTTGGCAAGCAATGAACGTACGCACGCACGTAAGCCGGTCAATCCAGAGTGATTTCGATGTTGTCTATCAGCCGGGTATTGCCGAGTTTGGCGGCACCCAGCACCATCAGCTGCTTGTCCGTTGAGGATGGTTCTGTCAGGTCGTGGACCGAGCGCACGGCGACATAATCGACCAGCCAGCCTTTCTCGCGCAAGTTGTTCTCGGCAGTTGCCTGCAAGCTGGCAAAATCGCGGTTTCCGGAGGCGATATGGTCAATCACCAGACGCAGTGCCTGATGCAGTTCGGTCGCTTGCTGGCGTTCCTGCGGGCTCAGGTAGCCGTTGCGGCTGCTCATCGCCAAGCCATCCGCCTCACGGCCTGTCTCGGCAGCGATGATTTTGATTGGTAGGTTGAATTGCCGTACCAGTTGCCTGATTACCAGCAACTGCTGAAAATCCTTTTTGCCAAACACGGCGACATTCGGCTGAGCGGTGTTATAAAAAACCATATTGAACAGCTTCATCACTACTGTGGCGACGCCCGAGAAGTGGCCGGGCCTGCTTGCACCACATAGAGTATCCGCCAGAGGCGGCGGCGTGATGGTCATGGTTTGGTTCAACTGTTTGCCATCGAAATCAGGATACACTTCTTCGACGCTAGGGGCGAACACGATATCTGTCCCGGCAGCCTGCAGTTTTTCGCAATCAGCCTGCAAGGTGCGTGGGTACTTACCGAAATCCTCATTCGCACCAAATTGCAGCGGGTTGACGAAGATGCTTACCACAACGGTTTTGGCATGCTGTCTGGCGATCTTTACCAGGCTGATATGTCCAGCGTGCAGATTGCCCATGGTAGGGACGAAGCCGACGTTGCTTTGCGAGCCAAGTGCAGTGCGGAGTTCGGCGACGGTATGGATGATGCGCATGTTCAGTAACTATGCTCAGGCGCCGGGAAGGTTTTATCTTTCACGGCGGCTACATAATTCACAACGGCCTGCTGTACGCTGTTGGATTCTTGTAAGAAGTTTTTTGCAAAACGCGGCGCTTTGTAATCTTGCGGGGCTTTGCTGGCTGGGCCGTTGTAGATGCCTAACAAGTCCTGCAGCACAAGTACCTGGCCGCTGCAATCCACGCCCGCGCCAATGCCGATCGTGGGCACGATGGCAGTCACCTTTCCTGCGAGTGCTGCCGGCACCATTTCCAGCAGTACCAGGCTGGCACCTGCCTCTTGCATGGCCTGTGCGTCTTGCAGGATCTGCTGTGCAGATTCCGGCGTCTTGCCCTGGATTTTATACCCGCCGAGTTTTTCGACCGATTGCGGGGTAAAGCCCAGATGCGCACATACCGGAATGCCGTGTTGCACCAGGTGGCGCGCAGTTTCGGCCAGCTTGCCGCCGCCTTCGAACTTGACCATATGCGCGCCGGCATCCATCAGCATCTGTGCGTTTTCCAGCGCCAGCTCCTTGCCGAATTCATAGGTATTGACTGGCATGTCAGCCAGTATCAATGTGTTGGGGGCGCCGGCAGCTACGCATTTGACGTGATAGATCATCTGCTCCAGCGTCACTTGCAGCGTGTTCTCCGCGCCCTGCAGCACCATGCCCAGAGAGTCACCGACCAGCAGCACATCGACGCCTGCCAGTTCCATCAGTTTGGCGAAGCTGGCATCGTAGCATGTCAGCATGGCGATCTTTTCACCACGGTCTATCAATGCTTGCAGGTGTTGTAGCATTATTCGAAGTTCGGGTTGAAATATTCCCGGCTGCTCTTGATCTGGCTGATGCGATCGACCAGCAAATTAAGTGCTTCCGGATCTTTGATGATGTTGAGTTTTTCGTTATTGACAATGAGCAACGGTGAAGCATCATACAGGTGGAAGTATTCGCTGTAGGCATCGGACAGGCGCTCCAGATATTCACGCGGGATGTCTTGCTCGTAACTGATGTTGCGCTCTTCGATGCGTTCCATTAACCCGTCTATAGGCGTTTGCAGATATATCACCAGATCCGGCTTGGGGGATTTGAGCTGCAGATGCGTGTAAATCTGGTGATACAGCGCGTATTCTTCGTCATCCAGATTCAGGCGTGCAAAGATCGGGTCCTTCTCCAGAAAGAAATCCGCCACAGTGGGCTTGTAGAACATGTCCCGTTGATTCAACTCGCCAATCTGGCCGCTGCGCTGGAACAGGAAGAACAGCTGCGTAGACAAGGCATATCGCTGCGCGTCCTGATAGAAGCGCGGCAGGAATGGGTTCACCTCGGCCTTTTCGCTCAGCAGATGTGCCTGAAATCTGTCTGCCAGCATGCTGGCCAGCGTGCTTTTTCCACTACCGATAGGGCCTTCGATGACGATGTAGGGAAACCGGTCAAATATGTTCATATTGCTTGATGCCTGAAACGTTCAATTTTTTGAGTAATTCTACAACACTCCCGTGCTTGGCGACGTGCAAATCTGGCGCAATTTCTGCCAGCGGCAGCATGACGAAGCTGCGTTCGAACATGCGCGGATGCGGCAGGGTGAGCTTTTGTGAATGCAGTTCCTGTTCGTCGTATAGCAGCAGGTCCAGGTCCAGTACACGCGGCGCATTGGGAAAAGGCCGCTCGCGCCCGAAGGCCTGCTCAATATCCAGCAGCGCATCCAGGAGCGCAGATGCGCTTAGATCCGTGCGTACCTGCGCGACTGCGTTGATAAAGTCAGGCTGGTTGTCATAGCCCACCGGTGTGCTTTGATACAGGCTGGACTGTTTGACCAGCTTAGTTCCCGGCAGTTTTTCGATGGCCTGGAAGGCGCGTAGAATCTGGTTTGCGGGGCTGCCTGAATTTCCAGGCAGATTGCTGCCAAGTGCCACGAAAGCGTTATGCATGTTGCTGGGCGGCGGCTGGTTTGCGCTTGCGGCGCCGGCGTTTTTTGGGAGCGTTGTCGGGCAGCAGCATTTGCGTGCGGCGTTCGGTACTTGCATCCGCAAACTCGGTCCACCAGTCACCCAGTTCCTGGGATATTTCGCCGGATTCGCACCGCAACAGCAGAAAATCATAGCCGGCACGATAACGCGGATGGGTCAGTAGCGCGTAAGGGCGTTTGCCTGCACGCTGCTCGAAGCGCGGCTGCATGGACCAGATCTCTTTCATCGTGGACACATAGCGGTTATGGATAGCCAGTTTTCCCGCTTGGATATCAATGACCTGGTTCATTGCCAGATGCAATGCAGGAATGGGGTGTTCGCCTTGGTCCTTGAACTTCTTCCAGGCAACCAGTACTTCGTGCCAAAGGAGTGTGGCGAACAGGAAACTCGGGTTCGATGATTTTCCGGATTCGATGCGTCTGTCAGTGTTTTCCAAGGACAGCATCACGAACCGTTCGCCCAGCGGCTGCTCCAGCACTACATCCAGCAGGGGTAGCAGCCCATGATGCAGATGCTGGGCACGTAAGGCATTGATGCTTTCCATCGCATGGCCGGACAGGAACAGCTTCAGCATCTCGTCGAACAGGCGGCTGGGAGAGACATCCTGAAGCAGGTCGGCGAGTTCGGAGATGGGTTTCTGCGTGGCTGCTTCGATCTTTAGGCCCAGTTTGGCAGACAAGCGTACCGCGCGCAACAGCCTGACAGGGTCTTCGCGATAGCGGGTCTTTGGCTCGCCGATAATGCGTAACAGGTTGGCTTTAATATCCGCAACGCCATGATGGAAATCCAGCACTTCCTCGCGTGCAGGGTCGTAATACAAGGCGTTGGCGGTGAAGTCACGCCGTGCAGCGTCTTCCTCCATGCTGCCAAAGATGTTGTCACGGAGAATGCGGCCGGAATCAGTTACTGCGGCATCATCTGCGCTGCTTTCGTTTTGATGATGGCCGCGGAAAGTAGTGACTTCGATCGTTTCATTGCCCCAAAGCACATGCACGATACGGAACCGGCGGCCAATGATGCGGCTGCGGCGGAATACTTTGTTCACTTGCTCCGGCGTTGCGTTGGTGGCGACATCGAAGTCTTTGGGTTTGAATCCCATCAGTAAGTCACGTACGGCGCCGCCTACCACATAGCCTTCATAACCAGCTTTTTGCAAGCCTTCGCAGGTCTTCAATGCCGCCTGGCTGATTTGGTCTTTGCGGATCCCATGCGATTTGCGCTGGATACGCTGTGGCTGGTGGGGTGATGCTGGTTTTTTTGAGGGTTTGAAAACGCGCTGTAGCAGTCTTTTAATCATGTGCGCAGAATATGGTTAGGAAAATGCCGGAATCTGATGCGCATTATAACCGAGGCTGTGCAATGTGACTAACTTTGATGCAACCGGTGGAATATCATCATGCCGGCAATCATGCTGGCAGTGAAAATGAATGGCTTGAGTCCGCCGGACAATAGTGAGCCCAAGGCAGGCCCAGGGCAATAACCAGCCAGACCCCAGCCGATGCCGAATAGGGCGGCGCCGAGTAACAAAGGCCGGTCAATCTGGTGTCCAGTCGGCAGATGCGCAGTCTCGCCAAGCAGGGTTTTATGTGTTTTCTTGGTGTGGCGGAAGGCGAAGAACCCGACCAGAATCGCACCCATCATCACAAAGGCCAGTGACGGGTCCCATTGCCCGAAGATGTCCAGGAAGCCAATCACCTTGACTGGGTTGGTCATGCCGGAAACGATAAGGCCTAAGCCAAAAATCAATCCGGAGAAAAAGCTGATCAGTAGGGACATGATATTCAATGATGGGTCAAATAAACAGTGATGATGCCGGTCAGTATGAACACGAGTGTTGCGGCCAGAGAGCGCACGGAGAGGCGTGACAAGCCGCAAACTCCATGTCCGCTGGTGCAGCCAGAGCCAAGACGGGTACCGTAACCAACCAAAAGCCCGGCAACGACCAGCCCCAGATTGTCTAATTCCACTTTTGCATCGGGTAATGCGAAGAATAGTCCATACACCCAAGGGGAGAGGATCAGGCCGGCGAGAAAGAAGATACGCCACTGGTTTTGCCTGGTCTCCGAAAAGCGCACGACCCCGCCCAGGATGTTGCTGATGCCTGCGATCCTGCCACTGAACAGTATCAATATGGCGGCAGCAAAGCCTATCATGACGCCACCAGCCAGTGAGGCATAAGGTGTGAAGTTGACGGTATCTATACTCATGTTCTGTCTGGTTTCAATACGAATACGACATTATAGCCAAGACTACAGCGCCCAGCTATAACCAACTCCGATTGCGTCCTGATACATCTTCAGGTTGGCTTCGCCCCCGCCAAACGCCGCTGGGATTGAGCCTTTGCCGTGTACTGTATGCTCGAAGGCATGGAAGTAGCTGAAGGAGAGCTCGCTCTTGTTCTCAAAAGCCCAGGTCAGCCCTAGTGTGGCATGGTTCTCCACTACACCGGGTGCGATGATGTTGAACAGGGTCTGGCTGGATGGAATCGGCTGGTTGATATGGTTGTAGCCAGCTCGCAAGGTCAGATTGTCTGTCGCGGCATAGATGACGCCCAGTTTGTAGACTGTACTATCCTGCCAGCCAAAGCCTGCACCCTTGTTCGATCCGAGCTGTGCGGTAAAGAAATTGGCGAGACCGTTGCCCACTGAGTCAACATCACTGTAATTGATCCGTTCGACATCCGCGGCGATGGTAAGTTTTGGAGTTGCTTTCACTGCAATGCCGGCACCGTAGGAGGACGGGATATCAAAGTCACCTTGATTGGCGAACAAGCCTTTGTATTTGTCGAACTTGCTCATGTAGGTCTTGCTTTTGTAATGTGCACCCAAGGTCACATTATCACTTACCTGGCCTTGCCAGCCGAGGTGAATGCCTACGCCATAAGAGTGGTCATAGTCATTTCCAGTGACGTTGTTAGGCGATTCAGAGAACATCGGGTTAGCAAAGTTCTGTAGACCCTTGGCCTTAAAGCGCTGATATGCCAAGTCAAGCGAAACGCCCACGGACTGTGTTGGTGTAACCTTGTAGGCAACGGTAGGCGCAATGAAAAGCTGGGCCATGTCCATGCCGAGTCGGCTGGTGCCGAACAATGGCACGGGTTTCTTGTAATCTGTATTCATGCCGCCATGGCCATATACCGCAATCCCTACGGTCGTTTCTGGTGAGATGGTACGGCTGTATCCGAACTCCGGGATGATGAAGTTCGTCGTCTCGTTTGCTTCATAGGTGCCGTTGATGGGCATTGGGTGCCCCTGGATTTCTGCTTCACGGATCGGACGGAACCAGGTGGCGCCGATATCAATCCGGTTGCCGATAGCGCTAAGGCCAGCCGGGTTACTGGCGATTGCCAGAGTGTCCTGAGGAAGCGCAATGCCGACCCCCCCTGCACCTTGGGATTTGACGCCGTAACCGTGCGGGAAATAGCCATCCGTTGCGAAAGCGGCTTCGCTGATCGTTAAGGCCAAGAAAGGCAAAGCAAAATAGATTCTTTTCATGATGTTGTTTTCAAAAGAGTGGTAATGCGAACGAAAAAGTGAGCGCATTATATTCAATAATTAAGATAACTATAAAGAATATTTGATAATTTAATTATTCCTAATTGTTATAAGGGATGGGGGTAAGAGTTAAGGTTTATGCTGCCAGAGGATATCATTCACGCCGGCGTTCTTGTTCAGGACGCGGCATAGAACGAACAGCAGATCCGATAGACGGTTAATATATCGCAGGGCCGCGTTGCTGACAGGTTCGTTTTCATTCAGCGCATATATGGCACGTTCCACCCGGCGGCAAACGGTCCGTGCCAAGTGGCAATAAGCTGCCGCCCGGCAGCCGCCGGGCAGTATGAATTCTTTTAACGGTGCCAGATGTGCGTTCCACGCATCTAGCTGGTTTTCCAGTGCGTCCACGCGTTCAGGTTTTATCAGCGTGTAACCAGGCATGCAAAGCTCGCCGCCCATGTCGAACAGATCGTGCTGTATCGCTTCAAGCACCGCATGGATGCTGGATTCCAGCGGCTCAGTCCGCAGCACGCCGATGACGGCGTTCAGTTCGTCCACTTCGCCCAAAGCATGAATGCGCAGACTGTTCTTGGCGATACGTGTGCCATCGCCTAAGCCGGTGGTGCCATTGTCGCCAGTGCGGGTGTATATCTTACTTAGTCGGTTGCCCACTTAATTTTCCTCTATAATCCAGCCATTATAAATGATGCAACCCTACCTCACATGAGTTCTCAACCTGTCAGCCAACATCCTGTCGGCGTGTTTGATTCCGGCGTAGGCGGCTTGTCCGTGCTCAAGCATATCCATGCCTTGTTGCCGCACGAGCATTTGATTTATGTGGCGGACAGTTTGAATGCACCATATGGCAACAAATCACCCGAAGAGATCACGGAGCGTTGTTTGGCGCTAACGGATTTTTTACTTGCGCATGGCGCCAAGGCCATCGTGGTAGCCTGCAATACGGCCACGGCGGCTGGCATCGCTCGCCTGCGCCAGGAGCATCCGGCATTGCCGATAATCGGGATGGAGCCGGCGGTCAAACCGGCGGCTGCAGCCAGCAAGAATGGAATCATCGGCGTGCTGGCCACAACCGGAACATTACAGAGCGCGCAGTTCGCCGCATTACTGGAAGCTTACGGTCGCAATGTGCAGGTAGTCACACAGGCATGTGTCGGGCTGGTGGAATGTATCGAACGCGGAGATCTGGACGGGTCAGAAACACGTGCGCTGCTGCAAAAATACCTCAAGCCATTGCTGGATGAAGGCGCAGACACGATCGTGCTGGGCTGCACACATTATCCGTTCGTAAAGCCGCTGATTCAGGAATTGATCGGAGAAGGAGTCACCTTGGTGGATACAGGTGCTGCTGTAGCCAGACGATTGCAAAGTCAGCTGGCCGAGCGTGGTTTGCTGAATCAAAGTGCGGAACAAGGCAAGCCGGAGTTCTGGACGAATAGTCCGCAACCGGATGCGATGGAAGTGATCGAAAGCCTGTGGGGCGAAAAGATCAACGCTGGGGCGTAGCCTTATTTAGGTTTTAGCCCCAAGGACGAAAAAGGCGCATTTGCCACCAATTTA
>JAKOWL010000005.1 GCA_029781535.1 Pseudomonadota bacterium
TCGCCTTCATGGTATTGGCCAAAATCAACGATCACTTCGGCACGCTCAGCACAAGTCAGCATTAAATGGGTAAATTTGACCGGCTCCGGTAACAGTGAGCCATCCCCGCCAATTTGCGTAAATGGCAGGTCATCGGAAAAATGCAACCGCCATTCACGGCGATTAGCACCATCCAGAAAACGCAACCGGACCTTTTGCGTGGTGACATCAAAATAGGGATTGATTGTACCGTTAATCATTGCAGTTGGCCCAGCAACACCGTCAGGATCATAATCAGCCCGGTAGTCCCACTGGTTGTTCTCATGAAAACGCCGGTCTTGCAAAATGACCGGAATATCGTCAACGCCATAGTTCCTTGGCAATGGCAGGCTGGCTTCATGGTCGTCTTTGACAATCACCATGGCAGCCAAACCATGCCAAACCTGCTCGGCTGTGGATGGGCACGGATGCGCGTGCAGCCACAAAGTCGTCGCCGGTTGTTCCAATGTGAAGTCGATATGCTTACTTTCACCCGGATAAACCGGCGCATGGCATCCGCCATCAACATAAGGGCCACTGACATTAGCCCCATGCCAATGAAAAGTGGTCAACTCAGGCAGGGTGTTTTTCAGTGTCACATGCGTATGCTGACCACGGCGATACACAATCGTCTGACCTAACAGACTGGTATTATAGCCCCACGTCTTGGTCTTCGCCCCAGGTAACAGTTGCGTTTCCCCAGCCTCTGCTGTCACCGTGTAATAAACGTCGGTCGCCGTCTCTTTATCCGGTTTCAACAACGGCGGCACATTTAAGGGCTTCTCAGGCGCATCACTGACCTCAAGCGGCACGTACCCGCCATCGTGGAGATCAAACGCTGTCTCATCAAAGAAATAGTCCGTATAGGTTTTCATCGTGATTTCCCCCTCTGACAAGAATTTTAACACTTTTTAGGGTTGCCATAAACATAATTTAGAATTAACCTAAAGTAGTATTGAAAAATGGTATAGGTCTTATCCATACACTTGAGGAGGATTTTCATGCAACAAATGTCGAAAACAATGGGCTGGCTCATGCTGGCGTTAAATGTGGTGCTGCTGATTCTAATTGGTACCATGCACAATATGGCAGCGATGTGGTTAATGGGTCTGATTATGACTTTGGACGCTGTGACAGGGTTAGTTGCCGCTTATCGGGGTTAATGGAACATCCATACGAAAAGCAGCGGTAGGAAGCCGAACACTCAGAATGTTTGTTATCTGGATATACGGTTTTCTACCGCTATTTTAAAATTCGTATTGGTTACGGACCTACTGATTCCTCAGAGGTTACCG
>JAKOWL010000032.1 GCA_029781535.1 Pseudomonadota bacterium
AGTCTGTTCGAATGCCTCGATCTTGTTCATGATCGCTCTATAGTAGCATATCTGATCATATTATTCAAGCTGTTTGTGGCGCGACCGGCTTGGTCTGAATCTTGTAATTTTCTTCGCCTATAAGATCCGAGAGCCTGGCTTTGAGATCAGATGTGATCTCTACTCCGCCAGGCAGCTTCATGGCCTGACCAGAGCTTACGAAATAAAGTACCACGGGGATATTGCCTTTGGCCGTATCCAAGATTGACTTCACCTTGAGTAGGCGCTCTTGATCCGTACTATCCGGCAAGCGCAAGAAAATTGCTGCGGCATCAGCTGGCTCAGGCTCGGCTGGTTTTTGTTTGGGAGTTGGCATGTGCTTGGCCACATCGAAGTCTATCTTCTTGATGGCGTCTGCCATAACCTTGAGCTCATCAGTGGCATTGCCTTCGCGATCTCGAGCGTTGATCTTGCCCTTGATCTCCAATACTGCATCTTCTACCAACATATCGCCGACCTTCTCATAGGTGCGTGGAAATACTATCACTTCCAGATCACCATCTAGTGTCTCAAGTTGTACAAAGGCCATTGGATCGTTGTTCTTGGTGTAGATCTTGCGCATACCAGTGACTATGCCGCCGACCGTCAGCACCGTACCGTCGTGATTGCGATTGTACTTCTTGATACTTTGCGTTTTGTTGAGTAGATAATTGCGAAAATCGTCGAGCGGATGTTTGCTGATATACAATCCCAATAACTCCTTCTCCCACATCAGTCGGGTACGTGAATCGCTGGTATTAGTGGCTGTATCGAGCTGCAGTGGCGGTATCTCAGTCTCCATTCCCATCGAGCCAAAGATGTCGATCTGCCCGCTCAGAGCACTCTTCTGCACTTTAGCAGCGTACATGGTGATGCGATCCATATTCTCCAGCAACATATCACGGTCGCCAAAACCATCAAACGCGCCGCATTTGAATAGTGACTCCATGACTTTTTTGTTGATCACGGTAGCGTCGACGCGGCGGCAAAAATCCTCTATGGTTTTAAATGCTCCGCCTTCATCGCGTGCCTCAAGTATTTTCTCGACTGGACCCATACCAACATTTTTGATAGCGCCTAGGCCAAAACGAATCTTGTTGCTATCTGGTACTACTGCGAATTCAGCGAAGCTCTCGTTGATATCCGGCGCCAATACTTCAAGTCCCATCTTCTTGCACTCAGCCACTTCGATGGCAATCCGATCCAAGTTTTCATGATCGGAGGTAAGCAATGCCGCCATAAATGCCGCTGGATAGTGTGCCTTGAGCCAAGCAGTTTGCACAGCGATAAGAGCGTAACAAGCCGCATGACTTTTATTGAAGCTATAGGCCGCAAAGTCTTCGAGCCCTTTCCATAGATCTTCGACGAACTTTTTGTCTACCTGACTGGTTTTGATAGCGCCCTGGATAAAGTCTTTTTTCATCTTGGCCAGAACTTCGGGGATTTTCTTGCCAATGCCTTTGCGCAAGGTATCGGCTTGACCGCCAGTGAAGCCGCACATGTCTTTGGCAATCTGCATGACCTGCTCCTGATACACTATCACGCCATAGGTATTTTCGAGCGCTGCTTGCATCTTTGGGTGACCGTATTGGACTAGATCGGGATTGTGTTTGCGATTGATAAAATCATCAATCCATTGCATGGGACCAGGGCGATAGAGAGCCCCCATAGCGATAATGTCATCAAATCTATCCGGCTTGAGATCGCGCAAATAACGTTTCATGCCAGCCGATTCAAATTGGAACACACCAGTAGTGTCGCCGCGCGCAAACAGTTCGTAGGTCTTTGGGTCGTCGATTGGTATCTCTGTCGGATCAATCTCCTGCCCGTAGACTTTGCGGACTATGCGCAGAGCGTTTTTGATAATGGTGAGGTTGCTCAGACCCAAGAAATCAAATTTCAGCAGACCCAACTCTTCAATGGTAGTACCGATAAACTGTGTCGATACACCGCCCTTGCTGGCACGTGTCAACGGCACAAACTTGACCAAGTCATCGGGCGCTATCACAACGCCAGCCGCGTGTGTGCCGGCGTTACGTATGGTACCCTCAAGTTGCATAGCAACATCTATCACCTGCTTGGCCTGAGGGTTTTTCTGGTATTCAGTCTGCAACTCTGGATCGTCTACGATCAATTTGTGTAGCGGTATATGTCGACCTTGCACTGGAGCAGGTATTTTTTTGGCAATCGCATCGACCTCGCCATATCCAATACCCAGTACCCGCCCAGTGTCACGTACCGCATTGCGTGCTGCCATGATACCAAAGGTAATAATCTGTGCGACTTGGCTATGACCATATTTTTCAGTGGCATAGGCAATCACTTCTTCGCGACGATCGTCTGCATAATCCATATCGATATCCGGCATGCTAATACGGTCGGGATTGAGAAAGCGCTCAAAAAGTAGATCGTATTTGAGTGGATCTAGCTCGGTGATACCGGTGACATAGCTAATGATGCTACCTGCCGCGCTACCTCGCCCTGGTCCGCAGATGATGCCTTGATTTTTACTCCAATTGATCAGATCAGCCACTATCAGCATGTAACCTTCGTAGCCCATATCGCCAATCACACCCAGTTCATATTCAATTCTTTCCATCACATCCTTGCCAAGTTTGGGGGCTACATCAGCTTCACTCAACTTGGCCATCTTGCCTTTGCTAACACCGGCATAACGAAAAGCGGCGCCTTGAAAAACCAATTTGCGAAGGTAGCTTTTCTCGGTCTCGCCCTGAGGCACCTCAAAGCGTGGGATCAATATCTTACCTAGCTCTATTTCGAGATCGCACATCTGTGATATCTTGACAGTATTGCTTATCGCTTCTGGATGATCTGGGAATTTCTCAAGCATTGCCGCACCACTATTGACAGACAGATCCATCTCGAGCTTCATGCGATTGGTATCTTCGACAGTCGAACCAGTCTGCACACACAGCAAGATGTCGTGAGCATAGTGATTATCGCTGTCGGTATAGTGCGCATCGCCAGTCACCACTAGAGGTATGCCAGTAACCTTGGCAATCTTCTGTACGCCTTCATTGACCTTGCGCTGGAATTCTTGCTCAATATGCGGTTGCATCTCCAAATAGTAGTGCTCGGGGCCAAAAATCTTTTGGTACCATTTGGCAGTTTCTAGAGCACGATCAAACTCATCATTGAGTATGTAGGTACCAACCTCACCACCAGCGCAACCGGATAGCACTATCAAACCATCCTTGTATTTTTCCAGCAGCTCGTGATCCACGCGTGGTTTGTAGTAAAAACCCTCCAAATTAGCAATGGTACTGAGTCGCATCAGGTTGAGATAACCTTGTCGGTTTTGAGCCAGCAGTGTGAGGTGATATGGATTGCGATCTTCGACACTATTTTTGTCAGTATGCTTGCGCGGCGCCACATAGGTCTCCATGCCAATAATTGGTTTGATTCCTCGCTCTTGGCAGGCTTTATAGAACTCAATTGTGCCACTCATACTACCATGGTCGGTGATCGCTACGGCTTGCTGGCCCAAGGCTTCGATTTTGTCGACTAGCTGGGGTACTTTCTGCAAACCATCGAGCAGACTGTAGTGGGTGTGGTTGTGTAAGTGCACAAAATCCACAAAGCCACGGGCTTTGCGAGCTTTTTCGATCACTTCATTCGTTTCTGGCTTTTCCAACTCTGCCATACTCCTATTGTACTATAGAATAATCACTCTCACTCGCGTAGCCAAACCTGCCAGTTTTGCCCCAAAACAGCTTTTGGCTCGTCAACGTATCTGCGTGATATGTTTCCTCACCAAATACCAGTTTTTGAACAAAACTCTTCAAGTTTGATCATGACGCAGATGAGAGTGAATATTCTATTAATGCTTATTAAGCTTGAAAAGGATTGAATTGTAGCGTATAATACCGCTACTTCCAGTGGACTGCTCTTGAAAGGAGTCAATGATGCCAGCACTGGCTATCGGGCAGCTCCAAGAGCTGCTCACGAGAATCACCCACGGAGAAGGCAGGCGAATCATCATGCCGGGAGGCGACGAGAACGGAGATCTGTTCACACCACGCTTCTCGATCGAAGGCTGGGAGGTTCACCTCTCAATCGTCAATCGCATGCGCAAGCCCCAACTCGAAGCGGTGACGTTCCTACACACCAACACTCAGCGAACCGAGTCGTTCAGCATCGTGCCACGATCCCGACATCAAGTGTCGGAACTCGTTGCCAACAACGAGATCGCAGCTCGAGAGGTTCTGATCCGCGTCCATCACGACGAGGTCAAGACAGAATCGCGCATCGCAACGACCCTGGCCAGCTGACCAGGAGGGTGACCGTCTCGGCACTTCGGTGCCGGGACGGAATCGCCCCAGAGTATTTCAAACTTGGAATATTGTGGGACGATCTACTTGCTAGCAGCAGCATTACCAATACTGCGTACAAAGTCGCCTATCAGCGGCAAACCGCCAAGTCTAGCTACCAAAAACCCAATAAGAACAATAGCCAAAGCAGCGCCTAACACCCCAGCTAAACCACGCGTAAAGCCGGTTTTAAAATTGAGCCACCAAAGTTTGCGTGGATTATGCAATAGCTCGGCTATGGCATCGAGCGATACACTA
>JAKOWL010000035.1 GCA_029781535.1 Pseudomonadota bacterium
CCATGAGCTTTGGCGTTTCCTGTTCAGATAATATTTTACATAAAAAAACAGAAGAAACATTACTTCTAGAAGCAGATAGTGCTTTATATCATGCGAAGAATGACGGTAGAAATCGAGTGTGTATAGCATAACAAATAATTCAACCTCGTTCGCATTCGCTCACTGGACGGCACTACGTGCCGCCGGTTAATTAGAAGTTAGGCATCCAAAGGCACGATGAAGCTCGCACGACTATTAGGAATTGACTACCTTCGCGAGGGCTATCCGACGGTTGATCTATCCACCAAAGAGCAGGTTGCTCGTCAACTCCTGAATGCAGCTTCATTCAAGAAAATCCAAGTTCGCCTGTTCTGGTCTGTCGCCGCAGTCATTGGCGCAGTGGCACTTCAGATCACTCTCAATCAAAGAGGAAATTCCTCACTCTCGCCTATGCAGAGTGCATTGCTAGCTTTCCTTACGCTCATTGCGATTGCTGCAAACGTGGTCGTCGCGCTGACGTATCGCTGTCCAAACTGCAGGTCAACCCCAAATGGGGTAGCTGTTAAATTGGGCGGCGAAGGAGTTGCCTCAATTTCTAGAGGAATTCACCCCTTTCCTGTTCGCTGTAAAAAGTGCGGCTTCTACTTGAGCAAACGCCAAATTGAAGCCGATCTGAAGCACCAACAGCAGCAACAATGAAGGCGCATATCCCAATGCCTAACCCCTCATTCAACGGGACGCCTGGCGGCGCCCGTTAATTCGAACGTTAGGGAGTCACTCAACATGCAGCAATTGATCGCGCAGGGTGATCAGCTTTTGTACTGGGCTTGGTTTGGTCGCATTTGGCCCGTCATTGCAGTTACGGTCATATTGCTTCTTTCAAAATCCAAGCCGAGATCGGCAACGGCTTTTTTGATCCTCGGTGCGCTCGTTGGGTACGGCGTTCAGTCATTGGTTGGTCTCATCTCGATATCCCTTCCAGGAGGCCCGTTTGAAGCAAGTTCAGCAGGCGTAATGGAGGCGATGCTGAAGCACTCCTTTAGAGCTGCTGTTACCTCGGTAATATCAGGCTTTATTGCCGTCAAGTGGCTACACAACCTAATGCGGGCAGGAAGCGCCAATGATCAACAAGCGCTCCCTAACTAGTCATTCAACGGGACTGCCTTCGGCAGCCCGTTAATTCCAACGTTAGGCTTCCGGAGAGAAAAGATGCGTTTGAACCTCGTTTGTATTGGTCTGCTCCTAGCTTCTTGCCAACCAACATTTGCAAAAAATGATCTCGTTTACATTCGCTGCAAATTTGAAGGTCCTGGTGATTTTCGAAACTTGGAGTTGAACTTCTATATCGACGAGAGCGGAAAAAAACTTCTCAATGAAGGCAAAGCTGAGTTCGGTGAAACACGTCAATGGTCAAAAAACACGATCACCATTGCAACGCCTACAAAGAACGGTGATGACATCACATTCATCAATCGCCTCAATGGCGTAATTCACACATACACAGATGGCAAGGAAATGGGAACGCTTCATTCTGGCCAGTGCAAAAAGTCCTCCCCACCCTCACAGCAGTTCTAGATTCGTGTTCGAGTTCGAGTTCGAGTTCGTGCCTAACCCCTCATTCAACGGGACGCCTAGCGGCGCCCGTTAATTCGAACGTTAGGCCTGCATGCTTCGCCTGACTTCAAGCGTTTTTTCGAAGCAGCGATTGGAAACCAAGGTTGCTGGCTCGCTCGGCACGGCTTGGGATTCGCAAACGCGTTCAACCAAGCTGTGGGGGCTGGGCTTGTTTTTCGCTCTTGGCGCGCTTCGGGTGCAATGCGTCAATACATTTCCCATCGCTGGGCTGTCGGCGTTT
>JAKOWL010000053.1 GCA_029781535.1 Pseudomonadota bacterium
GGTTACTGTTCATGGTTGCATTCCTTTTTTAGCAGACAAAAATTATACTGTGTGGATTGTAGCACATCCCGCAATAGTGTACAAATTCTAATTCCATTTGTACACTATTGCGCCTCACCTAGTGCTTCGTCAAGCCAGCGCTGGGTTTTTGGCGTGCGCCCGCTTTCGTTCACTACGCCACCCCACACAGCCCTAAGTACCTCGCGCTTGCTTCCGATCTCTGCGTAAAGCTCGCGCAGATACGCTTGGGCCATGCGCCCAGGTTGCTTGTTTGGTAACTTCTCGTACCCGTTGTTAGCGCTCACAGTTTCTTCCTCTTCCTCTTCCTCCCATTGCTGGGGCTTAGGGGAGGCTTTTCTGCTTTGCGGCTTGACCGGCTGCTCTTCCTCGCCACCGTCGTTCCACGGTCGCCAAGGTCGGGGGGTTGGATTCCCGTACTTCTGGATGCACAGATCGCGAATCTGGGCGTCTGTTACCATCGCGCCGGCCAGGGTGATTTCATCCGAGTCACAGATATACATGTTGTCACCCTTGCCCTCAAGGTAATGCACACCGGTTCCACCGCGCCCAGCATTATTCGCCGCCTTGCCTGCGCTCACGGCTCCAAAGAGCATACGGGCCTTGACGTTGGCCTTGATTACGCCGCTACCAATCCCGGCGTTCGTCCAATCCTGTGTTCCGAAGATCAGGTGTACACCGGGGGCACGTCCCTGGCTGGAGATATACTCTAGTGCCGGTTGGATCAAGCGTTCGGTCACGTTAAATAGTGCAATCGTATCGTCAAGCAAAATGAAGATACGGGGATTGTTTTCGATCTTTCCACCCGTTGATCGCGTACGCGTGAGCTCTGCCGCCCAACTCAGACAGGCGATAATCTCGCTTGGTTCGCTGACAAATCCAGCGAACTGCGGAAATACCTCAAACGGTTTCCAATCCTCGTACTTCTGACCGACAACGATAATCCGCACGTTGCTGTGTGAATTCTGTCGAATTAGATGATAGGCAATGTTGCGCGCAGTCTGGCTTTTGCCTACACCGGTCGGGCCAGGAAGTCCAAGGTGGGGCGTAGTGGGATTTGTGAAGTCAATCGTCTGCGCCTTGTTCTTTGATGTGATCCCGATTGGGACGGTGAATCCGCTACTCTTTAGCTCGCTTCCGTAGACAATGCGCGGGTACGGATTGAGCACTTCCACGCTGAAGTAGCGACCGTCAACAAAAGCGCGCACACGTCGCAGTCCGGTTTTCATCTGGATCGTTTTGATGCTTGCCGATGCGCGGTTAATCGTCTTGGTATCCATCTCCAAGAGCGAAAATTGCACCGTGATGTGCTTCGGGGCAACGATGACACGCCGCGTTGAAAACTGTACACTGTTTTGACGGAGGCTATCTGCAATAGCTGAATCAAGCCGTCTGATCGCCTCTTCTGGGCTCGCAGGCTTGCGCGGCTGCTTTGGCATACGCGGGCGATTGAATCCAGTGTAGCCGAAAAAGGCACCGCTACCACGCTCAAATTGATTATTTAGTACCTGTATGATCTGATCCTTTCGTTTCCACGCTTCATCAATCGCGACAAAAGCGCCGGTTGCCATCAATGAAATGGCCAAAGCTTCGCCATTTGAGAAGTTAAAGATCGACGAAGAGACAAAGCCAGCGCTAAAAGTGCCTGCGGCAACGATCCCTTTTTGTATGATGTCAATCCGTTCGTTTGTTTCGTTAATCATTGTCGTTTATGATTCCTTCCACGGGTTTTTGTCGTTTACCCGTGGCCTTGAGTGTGTTACCGCACGCTCAAGGCGCCTTTAATCGCTTTGATCTCACTCAGTATCTCTCTGAGTGTGTCCTCCCTAAGTAATCGCTGAATTACTTCCACATCACTATCGACATTGTAGCGGGCACGCAAGACCGTAAATCTGCTTTGCGTTTCCACGTCGTACATTGCTGCCCACTCTGACGGCATCACAACCGCTTTTACTTTCCCATGTCCTGTTATCGCGGTTGGCACTCCATTCTCAGCGTCACTTTGGATTTTAGCGATCTGGCTCTTTATGTCTGATCCGCTAACTTGATTCATATCCCCTCGTGAAAAAGATTAACAATATGTGTACAGTATAACACTAATTTTGTACGTGTCAATAACGAACATTGTCGAATTAAAATTGTACATAAATAAAAAGAGCTATGTCAATGACATAGCTCTTTTTGTTACCAATCCCACCATGATTTTTGCTTTTTGCGCTTCTGTATGGGCCTTGCACGTGCCTGTGCTGGCTTGGTGCGCTTCGGCTTTGGTGGCGGGGGCTTTGATGCAAGTTTCAATACTTGATCCCACAACGCTTGAGCTTGCTTGCATGAGCTCTCAAGCTTTGGAGCGCTCACAGTGCGTCGGTTCCCTTCCTTGCTTTGTGCGTATGCCGATCCGCGTCGCGGATCACTCGCTCGCGGCATTACACCGTTATGTTTTGCCGCGCTAATCTCGTTACGTGGATTAACTACGCCATCGATGACCACCAGGCGTGCTGTGCGCCAAAGCCAGTATTCCGCCATGTTTGCGCGTGCGGCTGGAACGCTAAATGATGCCCTACACGCCATAGGTAGAAAGCCTGGCGCTAGTACGCCATAACGAAGATTCTCAAATGTCTGTAGTTCGATCTTCATGCGCTTGGCGAAGTTGCCAAGGCTTTCCTGTTCAACCCAATCTTTCATCTCATAGATTGGGATGCCAACCGGATGCAACGCGGCTACTACGATATCAGAGGCTGGGCAGCAGAAT
Organism: Pseudomonadota bacterium; assembly: GCA_029781535.1. Taxonomy (GTDB): domain Bacteria; phylum Pseudomonadota; class Gammaproteobacteria; order Burkholderiales; family Methylophilaceae; genus Methylophilus. Next base: position 2,771 of record JAKOWL010000053.1, read on the forward strand.
GGTTTTTCCACTACAAATTTGTGAAGTTTGCCGGTCACTCTCGACCTACTCAACGGCTTATCTTCGTCGTCAAAAAAGTCTAAAAAATCATCAAGCGTGTTATTTCAATCTCCTAAATTGCAATAGCATTTATCGCCAAAAGTAGCACGATGTAAATACATGTCAAAAAGTGCTTAAACGACGGTTTTTTACCTATATTTCAGCGTGCCACTTGGGATTTACGGTTAAATCGTGCCAGTAGCGCCACCATCCGCGCCAGCCGTGCCACCCCAAAACGGTCTAAAGTGGCACGAATTTTGCTTCCGTGCCACCCACCGTGCCAGCCGTGCCACCCTATACTAACGGTCATTTCGTGGCATTGGAGGGGGCATTTTGGGCGTAGATTGGCTAACTGATCGGGTGGCTCTTGGTGCAGATTGGGCGACAAATGGTGTTGTTTGATGTGCCCGTGGAACAATATAAGTAGGCGTTGCGGGCTCGCGTCCAGGTTCCCAAGCGGGCGAATTACGCTCCCGTTTCGGGCTTTCGATTAGCGCCAACAGGATGACGCTAATCAGGAAAAACATGGCCAAAACTAGCGACCAATGAACAACATAGCCATCGATCAGACAGGCGAAGATCAGGAAGATATCGAATACCATTGCTGTTATTGCACATCCCAAAAGTAGTAGTTTCATCGATGCGTGATTCATAGTGTCGATCCTTTCTTGAATCCCCTCTAGCGTCCAAAGCGCTAGAGGGGATATTGGTCTAGTGCCACCCGTTAAGCTCGTAGGTCGCTTTGCCGTTGCCCTCGATCTTGTAAATCTCTTTGGTATCTACAAGCTTGCCAATGATGCGATACACAGAAGTCTTAGGGATGCCTGTATCGCTAGCAATTGAGTCAATAGAAGTAAAGCCCTTGTCCTTGATGTGATTCAAAATGGAACGCTCGCGCTCTTCCTTTCCTGTTCCAAAATCCGTTCCGTTTTTCGTTCCGTTTTCATTTTCTTTCCCATGTTCCAGCGGAATTACGGTTAAATCTGTTCCGTTTTCTGTTCCAGCGGAACGCGTTTTGGAACGCGCTTGGGAACGGTTCAGCTTGGCTTGGGCATCCGCTTCGGCCTTAATTCGTTCCACTTCTAGCTGTGCCTGAGCGCGCTTTGCGGCTGCTTCCAGGCGGGCCTTGCGCTCTTCATCTTCGATTTCGTAGCGTCGCGCCCGTTCCTGATCTTCGATTGCTTTGACGCGCTCAGCCTCAGCTTGTGCCGCTTTCCGCTCCTCTTCCTGGAGCTTTAATTTGCGCTCATTCTCGATAGCCAAGCGCTCTGCCTCTAAGCGGGCACTTTCGGCCTTTGCTGCTTTCTCTGCCGCCTCATGCGCCTTGTATGCAGCGTCCCATTTTCCGACGCCAAGCGCAAAGGCTGCGAAAAGCGAAAAGGTTGGCATTGCAGCCATGATCGTATTGCCGCCAGCCGCACTTTCAAGCTTGTACACTAGGACGGTGACGATCAGCCACAGCAATAGGGTAATCGTCGCTGTAATCGCCATCATGCGCTTGTGGCTCTTGCTTCCGCCCAGGAAGCCGTCCAACATACTCACGCAACGATCAACCATCACAAACATCATGATTTCGATGCTCGCCGCGAACATCAGGGCTTGAATCAAGTTCTTGCCGGTGTAAGTCAGGTTGAACACCCCAATCGAGTTTGGTACGGGGGCTACAATCGGAGCGACGCGCAGCGCTACAGTTACGGCGCTATCTGACAAAGCCGTGACAGAGAATTCGATAAGTTCCAGCAGCGAAGCATAAACGCGCTTGATCCATGCAAAAATTGTGTTCATGGTTGCATTCCTTCCTTCTCTTCTAAACCCAATGCCATTCCAAAAATAGCCGAAGATCATCATTGGCCACGGTAAAGCCGCAAGCCGCAAAATAGAACTGTGCGCCGATTAGCCATGACGAAAAATCAGTGGTCAGGCCATAACGGTAAAGCTGGCTTTCCGTGAGATTCGATGGCCGATGCTTGATTGAGTAGCTATCCATCCTCACGCCGACTTCTCTATATCCATCCTCAGAAAGATCAGAGAAGATCGACGCTGCCGCCACCGCTACGTCATAGCTTTCATAAGATAAGCGGGCCACTCGCACGCCAAACAGATTCGTACCGGTATGCTCTGACGGATAGTAGAGCACATCAGAGATCGCCACCTGCTCGCCCATACTGCGCGCTTCGATTAATCCAAGGTTGCAAGCAATTCCAAACGCGTGAATCTCTTGCGCACTAACGTAAATCGAATCTCTAGCGCTTTTCACTAGTCGCGGATCGGATTCAATGAAGTCATTGACGCCCACAACTAGATTCATTCCTAGATTGATACTCATGTCGCTTTACTCCAAAGCCCAGGCGGGCAACTCTGATTGCGAGATGGCACCGAAAGCCGCCATTGTGTTGATAATCGATAGCAAAACCGCGTGGGGCAGTCTCGACAGGTCAGCGTTACAAAGTAGGTCTAGCGCTTCTTCTTGCCGCTGTAGCGCTTCCATATCGCCGCCACGCGTGGCAACAAGCCACCGTACAGCGTTCAGTGGGGCCTGATTGGGCAGTAGGCCGACGCTTAACGCCAGGAAGCGCTCCCACTCCTCGCGCTCGATCCGAAAGTGTACAATCATCGTTTTGATGCCGGGTTTGACCGATGGTCGCCCAGGTCGGGCATCAGCCACTTGTGGATCACGATCCATAATGACGGGCTCTGTATTCTCCGCGTGCGCATTGCTCCATTCTGTGATCGCATGGCGCAAAGCCGTAGATGCCTCCATTGTCCGCGTCAATTTGCGGAATCGGCTCCATTCATCCAGCGGGATGCTGGTATTCAACTTGATCATGGTTTTCCTCTTGGTGAAAAAAATTATCGCTATCAACTTCGATAGCGATAATTCTAGCACACTTATATTCCGTTGTCAAGCATGAATTTTACTTTGAGTAAATATTCGTTACAGGCGATTACTGAGGAACGTAAATCGATTGACTTGCAGCAAAGCTTGCAGAGGTGCGGGGCTGGGCTTTGAGCGACTTCAATTCTGCTTCGAGACGTTGCACATCGGCGGAAAGCTTGGCGAGTTGGGACTTCATTAGGCGGAATTCGCTTTCTTCTTTGACGACTTTCGACGCCTCAAGCCTAGCGCTAACGGCATCGCGAATAAACTGAGAGATTGTCACATCTGGAATCTTGCTGATCTCTTCAAACATCGCCTCTTCCATCAACATGTTTATTTTTTTCATGGTTGCATCCTTTCCTTTGTTGTTCTGAACTGATTGATTAACTGCTAATCTTCATGATAGAAACACGACGGCTTTAGTTTCTCCACCATCTCATTGGTAATGAGCTCCGGCATATCATCGAATTCTTGCTGGCAAAACTCTTTGTGCTTCGCCAGAGACGCCTCAAGCGCCGACACACGATCCGTCAAGGCTTGAAGTTGTTCAGCGCTCACAGTGGCGGGGGTGACAACCTTTATGCCCATTGACTTCAATTTGTCTTCTACTGCGGAACGCAAAAAGCTCGACATTGACACATCTAGCGCCTTGAGTTGTTCCGCTAGCAAATCGTCCAGATAAAAGCTAATACGCTGTGACATACTTTCTCCTTTAGTTGAAACACTTCAAATTTTCGCACAATCAGTTTGCACAAGCGTTTTGCGCTATCGACTTGTGCGTTTTCGCCTAACTGCACAATCAGTTTACACTATCGGCTTGTGCAAGTCAAATTTTGCACAAGCGTTTTGTGCTATCGACTTGTGCGTTTTCGCCTAACTGCACAATCAGTTTACACTATCGGCTTGTGCAAAACTTGAATTACACAGGCGTTTTTCACTATCGGTTTGTGTAATTTACGCATTTTAGCGCTTACAATCGCCGAAAGGACGTGCCGCCCAACCTTACATGTTTACGCATTTTGGGCTATGTTTACACAATGTTTACGCATTTTATCTTAATGCGTAAACAAACGATTTGCTTAATTTATCGCATAGTGAGCGATTGTATACCACTTTTACCTTTAATTTATCTATTTAATAATATAGTATATTAATAGTATACCTTACGTTTACACATGTTTACGCTATTTGGTAATATAATGCATATGCGCACGCACGCACGCTTATGCGCACACGTGTATAGACTAACCTGGGGAATTGTGTAAACATCTGTAAACGCGTAAACGCGCCCCCTCGCCTGTAGGCGCTAACCACTAGATATAGTAGCGATAGCGTTTTCGACCACTACATCTAGTGAGACGCCGATTGAAAAATGCGTAAACGGCAAAAATTTCAAAAGTCAGGGAATGCGTAAACATCTGTAAACGCGTAAACGCCACGGTTAGCAGCGTGTAGAATGTTTGAAAAATGCGTAAACGGAGACGATCTGCTTCGATTGTGGGCGCTAGGTATTGGGGAAAGGGCGAGGGGAAGGGGCGAGGGGTGCAACCTCTTAACTAGCGTATCGTGACATACTAGTTTGAAAGTTGCAGTCAGAAGATATCAATTGATTCGATATGACCATCTCGCACCGTGATCGATACGCAAGAGCGTAGCCAGGCATTGATAGAGCGCACGTCATCACCGTCAAGGCGTGCGAGTGCTTCAGCCAGGAAGTCTTCGGTACGTTTGACGCGTTGTGCGGCGTGCTCTTCGTCGAGCATGGATCGCTCAATCTGTTGCCGCTGAAGTGCTAGCGCCGCAAGCTGATCATTTAGCCTATTTTTCTGAATTTTGAATTCGTCCAAGTCTATAATACCGTCCACAAACGCCGTAGAGGCCACGTGTAGCGATTTTCTCACCTTTGCGGTATTTTGCTCCAGGCTTGTCATTTTCGCCGCTAATAGCTCGATTTGCGAGGTCTGTAATAGTCCTAATTCTTCAGCGCTTGGCAACTCCATTGCAGAGATCGCATGTTTGAATTCTTCCATAATTAGGCTGGCCGAAACATAGCGCGTGCCATCGTGCCTGTTTGAGCAGGACAGGTATCCGCCACGGTCAGCACGATAAGCTTTGTCAATTGACAACGCAAAGATACCGTTGTATCATTTGCTTATTGTAAAAACAGAAATCATTATTTACAGAAGGGGGAACATGGACAACGAGAAAGTACAGGAAGTAACCGTTAAGTTTTCAGATTTATTACACTCTGCAAACCTGAAACCTACGCAATTGGCGCAAATGACCGGCATTAGTCCGGCGATGCTCAGTCAGATCAAAAACGGCAACCGTTTCCCGTCATCAAAGAATGTTCGGAAGATTGCAACCGCTTTAGGTGTTGCTCCCGGCGAACTATGGAACGCGCTATATGAACAATAAGACTGTTGTGGCCACTAATCGCGTCATCGTCATCCGATGGAGCAATGCCGGAATGCGCAGGTTTTTAGCTCCAAGTCAAGATTGTAATCAACAACAATTAAAGCAAATATTACGCTTCTCTAAACATTTTCAGAGTGGGGGCGTCCACTCTTAGGTTAGGCGATGTAAGACCGTCTCTGACGGCAATTGCCGCTTGACCCTAGAATCCCACGCGCTTCAGCCGTGGGAGTACGTCAAAGGTAAATAACAATCATGTCAATAACTACGACATTTGTCCCACCGGTGAGCAAGTCAAGCCATAAGAGCCCATACCCATACTTCGGCGGCAAGAGTACCGTGGTGGATGCCATTTGGGAACGCTTCGGTCATGACGTGGTGAATTTTGTTGATCCATTTTTTGGGAGCAATGCGGTATTGCTTGCCCGTCCCGGATGGAGCGCTACGTCATCGTTTTTCGAAACGATTAATGATGATAGTGCGCTAGTCTCCAATTTTTGGCGTGCCATCCAGTTTGACCCACAACAAACCGCTTATCATGCTGATTGGCCCGCTAATGAGAATGATTTACACGCAAGGCACGCCTGGCTTGTCTCACGCAAAGAAAGCTTGCGTGAAAGTATCGAGGGTGATCCAGATTACTTCGATGCCAAGATTGCAGGCTGGTGGGTTTGGGGCATGGCGAATTGGTTGGGCTCTGGCTGGTGCGAAGGTAAAGGCCCGTGGCGCGTTATCGACGGGAAACTTGTACGCGTCGATACCAATCATGCAGGGACACCTCGAAAGCGACCAACCTTGAACAACTCTGGACGCGGCGTCAATCGCCAAATTGTTCACCTGGGCAATAATGGTACAGGCGTTAACAAGTACAGCGTTTACACAGGCGCGCAACTCAAAGCGTGTGACACTCCCGAAAGCGGCGAATGCGGTATCTACGCTTGGTTCGAAGCGCTTAGCGCCCGTATGCGCCGCGTACGCGTGGCGTGTGGCGACTGGAAACGGGTACTAACCCGTACTCCAACTACGACCATTGGCACCACAGCGATACTCCTCGATCCCCCATACGCTGGGAACGCTGGGCGAGATAAAAACCTGTATGAACGTGAAAATTTGAATGTTGCATACGACGTAAGAAAATGGGCAATCGAAAACGGCAATAACCCTGATCTCCGCATAGCGGTATGTGGC
>JAKOWL010000057.1 GCA_029781535.1 Pseudomonadota bacterium
CTGTGCGTACTGGCTTCGAGATGATCGGGCGCTATGTGCGTCTCTGTGTATGGATCATGAAGTAGGAGGGAATCGTGAAAAAAAATAACCCAATCGTAGTGATTCTAGTTGTGCTCTTCGTTGCGTCTACAGTCTATGAGGCAATTAACGCCATCCTGGACGGCATCACACGCACTTGGAGCCCAGGTAATACCGATCTGATTGCGCGTGCAATGTCGGCGAGCGTTTGGCTGGTCGGCATCTCATTTTCGGCCTTTATCATCGCTATTGCGGTATCCCTGGCCGGTGCCATCGGTGGGCGCAATGGGAATAGTGGCAAAGGCTACACCATGATCGACGAGCAAGTGTCGCAGCCGCGTTTGACCGGTGGCCAGGCTTATGGAGCGCTACCGGTATCGGACAATGAAGTCGAGTACATTGGTATGGACAGCTATCAGGGGCAGCAAGCAGAATATGACGACGCTGACCTTTGAGAGTCGCAAGCGCAAGCCGGCGCGACGAAAGCCCGTCAAGCGACGACGACAAGCCCCCCCCCGTCGTCGTCGCTTGACAAATGGCTTTAAGCTGGCCCACCACGTGAAGACAGTAACAATTTGCGTGGTAGCACTCTTTATCCTTATGTTGGTTTCGATGATTATGGGCAACAATAGCTATATGTTAATAGCTAAGGAATTTGCAAAATGAAACGACAAAAACTTGTAATATTTGACCTCGACGGAACGCTAGTACATCCATTCACAACTATTTTCCTGCCTGGCGTGCGGCTTGGCTTGCGACGCTACAAGAAACAGAATCCCAATGTGAAATTTGCCATCGCGACCAACAAGGGCAATATCGGGCTGAAGCACTGGCGTCAAGTTGTGCGAGATGAAGGTGGCGATATCGGCGATCCAAATGCAAACGGCTGGACAACCGAAAGCACGATTGAGCTAATCAACACTGTAGCGCTAGAGATCGACGCCAAGCCCTATTGGAGCTTTCGCTATCAAAGCAAAAAAGGGAATTGGTCGCCTGTGCCAGTAGGCGAAGAAAATGCCCCCCTATGGTCAGAATCATGGCGCAAGCCCAACCCAGGTATGTTGCTTCAGGCAATGGCGGATCATGGCGTCACCCCGGCAGAAACGCTCATGGTCGGCGATAGTGAAGATGATCGTCTAGCGGCTGAAAAGGCTGGCGTCGAATTTGTTTCGGCTGAAGATTTCTTTCGGGAATCCCAGCCGCGCATCGTGGTAAGCTACTATCCGCCGCGAGCGTGGGAGTGGCTATCACTACGCGATGAAGTTGATCAGGATGCCACAACCGCCAACTATGAAGCAATGCTGCGTAAATCGGCTGAAATCAACGAGAGATCCAGCCTAACCCGCTGGCTTTTCAGCCGACAACAAACGCTTGCCAAGGGGTCTAGCACAAAAAATTTAACATTGAGTTTGTGCTAGACCCCTTGACAATTTGATTTCGTCATGATATAATCAAGTCATCGGGAAGTTAAATCAGAAGTCAAACAGAGGAGCAATCATGACGTACCAAGAGTACACGAGGCACTTAGATTCGATCTGCGGCGGGACGGGAGGTCATGAAGCGTCAGTAAATCGCTTTATGTCACAAGGCAGCCCACAATACCCCGAAACAATCGAGTGGGCAAAACGAAGAGACGATGCGTACCACGAAATGATGGAACTGGTCAAGTCAAAAGACGCGGCAAAA
>JAKOWL010000058.1 GCA_029781535.1 Pseudomonadota bacterium
TGGCGGTCGTGGCGAAGCACGAAGGCAGGTGAGGCAATTGGAGATATTCAAGCTATTTGGTTCCATTTTTGTGGATACCGCTGAAGCGGAAAAATCTATATCGAAAACCGAGGAAAAGGCTGAGGGCTTTGCATCGAAGCTTGGAAGTGGCATCAAAACCGCTGCCAAATGGGGCACTGCTATTGTTGGCGGTGCGACTGCTGCAACTGGGGCATTAATGGGCGTGGCGACAAAAACAGCCGCAACCACGGACAGAATAGATAAACTGTCTCAAAAAATAGGCCTCAGTAGGCAGGGATTCCAGGAGTGGGAATTCATTCTGAGTCAGAGCGGTACGGACATAGAAAAACTGCAAATGGGTATGAAAACCCTTGTATCGCAGGTAGACCAAGCCGACAAGGGCGTCGGAAAAGGCGCGGACAATTTTGCCAGACTAGGAATAAGTGTCCGGGATGCTACCGGCAACCTCAAAGACCAGGAAACCATATTCAACGAAGTCATGGTTGCCTTGCAGAACATGGAGGACGGGACGGAAAAGGCAAGGCTGGCAAATGAACTGCTTGGCCGCAGTGGGTCTGAACTCATGCCGCTTTTGAATGGGGCTGCCGGCAGTATTGATGCGATGAAACAACAAGCACATGATCTGGGGCTTGTGATTAGCGATGAAGCGGTGGATGCAGGCGTTCTGTTCACCGACACAATGGACCAGCTCAAACGTTCGTTTGGCGCCATGGCCACCGGGATAGGTGCTTCGATTCTTCCCATGATGCAGGAATTTGCCGAATTCGTCCTTGCGAACATGCCAATGATACAAGAAGTGCTGGGAAACGTTATGAACTCATTAGGCGAGGCTGTCGCAGCAGTTTTACCTTTTTTGATGGATTTAATTCAAAACGCCTTGCCGCCGATGATAGACCTATTTTCGCAGATAGCCTCAGATATATTGCCATCGGTCATCGAATTGTTCACGGAAATATTCCAGGCTGTATTGCCGCCGATTATAGAGTTGTTCTCCGGAATTATACAGGCTATCTTGCCGCCTCTAATCGACCTATTGGAGATTATTGTAAATGACATCCTGCCGCCATTTATCGACTTGTTTAACAATGTCATCAGCGCAGTGTTGCCGCCATTGATGGAACTGTTTTCGCAGATCATAGACACACTATTGCCGCCATTGATAGAGCTTTTCAGCCAGATAATTGATGCTATCATGCCGGTGCTGATAGAATTGTTCAATGAATATACCGAGACCGTGCTCCCGCCATTAATGGACCTTATAAACGAGATCGTACAGGTCATTATGCCGCCACTGCTTGCCATATTCAACGAGCTCGCCCAGGTTGTCTTGCCGCTTGTGATGAGCGTATTCCAGGCAATGCGGCCTGTAATAGAGCCCATCATGAAAGCTATTGCATCAGTAATAAAAACAGTACTTGATATTATTAAAGGAGACTGGGATGGCGTCTGGAATGTGATAAAAGATTTTTTCAGCAATATTTGTGATGCTATATGTAAGGCGATTGAAGGGTTCGGTAAGGTGTTCTCCAATATCTTTGAGGGCATAAAAAATATAGTGCTTGGAATTTGGTACGGTATTGTCAGCGGAATCAAGAGCGCCATTAACTTCATCATCAAGGGCATCAACTGGTTCATTGAGGGGCTTAACAAGATCAAGATACCGGACTGGGTCCCGGGCGTCGGCGGTAAGGGCCTGAATATACCAACAATCCCCCTGC
>JAKOWL010000063.1 GCA_029781535.1 Pseudomonadota bacterium
GGCAACACGTACTTCTGCAAATCCAGCACCACACGCTTCTTTGCTTCTATCCACTCACCCGACACCAATGCCAAGTAACGCTTATCGGTTTGATTGTTGCGAATCGCATCGTGTAGAGTGACCAGAGCCTGCCTTTTCTTGGCCAGAAGCAACACACCGGACGTTTCCCGATCCAGCCGATGCACTAATTCTAGAAACTTCGCTTTCGGTCTTTCCAGCCGCAACTGCTCAATCACGCCGCGACTGACCCCGCTTCCACCATGCACAGCCAAACCTGCAGGCTTGTTCAGCACCAACAAAGCATCGTCTTCGAAAATGATGAATGGCTCTAGCTTCTTCTCAACCTGCTTGTTCGGTATGCCAGGCGCGTTTTCCTTCTCAGCCATTCTTACCGGCGGTATACGAACCACATCTCCCAACACAAGCTTGTAGCTGGCATCAATACGGCCTTTGTTTACGCGCACCTCACCACTGCGCAAAATGCGATAAACATGGCTTTTGGGCACACCTTTCAGCGTTTTCAGTAAAAAATTATCAATACGCTGCCCTGCACTCGATTCATCTACATCATGGTAATTGACGGCAGAGATGTTTAAATGGTTTTTTGATGTGTCTGACATTTGCTATGATAAAAAACTTACTGAGTTTTTTGCTTAAATTCGAGATAACGCCTATACTGTGCAAGTTGTTGGTTTTTGTAGGTTTTAAGACCCTGCCAGCACACCAAAATGTGACAAAAAATACTTGGCTAATACCGCTCGCCATCATCAAGTAGCGATAAAACAAAAATTGCGCTGTAGTCGCGGCAGATAATATCTAAAAAGATTAAGCACGACTAAAGTTGACTGAAGATAGAATTTTAACGAAATTTATAGCCAAATTTACAAACTTGGTATAAATTTTTTGGGGAAAAGTACAAGCTTTCTTTCGCGCATCCGGCTATGTATCGCCATGCGTCCAGTTTGATTACTTTGCATATGACATAAAGCGCATTGCGCTGACGTTTTGCCGACACCAATAGCTCTCGGCATCCCTACCACCTTCGCTTGGCTAGACCAGCGACATCTTCAGCACTTTTGACTGTATGGTCTGTCTGCCTGCCTACGCGCGGGAGAACAAATGAAACGTATGTTATTTAATGCAACGCAGGAAGAAGAACTCCGCGTTGCGATTGTTGACGGACAAAAGCTCATTGACCTGGATATCGAACACGCCGGCAAAGAGCAGCGTAAAAGCAACATCTACAAAGGTGTCATCACACGCATCGAGCCATCTCTGGAAGCGGCGTTCGTAGACTACGGTACTGACAGGCACGGTTTCCTGCCATTCAAGGAAATTTCACGCAGTTATTTCCAGGACAAATCAGAAGGCGGCCGTGGCAAGATCCAAGACCAGATCAAGGAAGGTCAAGAACTGATTGTCCAAGTGGACAAAGATGAACGCGGTAGCAAAGGTGCCGCGCTCACCACTTACATTTCACTGGCTGGCCGTTATCTGGTGCTGATGCCAAATAACCCGCGCGGTGGCGGTGTATCTCGTCGTGTAGAAGGTGAAGACCGTAACGAGTTACGTGACGTGATGGATCAGTTGAATGTGCCAAAAGGCATGAGCATTATCGCACGCACTGCTGGCATCGGCCGCACTGCAGAAGAGCTGCAATGGGACTTGAACTACCTGACCCAGCTATGGACCGCCATCGAAGATGCGTCGAACATCCAGGCTGGCGCCTTCCTGATCTACCAGGAAGGCAGTTTGGTCATCCGTGCCATTCGTGATTATTTCAGCGCGGATATCGGCGAGATATTGATCGATACACCTGACGTGTACGAGCAAGCCGTGCAGTTCATGAACCATGTGATGCCTGGCAACGTGCCGCGCGTCAAACTGTATCAGGACGAGATCCCTCTATTCTCACGTTTCCAGATCGAACATCAGATCGAAAGTGCCTTCGCACGTGAAGTGCGCCTGCCTTCCGGTGGCGCAATCGTCATTGACCACACGGAAGCGCTGGTGTCTATCGACGTCAACTCCGGACGCTCCATTCGCGGTGCAGACATCGAACAGACTGCGTTCAATACCAATCTTGAAGCCGCCGAGGAAGTGGCGCGCCAGCTACGCCTGCGCGATCTGGGCGGTCTGGTGGTGATTGACTTCATCGATATGGAAAACCAGCGCAACCAGCGTGATGTAGAGAACGCCCTGCGGGATGCTCTGCATATTGACCGCGCCCGCATCCAGACTGGCAAGATTTCTCGCTTTGGCTTGCTGGAGCTGTCTCGCCAGCGCCTGCGTCCTAGCCTGGGTGAAACAAACCATGAGACCTGCCCACGTTGCAATGGTACAGGCCATATCCGTGGCATCGAATCCACTGCGCTGCACATCCTGCGCATCACGCAAGAAGAAGCCATGAAAGAGAACAGCGCCATGGTGCAGGTACAACTGCCTGTAGAAGCAGCTACGTTCCTGCTGAACGAGAAGCGCGCGGACATCCACAAGATCGAACAGCGTACTGGCTGCGAAGTCGTGTTGATTCCAAACATCCATCTGGAAACGCCTAACTATCGTGTCACCCGCATCAAAGTAGACGATTTGAACGAAGAGGCAAGCCGCGCCAGCTACAAACTCGTCGAAGTGCCGCCGGAAACTGCTTATGAGCGCGGGCTGAACCAGCAGGGAAAACCTCAAGCACCTGAAGCAGTGGTAAAAGGCATCACGCCGGCAACCGCTGCACCGATAGTCGAGGAAAAACCTGCAGAACCCGTCAAGACCGCCTCTTTCTTCAGCAAGATCAAGAAATGGCTGGGCGGCGTAGGCGCTGTGCAGACGGAAACACCATCGGAAGACAAAACCACCGCATCACGTGAGAACAATCGCGACAGGAACCGCGGACGCGACAGAAACCGTAACCGTGGCAAAGACCGTGACCGCCAACAAGCCAGTCGTCCTGAAGCACAGAACCAGGCTCAGGCCAAGTTGACGCATGACAAGCAGAATCAGGCCAAACCGCAAGCCTCTGCCAAGAACGACCAAAAGACAGAGCGTCCACAAACGGAAGTTGCGCCAACAGCAGTAGCCGGCAATTCTGCAGAAGCTACCCAAGAACGCGGCAGACGCCGCCGCCGTGGCGGCAGGAACCGCAACCGCGGGGGTGATCGTGCAGAACGCAGCAGCGAAAACCTGCTGCAGGACCAAGCGGTTGCCGCTCCAGAGACCATCCAGGCTGAAATAATTAAAAATGTTCAACCTGAAGTGCTAACCGCGCCAATCCAAACCATCACTGAAACTGCACCTGCACCTAAAGCAGAGGTTCAAGAAACGGCTACAGAAGCTGCAGAAAAAACACCATCTGCCTCATCCGGCCGTGGTAAAGGGAAACAGCGTCCAGCCAAAGAGGTGAAAGCGAGCGCAGAAGACGTGATTGAAGTCACCATCACTGAGGCGGAAAAAGCACCGGCAAAAACCGAGAAGAAACCTAAACCAGCTACACGCAAACCTAAAGCAGCAAAACCTGTAGACTTGGCTGCCAGCGGATTGGAGCTCGTGGAGACCAAAACGGAAGCAAAAGCGGAAACCCCTGCCGAACCGGCAAAACAACGTGGCCCGCGCAAATCGGCCAGTTGGCAGAAAAAAGCCGAAAGCGGCCAGGAGGAAGCGCCAATGGTGATGGTGGAAACCCAGCAGAAATAATTCTTTTAACTATAATATTATTAGTCACAACTGTAACAGCTGATAGCATGCTGACTTAAACCTTAGCCTCCCTGACAAATTCAGGGAGGCTTTTATTTTCTCATGAATCAGTCATCCCATTTTTGAAATACCCCCACATGGATGGCACATGCAGACCGTACTTGTTATACTTTCCTCAGAAAAGAACCGGGATTAAATATGAGACTCGAATTGTTGGTTGCGTTAGGCGGCGCGATAGGCTCTGTTGCAAGATATAAATTCAGTGGCTGGGTATTGCATCAAACGGTCAACTGGAAGTTTCCCTTAGGAACCTTCCTTATCAACGTACTAGGTTGTCTTTTGATTGGAGTTCTGGCTGGTCTGGCAGTAAAGGAAGATTACTTTACTCCAGAAGCCAGGGTATTCCTGTTCACTGGCATATGCGGCGGGTATACCACCTTTTCAGCTTTCGGCCTTGAAACCTTCCATCTGCTTCGCCGCGATGAATTTTTAGTGGCCAGTTCATATGTTGCACTGAGTCTGTTTTTTGGGCTGGCCTTCTTGTGGATTGGATTCAGCCTGATCCCCCATCAATTCAACAAATAATCATGATTTAATTAATAAACCTGTACCTGGCGGCACAATCCACCTGCAAAAACGGCATGAAGCCACTATAATAGACTGCTAAATTATATAAATAATATAATTACTACAAGTTGTCAGGGGCGTCATTTTGAATATTCTATTTGTCACATCCGAAGCATACCCACTCATCAAGACCGGTGGACTGGCAGACGTCAGTGGCGCGCTCCCTAAAGCAGTACAGGCACTCCCCCAGTTTAGCGGTTCCATCCGGGTGCTGATTCCTGGATATAACGCGGTATTTTCCAAGCTGCAAAACGCTCGTGAGGTAGCCAGGCTAATCGTATTCGGACAGCATTGCAACTTGGTCCTGGGCAAGATGCCGGATAGCGACCTGGAAGTGATTGCAATACAAAATACCTTTCTCTATGAAAGGAACGGCGGCCCGTACAATGATTCACTAGGCCATGACTGGCTGGATAATCCGCTCCGGTTCGCTGTACTTTCGCGTATTGCCAGCATACTGGCCGGCACGAATAGCCCGCTGCCTGACTGGAAGCCGGATTTAGTCCATTGTAACGATTGGCAGACAGGACTGGCACCTGCTTACATGAAACTGGTAGACCACTCCCCTGCCAAATCCATCTTGAGCATCCATAATATTGCATTCCAGGGCAATTTCCACCCTGGCTGGCTACACACACTGGCTCTACCGGTAAACAGTTTCCAAATCAACGGCTTGGAATATTATGGGCAAATCTCTTTTCTGAAAGCCGGTGTCTTTTATGCTGACAAACTGAGCACGGTCAGCCCGACTTATGCGAAAGAGATTCAGACTGAGGCTTACGGATTTGGCATGCAAGGTTTGCTGAAGAGCCGTGCAGATGATCTGGTCGGCATACTCAACGGGATAGACAGCAATGAATGGAACCCGGAAAAGGACACCCATCTCCGCAAACATTACAGCAGCGTAAAACTGGACGGCAAAAAAACCATCAAGGCAAACCTGCAAAAACATCTTGGCCTTCATGTTGATGCGGATGCCCCGATTTTAGGCGTTGTGAGTCGTCTCACTCATCAAAAAGGACTGGATTTATTACCGGGCATCATGCCTGAACTGGTCAAGGCAGGCTGTCAATTCGCCATTCTTGGAAGCGGAGAAAAGCCGCTGGAATCGGCATTCAACGACATGGCACAGCGCTTTCCTTCCCAGGTGAGTATGACTAACGGATACCATGAGCATCTTTCTCACAACATCATGGCTGGCGCAGACATGTTCATCATGCCCTCACGTTTTGAGCCTTGCGGGCTGAACCAGCTATACGGCCTGGCTTATGGCACACCGCCTATCGTGACCCGTACCGGCGGGCTTGCAGACTCGGTGTGCGACACCAACGAATCAAGCCTAAAACATCACACTGCTACCGGATTTGTACTGGAAAATGTCAGCGAATTGTCACTCTTGGTCACAATTCAGCGCGCACTGAGTGTCTGGAAAGACAAACCCACCTGGAAAAACATACAAATAAACGGCATGAAACAGGATTTAAGCTGGGGAACACGCGCAGTTAGCTATCTGGCACTCTATAACAACACATTAGGGCAGCATAGTGAGAAGTTGGCACAGTTGATGCTAGTATAAAATCAGCTTCTCCAAAGCTAACTTCTCCTCCCTGGGGGCGTAATTGCAAATCGCGTTACGCCCTTTTTTATTTTCATTATCCTGGCCATCGCCCTGCAAACCACATCCAGATTGGCTTACAGAGCAATCATTTCAGCAATGAACGCGCATGTGCATGAGAAAGTGTGATAAGAGGTAAAGTCCGCTATTTGACCAGAAAATGCTCCCGGTAGTATTTCAGCTCATCGATGGATTCATAGATGTCAGCCAGCGCCTCATGTCTGCTGGCTTTTTTGAATCCATTGTAGATTTCCGGTTTCCAGCGCCGGGCTAGCTCTTTGAACACACTGACATCCAGATTGCGGTAGTGGAAATATGCCTCCAGTTCAGGCATGTAGCGCGCCATGAAGCGCCTGTCCTGACATATCGAGTTGCCACACATCGGTGACTTGCCCGCCGGCACATATTCCTTGAGGAACTCCAGCATTTGCGCTGTAGCGGCAGCTTCGTCCAGCAGAGATGCTTTGACCTTATCAATCAATCCACTCCGACCGTGTGTGCCTTTGTTCCAGGCATCCATGCCACCCAGGACTGCATCGCTTTGATGCACCACCAGCACCGGTGACTCTGCCAGTACATTCAGTTCTGCATCTGTCACCACCGCCGCAAGTTCCAGAATACGGTCGCTATCAGGCAGCAAGCCGCTCATTTCCATATCCAGCCAAATCAAATTATTGTCGTTTTTACTTTCTGCCATCGTGATTTCCATTAAAATAACGCCGATAACCTTAGTTACATGAACTAAAGCCTTACAATTGTTTCAGAAGAGTATTAGTTTAACTTTTATACACACCAGATGACACACACTTTTACACTTATTTTTGTGATTCTTTTGCTCGGCACCAGTATCGTCAAATACTGGCTAGCCAGCCGGCAAATCGCACACGTACAAGCCAAACGCGGGCAGGTGCCAGAAGCATTTGCCGAGAAGATCAGTCTGGACGCGCATCAAAAGGCCGCTGACTATTCGATCGCGAAGACCAGGCTCGCCATCAAAGAAATGGCTGTCGAGGTCCTGCTATTGTTGGCTTTCACGCTGGGCGGAGGACTGCAATGGCTGGATAGTCATTGGGCGAACGTATTACCGGATCACGAGATCATCCGCGGTGCGCTTGTGATCTGCAGCGCCTTGCTCATCAGCGCCATCCTGGAACTGCCTTTCGATTACTACCATACTTTCACCATTGATGAAAAATTCGGGTTCAACAAAATGTCGCCTAAAATGTTCTGGGTTGACTTGGTCAAACATACCCTGGTCGGCATTGTGCTAGGCGCTCCTATTTTGTTTGCAGCACTCTGGCTGATGAAAGGTGCCGGGCAGTATTGGTGGTTCTACCTGTGGCTGGTGTGGAGCATATTCAACCTGCTGATATTGGCTATCTACCCGACATTCATCGCCCCATTGTTCAACAAATTCACCCCCTTGACAGACGATGCGCTCAAGACCCGTATCGAGGCACTGTTGCAGAAATGCGGGTTCAAGTCACAAGGGCTGTTCGTGATGGACGGCTCGACACGCTCCGGCCATGGCAATGCCTACTTTACCGGCTTCGGCAACAGCAAGCGCGTGGTGTTCTTCGACACTCTGCTTGAACGCCTGGATACAGATGAAATCGAAGCTGTGCTGGCACATGAGCTTGGTCATTTCAGACACAATCATGTCATCAAGCGTATTATTTTAATGTTCGTATTGAGCTTTGCAGGCTTAGCATTGCTTGGCTGGCTAGCCCAGCAGCCATGGTTCTACCAAGGCTTGGGCGTCACAGAAAGCAGCAGTCACATGGCTTTGCTGCTATTCTTGCTAGTCTCCCCGCTCTTCCTGTTTGTATTGCGTCCATTCATGGCCGGCTACTCACGCAAGAACGAGTTCGAAGCGGATGACTATGCGGCCAAACATGCCAATGCCCAGCATCTGGTACATGCATTGGTCAAGCTTTACCGTGACAACGCCTCCACGCTGACGCCTGACCCTGTGCATTCGAATTTTTACGATTCACACCCCCCGGCCAGCATCCGCATCGCCAAGCTTGCCCCATATCTGACAGCATAAAGGAAACGACATGAGAACACTGATAGCCCTGCTGGCAATTTTCTTCTGCTCCACGACGCAAGCGGAAACCATGTTTGCACATGCCGATGCCAAAGCCGGTAAGGCCTTGCTGGAAAAACACTGCATCAGTTGCCACGCCAGCAGTTTTGGCGGCGACGGCTCCGGTATCTACACGCGCGAAGACCATAAGGTAAAAAGCGCAAAAGGCCTTGTGACCCAAGTACGCAATTGCAATACCATGCTAGGCTTGAAATGGTTCGATGAAGATGAGCTGAATGTTGCAGCCTATCTGAACCAGACTTACTATCAGTTCAAGTAACGGCCGGCATGTCACTGCAAGGCTTGGTCGTCGCAGCATACGGCAAACGTTATCAAGTTGAGCTCCCAAATCGTTCGCGTTTAAGCTGCGTGACACGCGGTAAAAAAACCGACTTGGCCTGCGGCGATATCGTGCAACTCACTCAGACTGCCTCTAATGAAGGGGTCGTGGAAAAATTCCTGCCACGCAAGACCTTGCTCTACCGCAGCAGCGCATACAAGAGCAAGATGCTGGCTGCCAACGTCACCCAGGCGATTATCGTATTGGCCACCCAGCCCAGTTTCTACGAAGGATTGCTGAACCGTTGCCTGGTCGCCGCCGAAGTTGCAGGCATACGTCCGCTGATTGTGCTGAACAAGTGCGACCTGAACGATGAAAGCGATGCACAAAACAGGCTGCACATTTATGAACAGCTAGGCTATGCGGTACTGAAGCTCGCTGCAACACAAGACGTGACGCCGCTACAGCCTTATCTACGTCACCAAAGCAGCGTGCTTGTGGGCCAATCCGGGATGGGGAAATCCACGATCGTGAATGCACTTGTCCCAGAGGCAGAAGCCCGCACGCAAACGATCAGTGAAGTTCTGGACAGCGGAAAACACACCACAACGGCCGCCCATCTTTATCATCTTGATGACCAGAGCACCCTGATCGATTCCCCGGGCTTGCAGGAATTTGGTGTCCACCATCTCAACCAGATTCAATTGGAGCTGGCATTCCCGGAATTCAAACCATTTCTTGGCCATTGCCGCTTCAATAACTGCCGGCATCTGCATGAACCGGATTGTGCGGTGCTGGCCGCAGCCGGAAGCGGCCAAATCGCTGCACCCAGGCTACAGACATACCAACAACTGACGAATGAGATAGGAAGCTAACCATGTCGCACACAGCTTTCATTTCTCACCCGGATACTTTGCTACACATCATGGACGGACAGCATCCCGAATCCCCTGCCCGCATCACTGCGATCCAGCGAGCAGTTGCCACATCGGATATCCATGCCCAGCTTGACTATTATCAGGCACCGGAAGCTTCCGAAGCGCAGTTGAAGCGCGTGCATAGTCCGGCCTATGTGGATTACATCTACCGGATTGCCCCGAAGGCCGGACTGGTGCGCCTGGATGGTGACACGGC
>JAKOWL010000073.1 GCA_029781535.1 Pseudomonadota bacterium
ATCCAGGAATGAGGCGCGATTGTAGGCGGGCGTAATAATCGTAACGAGCGGCAGGGTGTCAGTCATGGGAAGCTTGTATCCTGTCAACAACTACATGGAGCCATGCGGCTTCATAAGTTTCTTTTTTACACGTGATAAAGCCCGGTGCAGCATCCAGTAAGGTGCACCGAACAGGGTTACAACCAATTTCCACGGGTCATACCAAAAATACCAGAACAAATGGCGGTTCCGAGCCTTGCGATCGTCACCACAGTAGAACGTTGCGACAAAATGTGCGTTGCTCAATACATGTCGGCGAATACGCTGAACACGCGGCGGGATTTCATCGAAGGAGTAGATCTTTTGCACCATGCGTACCAGCTCATCCGCCATTTTTGCTCCCTGATCGGTCACAGATGCTGCTCCAGGATGCATCCGATGGGTAGCCAGCGCCCTGGGAATATGTGCCAGCCTTCCGTGCAATGCAAGACGGAACCAAAACTCCAGATCACCAACATAATTGAACTGCGGATCACGCACGCCAAATCGCTCAATCGTCGAGCGGCGAATGAATACGCCAGGGCCCATACCTACGTTGAACGTGGTTAACATACTTTCGATATCGTAATCTGGAAGCTGCATGCAGCGAATCAAACTGGAGTCCGGGCCGATCTCGTTCCAATCCGGGTAAGCGACAAGGGCATCGGGATTTGACTGCAGCGCCTCAACACCTGCACGGATAGCCCCACTCAGGAGCGGATCGTCTGAGTTGACCACGCACACAATTTCACCATGCGCCATCCCAAAGCCTTTGTTCACCGTGCGCGTTTCTCCCATGTTTGGGTGCGACTCAAAAATGACCCGATCCCGATACTTCGCCATGACTTCCTGTGTGTTGTCCTTTGAACCATCATCGAGAACAATATATTCAATATTGGGATAATCCTGCGAAAGGATACTGTTCACTGTTTCATCCAAAAACGAGGCGCGGTTATAAGCCGGGGTGATTACCGTGACCAGAGGAAACTGATTATCCTGTTCCATATTTACACCAGTTATGCCAGCGATTCATAATAATCAATCACACGCTTTCCAATGACAGATCGATCGGCCAGCCTCTTCACAAGTTCCAGATTGTTTTGCACAGCCTGATCCACCAAAACATTATCGGTCATCGCACGGGTTAATGCATCAGCGATTTCCTGAGGAAACAGGTTTCGCGCGAAAAGCACATTCTTTCCATCTTCAACCACGGAACGAATGGTCTCAAGAGGTGAAACAATGGGCAAGGCACCTAGGGCCATGGCTTCATACAGACTGTTCGGCACCCCATCCACCAATGACGGAATCAACAATACGCGGGCATTTGCGAGAATGGAGAAAAAATCGCGGCGGGGGATTCTATCATGGATGGTACAGCACTC